>JALHPY010000057.1 GCA_022842305.1 Rubrivivax sp.
GCTGGCGCCGCTGGCCGGCTTGCTGCCCGCCGATGCGCGCGCCTGGTGGCCGCGCGAGGGCAGCCTCAGCGCCCAGGCCAGCGCCCAAGGCCAATGGCCCAGCCTGCGCAGCGAAGGCAGCCTGGAGGCGCGTGGCCTGCGCAGCCCGCAGCTCGGCGTGGGCCGCGTCCAGGCGCGCTGGAACCTGTCCACGGATGGCGCCAACGCGCCCCTGCAGTTCGACCTGCAGGCCAGCGACATCGCCCGCGGCGTGCAGCGTGCGGACACGCTGGTGGCCCGGCTCGAGGGAACAGCGGCCGAGCACCGCCTGCAAGTGCGGGCCAGCAGCCCCGTTCGTCCCCCGGCCTGGGCCGACACCGTGTCCGGACTGGCCACGCAGAGCGGCAGTGCGCTGCAGTTGCAGGCTGCCGGCCAGTGGACACCGGCTCGCCCGGGCGCCGGCGTGGCGGCCGGGGGCGTCTGGCGCGCTCGCATCGCGCAGCTGCGTGCGGCACCGCGCAACGCACCGGGGTCGCCTTGGCTGGCAGCTGACAACCTCTCATTCGCACTGACACTGGCCGCCGGTGGCCAGGCCCGGCAGGCGCTGCTGGAGCCGGGCCGCGTGGCGGCTTTCGGCGGCGGGCTGAACTGGCAGCGCGCCATCTGGCAGGCCGGGGCCGGCCCCGCCGATGCGCCGCGCATCGAGCTGCAGGCGCAGCTGGAACCGTTGTCGGTGGCGCCGCTGCTGGCCCGCCTGCAACCGCAGTTCGGCTGGCACGGCGACCTGGCGCTGGCCGGGCGCATCGCCGTGACCCGTGGCGAACGGCTGGACGCCGACATCAGCATCGAACGCACCGGCGGCGATCTCAGCCTGCGCGTCGACGGCGCCGCGCGCGCGCTGGCGATCAGCGACCTGCGCGTCGCTCTGGCGGCGCACAACGGCCGCTGGCAGGCCACGCAGGCGCTGGTGGGGCGCAACGTGGGCGTGGTCGGCGGCCTGCAGTCGGTGCAGACCACCGCGCAGGCGCTGTGGCCCGAAGCGAGCGCGCGCCTGGAAGGGGGCTTGAGCCTCATCGTGCCGCAGCTGCAGGTGTGGGCACCCTGGTTGCCGGCGGGTTGGCGGCTGGGCGGCCAGCTGCGGGTGGCCGCGAGCCTGGGTGGAACGGTCGGGCAGCCCGAGATCCGCGGCGAGATCACCGGCGAGCGCTTGAGCGTGCGCAACCTGTTCGAGGGCATACACCTGACGCAGGGCACGCTGGACGTGGCGCTGGACGGCAACGAAGCCACCCTGCGCCAGGCTGAATTCCGCGACGGCGCGGGCGAAGGCTGGCTGCGCGCCAGCGGCCGCGCCCGCTTCGGCGAGGGCCTGACGGCCGACCTGCGTGTGGCCACCGAGAAGCTGCGCCTGCTGGACCGCTACGACCGCCGCATCACCACCACCGGCTCGGTCGAGCTCGGGCTGCGCGCGCAGAGCCTGACGGCGCGAGGCAGCTTCCTTATCGACGAAGGGCTGATCGATGTCACGCAGGCCGACGCTCCCCGGCTGAGCAGCGACGTGCTGGTGGTGAACCGCGCGCCCTTGCGGCCAGCACCCGCGGCCGGTGCGGTGGCCGCGGTCGACCCGGCATCCAGCGCAGCACCCCCGACGGCCGTTGCCGCCGCCGCCGATGTGGTGCTGCGCGTCGACCTGGGCCCCGCGCTGCGCCTGCGCGGGCGCGGGCTGGACACACTGCTGCGGGGCCAGTTGCGGGTCAGCACCCCCGGCGGCAAGCTGGCGGTCAACGGCGTGGTGCGCGCCGAGGAAGGCACCTACTCGGCCTACGGCCAGAACCTGCGCATCGAACGCGGCGACCTGATCTTCCGTGGCGAGGTGGCCACGCCCAGCCTGGACATCCTGGCGCTGCGTGGCGACATCGACGAACGTGTCGGCGTGGTCGTCAGCGGCACGGCGGTGAACCCCCGGGTGCGGCTGTACAGCGAGCCGACGCTCGACGATTTCGACACCCTGACCTGGCTGGTGCTGGGCCGTGCCCCGGTGGGCCTGGGCCGCGACGATACCGCCTTGCTGCAACGCGCCGCGCTGGCCCTTCTGGCCGGCGACCAGAACGGCGACGGGGGCTTCCTGCAGCGCCTGGGTCTGGACGAGTTTTCGGTGAGCCGAGGCAGCGCGGGCGGCGTGGACGACACCATCATCAGCCTGGGCAAGCAGATCTCCAAGCGCGTGTACGTGGGCTACGAGCAGGCCCTGGGCACGGCCGGCGGCACGCTGCAGCTGATCTACCGGGTGGCTAACCGCATCACGCTGCGCGCGCGCGCAGGCTCAGAGAACGCCATCGACGTCATCTGGACCTGGCGCTGGAACTGAGGGGAAGGTTCGAATGAACGGCGGGCTTGCCCGCCGAGACGGCCGCAGTGCCGGCCTCAACAGTGCCGGCGCCGGCGGTCCACCGCCTCGATCTTCAGCAACTGGCGGTACTTGGTCACCGTGCGGCGGGCCAGTACCAGGCCTTGCCCGGCCAGCTGACGCGTGATCTCCACATCTGACAGCGGCTTGTCCGGGCTTTCGGCTTCGATGATGTCCCGCACCAGGCCGCGTATGGCGGTGCCCGAGCAGGCACTGCCGCTGGTGCTGAGCATCGAGCGCGAGAAGAAGTACTTCAGCTCGAACACGCCGTTGGGCGTGGCCATGTACTTGTGGCTGGTGGCTCGCGACACGGTGCTTTCGTGGATGCCCACCGCATCGGCAATCTCGCGCAGGCCCAGCGGCTTCATCGCCATGGCGCCGTACGCCAGGAAGTTGCGCTGCCGCTTCACGATGGCCTGGGCCACATCAAGAATGGTGGAAAAGCGCTGCTCCACGTTGCGCAGCGTCCAGCGCGCTTCCTGCAGGTTGGCGCCCAGCTCGGCGTTCTGCGGCGTGCGGTGGCGCTGGAACATCTGCGCGTAGAGGTGGTTCAAGCGCACCCGCGGCAGGATGGCCGGGTTGAGCTGCACCGTCCACTGGCCGCGCAGCTTCTTCACCACCACGTCGGGCACCACGTAGGCCACGCGCGACGAACCCAGGCGCCAGCCGGGACGCGGTTCCAGACGGCGGATGCGGTCGCAGGCCGCCTCGACGCGCGCCGGCGTTTCATGCAGGTGCCGCGCCAGGCCGGTGATGTCGCGCGCGGCCAGTGCGGGCAGGTGTTCGACGACGATGCTGCGGGCCAGGCCGCGCATCTGCGGGCAGACGATGGAGGGCAACTGCAGGCGCAGGCATTCGCCGACGTCGCGCGCGGCCACACCCATCGGGTCCAGCGACTGCACGCGCCGCAGGGCGATCTGCATCTCTTCCAGCGTGGCCGCAGGGTCCAGCGCGGCCACCTCCAGCAGCTCGGCCAGGGGCGTGCGCAGGTAGCCGTCGTCGTCCAGCGACTCGACCAGGATGCGTGCCAGCAGCAGGTCACGCGGCATCAGGGGCAGCACGTTCAGCTGGCCGTGCAGATGCGTGTTCAGCGGCGTCTCCACGGCCATCATGTCCAGCGCGGACATGCCACCGCCTTCATCGTGCCGCGCCCCGCTGCCGGCACCAGGCTCGGCCTGCCAGAGCTCGCGGTCGCTGGCGCTGTCGGCATCGTGCCAGCCGGCGGCGGCATCGACAGCATCGCCGCCGTAGGTCTCGGCGTCGGCGCTGCCGGCCGCGTCTTCGCGCAGGTCGCCGGTGGCATCCTTCAGCCGGCGTTCGCTGTCCGAAGCTTCGGACCCGTCGGCCCGGGCCCCGTCCTGCAGCTGGTCGTCGCTGTCCTCGGCTTCGAGGAAGGGGTTCTTCCCCAGCGTGTCCCGCACCTGGGTCGAGTAGTCCAGCGACGACATCTGCAGCAGGCGCACCGCGTGCTGCAGGCGGGGAGAGAGGGTCTGCGTCTGCCGGTGGTCGGCACGCATGTCGAGCATGTTCACGGGGTTCCTTGGGGCGCTGCGGCTTCGGCTTGCGGGTGGACGAGATACCGCTGCGTTTGCAGCGTCTGCGAACCCTTCACGCAATGTACGTGCCGCGCCGGGCACGCAACGCTGGCGGCGGCGAGCCCTTGGCTGTCCGCACCCCGATCCTGCTGGGTGCAGGCGCGGGGGCGCGATGCCCGTCGCATGGGCGAAGGCTCAGGTCCTGCCGGGTTCGGCTGAAGCGCTTTACCGATGGGGCCCGCAATTGCGGCAAGACCTGCCATCACCTGCGACCCTTGCTGCGGTCTCGCCAGGTGCGGTCAGCCTGTACCCGTGGCATGCCCGGGAACGCCGCGTGCCATCAGCACTGCAGCCCCAGCGCCGCGCCCTGGCGCCGGGCATCCACCTCAGCAAAGGACCCTGACCATGACGGACGACAACACCATCGACACGCTCAACAAGCTGATCGAGACCTCCAAGGACGGCGAGTACGGCTTTCGCACATCCAGCGAGAACGTTCGCAGCACCGACCTGCGCCAGCTCTTCCTGCGCCGCGCCGAAGAATGCGGCCAGGCGGCGCGCGACCTGCAAGCCCAGGTGGCACGACTGGGCGGCTCCGCCGAAGACGACGGAACGATGGCCGGTGCGGCCCATCGGGGCTGGGTGGCCGTGAAGGGCACGATCGCCGGCTACACGGACCTGGCCATCCTGGAAGAGACCGAGCGCGGCGAAGACGTGGCGCTGAAGAGCTACCGCAGTGCGCTGGGCCTGGGGCTGGCGCCGGAAGTGCGCTCGCTGGTGCAGCGGCAGCAAGAAGGCGTCCAGCGCAACCACGATCAGGTTCGCATGCTGCGCGACCAGGCGCGCAACACCGCAAGCTGAAGGCGCGGTGCCCGGTGGTCAGCGCGTCATGTCGACTGCGGTGGCGCCGGGCGGGGGTCGCTGTCGGCGGCGTACTCCTTCAGCCGGTTGTACAGCGTCTTGATGCTGATGCCCAAGGCTGCGGCGGTACGCTCCTTCTGCTGGTTGTAGTGCCCAAGCGTGGCCAGCACGAGCAGCCGCTCGGCCTGCGCCAGGGATGTGCCTATGGGCAGCGTGACACTCGCGCCTGGACCGGCCGGCTGCAGGTCGACCGCCGGCCCAGCCGCCAGGGTGGCGGCGTCGCTGCCGGCATCGCCATCGGCGCTGTCCGGCAATGTCGCGGCGCGCGCTGGCGAAGCCGTGGCCTGGTCGCTGCCGGGCAGCCAGCTGTCGTCGATGCTGTCGCCGGTGGCCATGACATAGGCGCGCTGCACGGCGTTGCGCAGCTCGCGCACGTTGCCGGGCCAGGGGTAGGTGCCCAGCCTGTCCAGCGCAGCCGGCGTGAAGCGGCGTACAGGCCCTTCCTGCTGGCTGATGCCTTGCAAGAAGTGCTGGGCCAGCAGGCCCACGTCGGACAAGCGTTCGCGCAGCGGTGGCAGCTGGATGGGGAACACGTTGAGCCGGTACAGCAGGTCCTCGCGCAGCATGCCGGCCGCCACGGCCTGGAACGGCGGGCGGTTGGTGGCGGCGACGATGCGCACGTCGGTCTCCTGGCTGACGCTGCCGCCCACGCGCATGAAACGGCTGGTTTCCAGCACGCGCAACAGTTTGACTTGCAGGTTCAGCGGCATCTCGGTGATCTCGTCCAGGAACAGCGTGCCGCCGCCCGCGCGCTCGAAGAAACCCTGATGCTGGCGCTCGGCGCCGGTGAAGCTGCCCTTCTCGTGGCCGAAGATCTCGCTTTCGATCAGGTTGGGCGCGATCGCGCCGCAGTTCACCGCCAGGAAGGGTTGCTTGCGGCGGCGGCTGAGGTCGTGCACGGTCTGTGCCACGACTTCCTTGCCGGTGCCGCTTTCGCCGGTGATGAACACCGTGACGCTGGTGCCGGCCACGCGCGAGATCTGCTCGTAGATGCGCTGCATGGGCGCGCTCTTGCCCCACAAGTGCCCGAAGTGGCCGCCCTGTACCAGCTGAGCCGCCAGGTCCGCCATCTCGGCCTTCAGCACCGCCGGCTTCATGATGCGCGACAGCACCCCTTGCAGCTGCTTGAGGTTGATGGGCTTGACCAGATAGTCGGCAGCGCCCAGGCGCAACGCCTGGATGGATGTCTCGATGCTGGCGTGCCCCGTGCACAGCACGACCTCGGAGTTGGCCACCAGCTCGGGGTCGGCCAGCAGGTCCATGCCATTGCCGTCGGGCAGCTGCAGGTCGAGCAACAGGATGTCGGGCTGTTGCAGCGCGATCTGGCGCCGCGCGTCGCGCAGGGTGTTGGCCACGGCCACCGTGAACTGCTCGCCCGCGATCAGGGTGCGCAACGCGGCTGCTGAGTCAATGTCGTCGTCAACTACCAGCGCATGCCGCATGAATATCTCCCCGTGGTCCCGATTCTGGACTTCGACCGCTGTCGCGGTCGGTGCGGTGGAGGGGTGTCGCAGAGGGGCGGTTCGATGCGCAGGCGCTGGCCTCAGCCGGGCGGTAGCGGAGCCTGCCGCGCAAGGGCATCGATGGCCGCATGGGCCGCCTGGGTGGCGTTGCGCTCGGCTTCGGGCCGGGTGGCCCAGTTGGGGTCTATCGGGGTCCACTGGCGGCGGCCAGCCTCGGAGGCCCGTTCTGCCGGCTGCGCATCGATGTCCAGCAGGCGAAAGTGCCCTGTCCACGTGCGGCCGTTCTGTCGGGCTCCCACCCGAAACTGCTGGCCGCGGTACTCGCCGACATCGTCTTCGGTCATTGCAGGCTCCTGGTCAGTAAGGCTGTTACAGCGCCGAGCCGGTGGGCTCGGCGCATCTTTCACCGGTCAGCCAATGGGCAGACTCAGCTGTAGACGTGGCTGCCGTTGGCCGTGCGCCACTGCTCTTGCAGATGGGCGGCGTCTGCGCCATTGCGCGGCTGCATGCCCAGCAGGATGCCGCCCTGCTTGATGCCGGTCTCGTACTCCTTGACGCGCTCTTCGGGGATGTTCCAGCCGATCAGTGCGCCGATCAGGCCACCGGCTGCGCCACCGGCGCCGGCGCCCGCCAGGGCTGCCGCCACGGGGCCGGCCAGCACCAGGCCCAGACCGGGCACGACCAGGCTGGTGCCCACCGCAGCGACGGCCGCGGCAATGGCACCCACCGTGCCCCCGATGCCCGCGCCCACACCCGCACCTTCGGCCGCCTTGTTGCCCAGTTCAGTGGTTCTGCCTTGTTCGCTGCCGAACTGCCTGTTGCGCGTTTCGTCGCTCATCACGAGATTGATGTCGTCTTGCTTGTAGCCGCGCTCCACCGCGCCCTGGTAGGCACGCTCGGCACTGTCGCGGTCGGGGAACAGGCCCGTCAGGTAGGGATTCTTGTCAGCCATGGTCGATCTCCAGTTCAAAGGGTTGGACTCGACTACCGGCAAGCGGCGCGCCTGCCCGGCCGGCATGAGGCGGCGGCTGATGCAGCGCCAGCCTTGCTGGCCGTCGCGATGTCTTCACTCAGGTCCAGTGCGGCGCCGGGGTCTTCCTCGCCCGCGATCGAGCTGTTGGTGTCGGCCATGGGCGGCTGGCCGGGCATGACAGGGCTCGGCTCCCGGGCCGGGGCAGGGCCCGGGTTCGCGCCTGCAGTCGCTTTGTCAGCCGTTGTCATGTCGGGTACTCCATCGAATGCGGATCTCGAGGGTGGCAAATTCGCTTCCCGGCTTGTCTCCCGCCCGCATTCCGCGGCCGGGCACGTCATTTGCCCTGCGGTGAGCATGAAGATCATCAAGCGTCAGATCGCTCGCACGCCCACGCTGCATGGCCCGGGCCCCTGGCTGGCATGGGCAGGTGTCGGGCTGAGCGTGAACGTGCCGCAGCCGCCGCCCGACGTCGTGCCATTGCCGCCGTCACCCCAGCCGATGCCACCGCAGCCGGCCCTGCCGCCGGAGATCACCGATCCCGCGCTGCCGGGGCAGAACCAGCCGGTGCGCGATCCCACTGAGGCGGTTGCGGCGTTGATGGCGGCCGCGCCGCGAGCCTGCTAGCAGAGTCCTTGCCGCAGTATCTGCCGCCGGCACCTGCCGCGCCTGGTCCATCGAGCGCTGGCACAACTACCCGGCGTTCCCGCAGGGCATTTCGGGTCACGACCTGCTGCTGCGCTTGCGCGAGCAATGGGACTTGCTGCCCGCGGCCGCAGGCATGTGCCTTGCCCAATGTAGCCAAGGCCAGAAACACGGATACCCGGCGCCGCCATCGCCCATCCGTTGCGAGCCCGTCGAGACGATCAGGAGACCCCAGAGATGATGCTTCTCGCACCCCATGACGTGCCGCCAGCGACACCCCCGCCCTTGGCCCTGCGGCACTGCAGCAGCAGGCAGCTCTACTTTGCGATGCTGGGCGAACGCGGCAGCAGCGCCGGCCGGATCGACGAGTTGACGGCTTCGGCGTCGCGCGCCTTCCTGGCAGACAAGCTGCGCGACGCGGCGGCCATCGACGCGGGCTTTCCGACCGAGGCGCGGTCATTGAACAGCGTGCTGCACGCCGACCACGATCAAACGGCACAGGCGTATCGGCGCTACCTCGATGAGCGGCAAGCCGGCGCACCGCGGCGCTACTTCAGCTGCCGTGCCCATGCGATGTACTTTCTGCGCGCGGTGGCCCCCACCAAGCTCGTGGACGGTGCCTGGCTGTTCGGCCTGCTGCCGCGTTGGCAGGACCCGCGGCTGGCGCCCCTGATCCGCATCTACCTTGAAGAGCTGGGCTGCGGCGCGGCGGCGCAGAACCATGTGCTGCTCTACAAGCAGCTGCTGGCCCGTTATGGCTGCGATCAGTGGCAGGACGGCCCCGACCAGCACTTCACGCAGGGCGCGGTGCAGCTCGCGCTGGCGCACAACGCCAGCGAGTTCCTGCCCGAGCTGATCGGCTTCAACCTCGGCTACGAGCAATTGCCGCTGCATCTGCCGATCACCGCCTACGAGCTGAACGAGCTCGACATCGACCCGTACTATTTCAGCCTGCACCTGACCATCGACAACGCCTCGACCGGCCACGCGCGCATGGCCTTGCAGAGCGTGCTCGACTGCATGCCGCGCATCGGCGACGCGGCGGAATTTCATCGACGGGTGGGCATCGGCTACCAGTTGAACGGGGTCGGGATGGGCACGCATCAGGCGATCGCATCCTTCGATCTGGAGCAGGAACTGCAGCGGGTCATCGTCGACAAGGCCGCTGTGGGTGCGCAACTGCATTCGGACTACTGCCGCGTCGGCGGTCGGCCGCTGAGCGACTGGCTGTCTTCGCCCGACGAAATTGCTGGGCTGCTGACGGCGCTGCAGTCCGCCGGCTGGATACGGCGCGGCCAGAGCCCGGAGCAAAGCCGCTTCTGGTGCCTGTTGACCGACGAGCAGGCGCCGATGTTCGGTGTCTTCGACGGCTACGAGCAGCAACTGCTGTCGGACTGGATCCAGGCGGGCGCGCCAAGCCCGCCGGCGGCGCTGCCCACCAACCGCTTTCGCCGGCGCCCGGCAGGCGGCCAGGCCTACGCGCCGGCCACCGTGCTGCAAGGTGGCGCCACGGTCGAGCAGATCGTCGCGCACCACGCTGGCGCGAAGCCGAAGTCTGGCGGCTGTGCAGAGCTTGATGCGCTGTTCGAACAGTTGGCCGAAGTCGACACCAAGGCTCAGGCCTTCGCCGTCCTTGAAGGCCGGCTATCACCCGCCAATCACCCGACGCCGGCAGGCCTTGCCGCAACCCGGCTCTATGCCGACCTCTTCAGTCGCTAGGGTGGCCATGTCCGACGATGCCCTGTTGCGTTTGGCCGTGGCGATACAAGCCACCGGCTACGTCTTCACCACGGTGACACCGGCGACCCACGCCTGTGTCAATGCGCGGGCGGTGAATGCCTGGGCGCGCAGCGCGGAAGACGTCTTCGGCTGGAGCCGGCCCTTCATGCCGGGCGTGTTGACGCCGCAACTCTTCGAGGCGATGCGCGACGCCGAGGTGCTGGAGCCGCACGGGGATGGCTGGGCTTCACGCGTGCGCGCTTCCACGCTGCGCGGCCGGCTCTTCCTGCACTCGGCCTATCCGACGACGGCCGCTGACGCCGTCTTCTTCGGGCCCGACACCTACCGCTTCGCGGATGCCATTGCCGCGCTCCTGGCCGCGGACGTGCGCGTCCGTCGAGCGGTGGACATCGGCTGTGGCGCCGGGCCAGGAGCCGTGGTGGTGGCGCTGGAGCGACCTGACGCGGAGGTGTTGGCCGTCGACATCAACGACGTAGCGCTGCGATACACCGCTGTGAACGCGACGCTCGCGGGCGCTGCGCGCATTTCGGCCCGCCGCTCCGACCTGCTCAACGGTGTCGAGGGCGACTTCGATCTGATCGTCGCCAATCCTCCCTACCTGCTGGATGCGACGCAGCGCAGCTACCGGCACGGTGGCGGCAGCCTGGGCGAAGGGCTTTCGCTGGCGATTGCCGGCCTGGCGAGCGCGCGCCTTGCGTCGGGCGGCACGCTGCTGCTGTACACGGGCACGGCCATCGTCGGGGGCGCAGACCGCTTCCGCGCCTTGGTCGCACCGCTGCTCGACGCGGCCGGGTTCGACTGGCATTACCGGGAACTCGACCCGGACGTGTTTGGCGAAGAACTGGCCGCGCCAGCCTATGCAGATGCCGATCGCATCGCCGCGGTGCTGCTCACCGCCCGCAAGGCATCGGCATGAGGCTTGTCGAAAGCCGCTTCCTGCGCGGGCCGAACATCCATCGCATGGCGCCGTGCTTCGTTGCAGTGGTCGACCTCGAAGGCCCCTGGCCCGTCGACCTGGGGGAGTTGCCGGACCAGGCCACCCTGTTGCGAGCGCTCCTGCCGGGCGGCTGGACCCCGGTGGTCGAGGATGCGGCGGGTGGGGCCAGGCTGCTGGCGCGGCTGATGTTTGCGGTACAGGCGTGGGCCGGCAGCCCGGTGACGACCTGCGACGCGGTGAGCGCCTCGTCCAAGGCCACCCGGCGCTACCGCCTGGTCTGCAGCTACCAGCAAGAAGCGGTGGCCGAGGAAGCGCTTCGAATCTCGGTGGCGCTGGTGACGGCGCTGCTGGAGCGCCAGGCCTTTGACCTGGAGGCGCGGCTGGTCTCGTTGCGTGCGCTGGCCGAGGCCCCCTCACAGGGACCTGCCACGCAGGCCTTGCCGCAGTTGGCGCACGCACGCGCTCCTGACGGCCGCATTCCGGTGGTCGCCATCACCGGCACCAATGGCAAGACCACCACGACGCAGCTGATCGCCCACGTGCTGCGCGCCTGCGGCGTGCGCACGGGAACGACGACCACGCAGGGCATCTACATCGACGGGCAGTGCGTGCAGACGGGCGACTGTTCAGGCTACTGGTCGGCGCGCAAGGTGCTGGCCGACGCCACGGTGCAAGTGGCCACGCTCGAGACTGCCAGAGGCGGCATCCTGAAGCGTGGACTGGCCTTCGACCACTGTGACGTGGGCGTGGTGTTGAACGTCAGCAGCGATCACCTGGGGCTCGATGGCGTCGAGACCTTGCAGGACCTGGCGCACGTCAAGGGGCTGGTGGCGCGCAGCGCCCGCGTGGCCGCCGTCCTGAACGCTGACGATGCCTGGTGCGTGGCGATGCGTCAGACGCTGGCGCCGGAATGCCGGCCGGTGTTCTTCACCCTGGACCCGCGCAACCCCGTGTTCCTGGAGCACCTGCGAGCCGGTGGTGAAGGCGCTTGTCTGGACGACGAGGGCTGGCTCGTCTGGTGCAGCGCCGGTGAACGCGTGGACGTGGTGAAGGCGGCAGGACTCCCGTTCACCTGGCGGGGCCGTGCCCGCTACAACACCGCCAATGCACTGGCCGCACTCGCCGCCCTGCGGTCCATGGGCTACGCGACCGCGGCCATTGCAAGGGCCTTGACGAGCTTCGTCTCCGATGCGAAAGGCAACCCCTTGCGCGGCAACGAGTTCGAGGTCGACGGTGTCAAGCTCATCGTCGACTATGCGCACAACGTGGTCGCCTACCGTGCCCTTTGCCAGGCGGCGCGCTCGATGCTGGACGGTGATGCACGGCTGGTGGGCGTCGTCACGTCGCCCGGAGACCGTCGCCCCCAGGATCTGTACGAGACCGGCCAGGTGTGTGGTCAAGGCTTCGACGAGCTCGTGGTCTACGAACACGACCTGCGCGGCCGCGGGGCCGGCGCCATCACGCGCGAGATCCTGCGCGGCGCGCGCAGCGCGGCTCCGGCCCAGCCGCAGCATGGCGAGCCGCGGATTCGCCATGCGCTGGGGCGGGGCCTGACGGCGGCCAGACCCGGTGATGTGCTCGTCTTCGCCTGTGCGGGCAGCTTCGCCGACCTTGTCGAAGGCGTGCGGCTCAAGAGCCCGGCGGCCGCCGATCGCATCGCGCATGCGGTGTCACGTTGACGCCCTGCGCGCAACGCACGGAGGCCCGATGAACCCCAGCACCTGCGACGCCCTGGACGGCTCGTGCACCGGTCACCTGGTGATCGTGGGCGGCCACGAGAACCGCCGGCACGACATGGTCATCCTCGAGCGCTTCGTGGCGCTGGCCGGCGGCCCCGATGCACGCATCTTCGTGCTCACCGCCGCCAGCGGCCTGCACGCTGAAATGTGGGGTATGTACGAGGCGGCCTTCGCCGCGCTGGGTGTGCGTCATGTCACGACGTCCCACATCGCGACCCGCGACGAAGCCTGCGAAGAAGCGACGGCGGCCGAGGTCTTCGAAGCAGACGGCATCTTCATGACCGGGGGCGACCAGAGGCGCCTGCTGGCGCTGATCGGCGGCACCCGCATCGACCACGCGATGCACCGCGCCCTGCGTGTGCGGGGGGCCTGCATCGGCGGCACCAGCGCCGGGGCTTCCGCCATGTCCGAGCACATGCTCTTCGACGGCAGCAGAGACCTGCTGCCGCACAAGGGCTCGGTTCACCTGGGCGCCGGTCTCGGGCTGGTGCGTCGGGTCGTCATCGACCAGCACTTCTCGGAACGGCAGCGGCTGGGGCGCCTGTTGTCGGTGGTCGCGCAGAACCCCTACCTGCTGGGCGCCGGGATCGACGAGAACACGGCACTGATCGTGCGCCCGGGCCATGGCGTGGAGGTCATCGGCGACGGTGCCGTGACGCTGATCGACGGCCGCGAGATGCAGTCGAACTTCACCGAAGTGACGAACCGGGCCACGCTGGAACTGGCCGATGTGCGTCTGCATCTGCTGCCCGCGGGGGTTCGCTACGACCTGGACGCCCCCGTGCACGCTCAGGCCCAGGATGCACCCGCCGTCTCGCTTTCGCCCGGCCTGCGCGAAGCCGTGGCCGCGGTGACATCGTGGTGCGGGCAGTACAGCGAACCTGCAGTGCGCAAGAACACAGGGGGTCCTCCATGAAGGTGATCGAACGTCGGGTTCTGTGGGGCCCCAACATCTACGCCGCCCGGCCCGTCTACCTGGCGGTGATCGACCTCGAGGCGCTGGACGGTGTGGCCTCCACGGCGATCCCGGGCTTCACCGACGCGCTGCTCGCGGCCGTGCCCACGCTGGATCAGCACCGCTGCTCGCCCGGCTGCGTCGGCGGCTTTGTCGAGCGCTTGCGGCGCGGCACCTACATGGCCCACATCACCGAGCATCTGGCGCTCGAGTTGCAGTGTCTGGCGGGGCATAAGGTCGGCTTTGGCAGGGCGCGCAGGGTGGCGGGAATGCCGCGGCACTACCGCGTGGTGTTTGCCTTCCAGGTGGAGCGCGTGGCTGAGGCCGCCCTGGATCTGGCGATGGACGTGGTGATGACGCTCGCCGCCGGCAAGCCTGTGACGCTGGACGCTGGCCTGGCGCAGCTGCGGCAACTCGCGCAGGCCGCGGCGCTGGGCCCCAGCACCCGCGCCATCGTCGAAGCCGCGGCGCGGCGGGGCATCCCGGCACTGCGGCTGACCGAGCACGCCAGTGTCTTTCAGCTGGGCTGGGGCGTGAAGCAGCAACGCATCCAGGCGACGATGACCAGCAAGACCAGCCACATCGCTGTCGGCCTGGCCAGTGACAAGGATCTGACCAAGCGGCTGCTGCGGGAGGCCGGGATTCCGGTTCCGCAGGGTTGGATCGTCTCGACGCTGGAGGCGGCCCAGGCCGCGGCGCAAGGCGCGAACGGGCCTGTGGCGATGAAGCCCTTGTGCGGCAACCAGGGCAAGGGCGTGACCACCGCGGTGGAGGGTGCAGACGCCGTGGCGGCCGCCTTCGCCCGCGCCCAGCAGTTCGGGCGCAGGGTGATCGTCGAGCAGCACATCGAGGGCGACGACTTCCGCGTGCTGGTGATCGGCGACTCGGTGGTTGCGGCATCCCGCCGGGTACCGCCCGAGGTCATCGGCGACGGGCGTTCGAGCATTCGGCAACGGGTGGACGCGATCAATGCCGACCCGCGCCGCGGCGATGGTCACGAGAACGTGCTGACCAGGATCCGTCTGGACGAAGTCGCCGTGAAGGAGTTGCATCGGCAGGGATTGCACGGGGATGCGGTGCCGCTGAACGGGCAGGTCGTGCGACTGCGCGGCAACGCCAACCTCTCGACCGGGGGCACGGCGCAGGACGTGACCGATGAAGTCCACCCCGACACGGCGCTGGCCTGCGTGCGGGCAGCGCGCAAGATCGGCCTGGATGTGGCGGGCATCGACCTGGTCTGCCGCGACATCGCCCAGCCGCTGATGCCTCAAGCGGGCGCGATCATCGAAGTGAACGCGGCGCCCGGCATCCGCATGCACGAGCATCCGAGCCAGGGCGCACGGCGCCACGTCGGGCGCGCCATCGTCGACTCGCTGTTCGCGGCCGGTGACGACGGGCGCGTGCCCATCATTGCCATCACGGGCAGCAGCGGCAAGACGACAGCGGCGCTGGCCATCGCGCACGCGCTGCAGCGCATGGGCCACGTCACCGGCGTCGCAACGACCGAAGGCATCAGCGTGGCCGGACAGCGCATCAAGACCGGCGACTGCACCGGCTACGGGTCGGCGCGCACCGTGCTCATGTCGCCGGAAGTGGAGGTTGCGGTGCTGGAGACGGCGCGTGGCGGCATGCTCAAGCGCGGGCTCGGCTTCGACCGCTGCGATGTCGGCATCGTCCTGAACGTCGACAACGACCACCGCGGACAGGACGGCCTCGAAACGGTGGAGGACCTGGCCAGGGTCAGGGGCCTGGTCGTGGCGACCGCCCGCAAGGCCGTGGTGCTGAACGTGGACGACGCCCTGTGTGTGCAGCTCGCGGCCAGGGCGCCGCGGCGCACCGAAGTCATCTATTTCGGCGCCGACCCTGCCCATCCAGCGCTGGCCAGCCACCTGGCGCGCGGGGGACGCGCGGTCTACGCCAACAAGGGCCTGCTGATGTGGGCCGACGGCGACTGCCACTGGCCCTTGATCAGCGTGGCGCAGTTGCCGAGCACGCTGAGCGGTCGCGCCTGGCACAACGTCGCCAACGTCATGGCCGCCTTCGCGGCCTTGCTGGCATTGGCACTGCCGAGAGATCGCATCGCCGCAGGGCTTGCAAGCTTCAGCTGCAGCGAAAGCCAGAACCCCCTGCGACTCAATGCGGCAACGCGGAGCGCCGTCCTGGACCTGTCACCAACGCCGCCCGCGGACCCAGGCACACCGCTTGCCGGTGAAGGCTGGTCCTTCGGGGTCGGGCATGCTGCCCGTCAACCCCAGGCGGACTTGTCGTTCCAATCTTGAACCTTCAGGAGATTCTCCATGCGCAAAAACGTCGTTCGTCTTGCTTCAATCGCCGCCGCCAGCTGCCTTGCCCTGGCCGGCATCGCCGTGCAGGCGCAATCGTCATCCGGTGACGCCACGGGCGGTGGCCGCACGGGCTCGAGCACCAGCGAAACGGGCACTTCCAACAGCGGCACGTCGGGCAGCTCGAGCACCAATGGCACAACCAACGGCAGCAATCGAACGGGCACGATGGGCAGCACCACCGGCAACACCACCGGCACCGCCTCCGAGACCACGGGCCGTACGCTGAATTCGACCGATGACATGAGCAACCGCAACAACAGCAACGGCAGCACCCTGTCTGACGGCACCCGCAGTGACGGCATGGGCAGCAGTGGCATGCGTGCTGCGCGCAGCGATCGCAACTGACCATGATCAGAGCCGCTCTCGCCGCCATCCCTGAACGTGCGCTGCACGGCCGCGTGGTGCTCATCACGGGGGGGTCGCGCGGGCTGGGGGCGGCCGTTGCGTCCACCCTGGGGGCGGCCGGCATGCGGGTGGTGCTGGCCGACATCGCCGTACAGCGGGTTCAGGACTTTGCCGCCGTGCTGGCCGAGCGTGACATCGACGCGATCGCGCTGCCGCTGGATGTCAGCGACCCGGTGCAGTGCGCCGAAGCCATTGACCGTGTGGCGCAGCGCTTCGGTCGGCTGGACGCACTGGTCAACAATGCCGCCGTCGACATCACCGCGCCGTTGGGTGAGCATTCGGCGGCAGACTGGCAGCGCATCGTCGCAAGCAACCGTCGCGCGCCTTTCATGCTGGGCAACCACGCCGTCAGGCTGGTGGCCGAACAACGCGATGGTCACATCGTCAACATCACCTCCGCCGAGGCCGAGCGTGCCCGGCGCCACGCCAGCCCCGACCGGTCCACCCGTTGGGGGACACCCAGGCTGGCGCATGCTTTGCACGCGGAACTGCGGCCGCAGGGCGTCAAGGTCACCGCCGTCGAAGCCGGTGACAAGCGCACGTCATTCGCCCATGATCGCCATTCGACTTGCGCGACGAAGAAGCGGCAAGACCTGTTGCAGGTAGCGCAGGTGGTGCGCTTCGTGCTGCAGCAGACGGCGGGCGTGGGCTGAAGCCGCCGCCGCAAGCGCGGGTGCAACCCGCGCGGTGCCTCAGCCCGCGAAAAACCTGTCAGGGCACCAGCGTTCCAGACACAGGCGCAGTGAAGTTGCGCTGCACGGCTTGGGCAGCAACGCCGTCAGTCCCAGCCTGCCAAGGCTGAGCTTGGTGGAGCCCAGGTCCAGGGACGTGTAGGCGACGATGGGCAGAGGCGGGCGGGCCGGGTTGTCGAGCTCGAACCGGCGAATCCTGGCCGTTGCGGCAATGCCGTCCAGCACCGGCATCACGATGTCCATGAGGACGAGGTCGAAGCCTTGCGTCGTGGCAAGCAGGGCGGCCTGTTCGCCATTGCAGGCCGTCGTCGGCACGATGTCCCAGCGCTGCAGGATGGCCTTGACGAGCAGCAGATTGGTGTCGCAGTCGTCGGCAATCAGGATTCGAAGGGGCGCGTAGGCGAAGGCATTTGCCGCGCCTCTGAGCGATTCGCGTTCTTCTTGGCTTGCAGAGAAGTCAGTTGCCAATTTCATGGCGCACAGCATCACGCGGCAGGCCCATGCACATCTGTTCGTTATCCCACAGAGCGACCCCGAGGAATCCCTGCGCCGCCCTCTGCGTTGGCCTGCGCGAAGGGGCTCCGGACGGGGTATGGATCCGGGTGATCAGCTCCGGCGCAGGATTGCTATGCGAGGTGCAGGGAATTAACGTGCAGATATGATGCATCTTTGATCTTTCAAGGATTCACCCGATGGACCTGGGCCCGGAGATGCCAGCGCCTTCCTGTGAAAGCTTCCCATGACCGCAACCCTTTCGATCCCGCCGCGTGGGCGTCACGCGCAGATCTTCGGTTCCTTCGCGCACCGATGACCTTCGTCGTCACCGAGGCCTGCATCTGGTGCAAGTACACCGATTGCGTGGACGTGTGTCCGGTGGACGCGTTTCGCGAGGGCCCCAACTTCCTGGTCATCGACCCGGACGACTGCATCGACTGCGCGGTCTGCGTACCCGAATGCCCGGTCAGCGCCATCTTCGCCGAGGAAGACGTGCCGTCCCATCAGCAGCACTTCACACCGCTCAACGCCGAACTGGCCCGCCAATGGAAGCCCATCACCCAGACCAAGCTGGCACTGCCGGATGCCGAGGCCTGGAGCAGGATCGAGCGCAAGCTCGGGGAGCTGAAGCGATGACCAGTGGCCGCTGGCCTGGCGGCGCGCTGTGAGCATGGCCGAACCCAGAAAGGTCATCCCCATCGCGGTGGCGCCCGGTGCTGAGGGCGAAGGTGCCGAGTACGTCTCGATGTACCAGAAGCAGGCCACCATCTACCCGCGCTCGGTGAAGGGTTGGTTTGCCAGCTGGCGCTGGGTGTTCGTGTGGTTGACGCAGGTGCTGTTCTACGGGCTGCCCTGGCTGCAGTGGGGCGGCCGGCAGGCCGTGTTGTTCGACCTGGACGCGCAGCGCTTCTACATCTTCGGCCTGCTGCTGTATCCGCAGGATCTGATCTTCCTGGCCGCGCTGCTGGTGTTGTCGGCCCTAGCGCTGTTCTTCTTCACCGCAGTGGCCGGACGGCTGTGGTGCGGCTACACCTGCCCGCAGACGGTGTACACCGAGATCTTCATGTGGGCCGAGCGCATGATCGAAGGCGACCGTAGCGCGCGCATGCGGCTGGACCAGGCGCCCTGGCGCACGAACAAGATCCTGCGCAAGGGCGCCAAGCAGGCGGTGTGGCTGGCCATCGCGCTGGTCACCGGCTTCAGCTTCGTCGGCTACTTCACGCCGATCCGCGAGCTGGCCGCCGCCGCGGCCGAATGGAACCTGTCGTCCTGGAGCGCCTTCTGGGTGCTGTTCTATGGCGCGGCCACTTACGGCAATGCCGGCTTCCTGCGCGAGCAGATGTGCAAGTACATGTGCCCGTACGCGCGCTTCCAGAGCGCACTGATCGACAAGGATTCCTTGATCATCACCTACGACACGGCGCGCGGCGATCCCCGCGGCTCCCGCTCCAGGAAGGCCAGCGCTTCGGCACAGGGCCTGGGCGACTGCATCGACTGCACGCTGTGCGTGCAGGTCTGCCCCACCGGCATCGACATCCGCAACGGGCTGCAGAACGAGTGCATAGGCTGCGCCGCCTGCATCGACGTCTGCGACAGCGTGATGGACAAGATGGGCTATGCCAAGGGGCTGATTCGCTACTCCACCGAGAACGGGGTCGTGCAGGGCTGGACACGGCTGCAGATGTTCAGGCGCGCCTTTCGGCCGCGTGTGCTGATCTACGGCACTGTTCTGTGTGCAGCCAGCATCGCGTTCGCCACCAGCATCGCCCAGCGCAGCCCGTTCAGGTTCGATGTCGTCAAGGACCGTGGCACGCTCGCCCGTGTAGTCGATGAGGGCGCTGTGGAGAACGTCTACCGCATCCAGATCATGAACCGTACCGAGGCGCCGCAGAGCTACCGCATCGCCGCCTCCGGCATCAGCGGCCTGCAGGTGGCGGCCACGCAGGCCAGCGCCGACGCCGCCGGCATGGCCTCGATGTCGGTGAGCCTCAGACTGCCCAACGCCGCCACGCAGGGGCTTGAAGGGAAGTCGGTGCCCGTCCTCTTTGAAGTCACAGCGGTGGGGCCCAGCGGGGGTTCACCCCCTGCGGCTGCAGCGGTTCAGGTCGAGAAGTCGACATTCTTCGTCCCGCGCTGAGCCAGGACTGCAATGTCCCGTTCTGGGTTATTCGCAACGGTGCATTAGCTGTTGCCATTCAGCGTTGCACGATAGAGCGTTCGAGTGACGGACCTCGCGCCTCTTCTCCTACAAGGCATTGCGCTAACGTCCGGCTCCACGTTCAGTTCGGGATCATTAGGATGTCTGTTCTCCCGGCTTTGCCGATCTGTATCTATTAACTTCCCAGGATCCATCTAATGAACGCATCCCGACTGTTGATTGCCTCTGCCAGTGCGCTGGCTGTGGCGGGCGCCGCCACCATGGCGTTTGCCCAGACCACCTCGCCCAGCACCCCGAGCAGCACCACCACGACCGACCTATACCCGGATCAGGGCCAGAACTCGGGCACGATGCAAGGCCAGACGCCGAGCACCAATTCCCGCGACAACACCACCTCTGGCAGCATGAACTCGAACATGCAGCGTCAGTCTGACGACTCGATGCGTTCGGGCACAAGCAACAGCACGGGCACCGATTTCAGCGGTGGCACCAGCGGCACCAACAGCAACTCGGGTTTGCGCAACAGCGATGGCAGCATGCGTTCGCCCTCGGACCGTTCGACGATGGATTCGGAACGCGCCGCACGCGCCGACCGTAACTAAATTCGAAGGCCATTCGGCGGCCGGCATCGAGTCAATGGACTCGCTGCCGGCCGTTCAACGTTCAGGCCAGGCGCTGTTGCTGCCGATTACGGCATTGCCGTTGTGCAGCGGGGCGTGCAGGGAGCGGCTGGCGCCGCGTTCCGTTGACGCGGTCCCAAGAAAGCCGAAGACCTCATGGACCGGCTTGCTGTCGGGCAGGACATAGATCATGGCCTTGCGCTGCGCAAACAGGGGTTGAATCGAGCTTTCGTAGAACGCAACCGGCACATTGATGCAGCCGTACGAAATGCGGTTGTCGTCGATGGCTGGTGAGGCCAGGCGTTCTGCACGCCGCTCGATCGGGGTGCCCGCCCGCACGCGGTGCATCGAGACGGCGGCGTCATAGTCCACCCACACCACGTCTTCACCCTGCGTGTTGCGGCCCCGCTCCGCGACGAAGCGCCCTGCGGGCGTGGTGCGCTCTGCAGGAAGGATCTGCGCCATTGGCCGGGTGCCGATGCCGGGCACCGAGACGTCGCCCAGCGCCGAACCCAGCAGCACGGCGCTGTGCGCGCGCAGGCGTGCGTCGGGTTCGAACACGAACACACTTGCACGCTTCTTGTCGACGATGATGAACGCGGCACCGGCGTGGTCGCCGGTCTGGGCGACCCAATCAGCCAGTTGCCGCGCCTGCGGACTCACCAGCGTGTCGGTGCCGAACTCGGCGCGGTGCAAGGGTGGTGCGTCTGGGCGCAGCGGGGTGGCGTCGACAACAGCGGATGGCGGCGGCAAGGCCGGCAGCGCCCAGATCACGAGCGCGAAGCCGGCGCTGGCTGCGATGTACCTGTTCATGCGGACCTCAAGGCTTGGCGCTGACGCGCCAGATCACGTTGCCCACATCGTCGGCCACCAGCAGCGCACCGCGCGTGTCGATGGCAACGCCCGCGGGCCGGCCCATCGCGTTGCCAGTGGCGCTGAGAAAGCCGCTCAAGACGTCCATGGGCAGACCTTCGGGCCTGCCATTCCGAAACGGTACAAAGATCACCTTGTAGCCGCTGTGGGGGCGCCGGTTCCACGAGCCATGCTGGCCGATGAACATGCCATCTGCAAACACGGCCGGCATCTGGCCGCCCTCAGAGCGGGCCAACCCGAGGGGCGCGGTGTGCGGGCCCAGCGCGTAGTCGGGCACCAGTGCAGTGGCCACCAGCGCTGGCTGCGATTGCGGGACCCGTGCGTCCAGGTTCTGGCCGAAGTAGCTGTAGGGCCAGCCGTAGAAGCTGCTTTCCTGTACCGAAGTCAGGTAGTCCGGCACCAGATCGCTGCCCAGCTCGTCGCGCTCGTTGACCACTGTCCACAGTACCTGGCCGGCCGCGTCCCAGGCCATGCCCACGGGGTTGCGCAAGCCCGTGGCGAAGACGCGGTGCGTGCCGGTGCCGACTTGAACCTCCCACAGGGCGGCACGGCCTTCCTCCACCGCCATGCCACGCTCGCCGACATTGCTGTTGGAGCCCACGCTGACATACAACCGGCTGCCGTCGGCACTGGCAATCAGGCCTTTTGTCCAGTGGTGGTTGATCGGGCCGCCGGGCAGGTTGAGCAGCCTGCTGCCAGGTGCGGTGATGACGGTGTCGCCGCTGCGGTAGGGAAAGCTCAACACCGCGTCGGTATTGGCCACGAACAGGCGTTCGCCGATCAAGGCCATGCCAAAGGGTGAGTGCAAGCCGCTGAGCAAGACCGAGCGGGTCTCGGCGATGCCGTCGCCGTCGGCATCGCGCAGCAGGCTGATGCGGTTGGCGCTGGGCGTGCCGGCGCCGGCACGCTGCATCACCAGCGCCATCAGGTGTTCCCTGATGCCCTTGCTGCCTGCCGGCTTGGGCGGCGCGTTGCTTTCGGCCACCAGCACGTCGCCATTGGGCAGCACCAGCAGCCAGCGCGGGTGATCCAGCCCGCTGGCAAACGCCACCACCTGCAGCCCGGCTGCCGCCTGCGGCGTGGCGCCTTGCGGCCAGCCGGTGGCGGGTGCGATATTCACCGTGGGCAGCAGCGTCCTTGTCGGCGCAGGCAACTCGGGCCGAGGCCCGGTGCCCTGTGCCACTGTCAGGCTTGCGGTGTCGCCGCAACCCGCCACCAACGCGCCCGCCAGCACGCAGCCTGCGAGCACCGCCAGCCGCTGGCGATGGCTCATCGGGACGCCCGCTCGGACTTGGCAGCGCATTGCGGAAGTGGCCAGATTGCAGGCATGCGGCTCATGGTGAAAGTCCTTTGCCGCTTCGGGGCGGCAGGAAAGCGTCATTCGAACTGGAACATTGGGGCCGCCGCACGGCGCCGTCTGTGCGCTGCATGACGCCGCAATCGCGTGTGGCCAAGATGGCTGCGTTCACCGGTTCGCCATCGCACAGACGGCGGCAGGGCGTGGCTGGGCACCGGGCAGGTCATCCAGAGCGACGACAGCGTCAAGGGCATCAAGCCGGACGATGGCCATGACCTGATCCTGAGCGAGGACCCGATCAAGGCGTCGTATCCGAAGTCGAGCCGTTCGCCATTCATTGGCCCGGAGCAACTCGGTGGGTGGCTGTGCTCGTGTACGTTGTCGCACAGACGCAAGAAAGCGCCGACGCAACCATGCCGCCTCGAATTTGCCTATCCCGTCTGGGCATCCATTGGCAATGCAAAGGGGCAGCTTGTGATTCTCAACTCAGGGCCGAACTGGGGCGGTGTCACTGGTGGGATAGCCATCGTGCCGGTGATCACGAAGTCCCATCCATGCATGTTCCTCAAGGAGCCTGCCGGCATCGTTGGCAGCAGTTCAGTGGGTGGCTCATCGCATCACTGATCGACGTGGGCATCAGCCTACCGCTGCCCTTACGTCGGTGGTGCCGCGCGCCAGCGGGCACTTGCGTACCGAATGGCGCCATCACCGCAACTTCCTGAAGCAGGCCTCACGACAGCCTGGCCTGTCCCTCCCTACATCGAAAGCACCCCATGAAGAAGTCGACCTCCCAGCCCATGCCCTCTCGAACCTCACGCGAACCCCAGGCCGCCCCGGCACGTCGCGCGGGCCGTGGCGCCCCTGCCGGCAAGTCTTCGGTCGATGCCGACCCGGTCATGGCGCAGGCGCAGGGCGCGCAAGCGCTGGTGGCCGCCATGCCGCACAACGCGAACAAGGCGCAAGACTTCGGGCGCGACAGCGCGTTGAACCCGCCCGTCGGCATGACCGCCGAGCCTGCGTCTGACGCGGTATCGGCCAGCACCCTGAGCGAAGTCAATGTCAGCGCCAAGACCGGCGAGCCTGTGCAACCGGGTGGCCATGCCATCGACGGCCGGCTGGCGCAGGCCCGTGTCGATGGCTCGAAGCAGGTGCTGACGACCAACCAGGGTGTGGCCATTGGCGACAACCAGAACTCGTTGAAGGCCGGGCTGCGCGGGCCGACGCTGCTGGAAGACTTCATCCTGCGCGAGAAGATCACGCACTTCGACCACGAGCGCATCCCCGAGCGCATCGTGCACGCCCGCGGCTCGGCGGCGCACGGCTTCTTCGAAGCCTACGAAGCCCTCACCGATCTCACCTGTGCCGCGCCCTTTGCCGAGGCCGGCAAGGTGACGCCGGTGTTCGTGCGCTTCTCTACCGTGGCCGGTGAACGCGGCTCGGCCGATACCGCGCGCGACGTGCGCGGCTTCGCCGTCAAGTTCTACACCGACCAGGGCACCTGGGACCTGGTGGGCAACAACATGCCGGTGTTCTTCATCCAGGACGCGATGAAGTTCCCCGACCTGGTTCACGCCGTCAAGCCCGAGCCGCACAACGCCATGCCGCAGGCGGCGTCGGCACACGACACCTTCTGGGACTTTGCCTCGCTGTCGCCCGAGACCACGCACATGCTGATGTGGGTGATGTCAGACCGCGCGATCCCGCGCAGCTATCGCATGATGCAGGGCTTCGGCGTGCACACCTTCCGGCTCGTCACCGCCGAAGGCGCGTCGCAGTTCGTCAAGTTCCATTGGAAGCCCAAGCTGGGCACCCATTCGCTGGTGTGGGACGAGGCGGCAAAGATTGCCGGCGCCGACGCCGACTTTCACCGCCGCGACCTGTGGGAGGCGATCGAGTCGGGCGAGTACCCGGAATGGGAGCTCGGCCTGCAGCTGTTCAGCGAAGCGCAGGCCGAGGCCTTCAGCTTCGATGTGCTGGACGCCACCAAGCTCATCCCCGAAGAGCTGGTGCCGGTGCGGCCCGTGGGCCGCATGGTGCTGAACCGCAACCCCGACAACTTCTTCGCCGAGACCGAGCAGGTGGCCTTCTGCACCGCGCACGTGGTGCCGGGCATCGACTTCAGCAATGACCCGCTGCTGGCCGGGCGCCACCACTCCTACGTGGACACGCAGATCACGCGCCTGGGTGGCGCCAATTTTCATGAGTTGCCCATCAACGCATCGCTGGTGCCGGTTTCCAACAACCAGCGCGACGGCATTCATCGCCAGGCTGTGCACCGCGGGCGCGTGGCCTACGAGCCCAACTCGCTGGGTGGTGGCTGCCCGTTTCAGGCGGGCGCCAAGGGCTATGTGTCGTTTCCCCAGCCCATCGAAGGCGAGAAGCTGCGCGGCAAGCCGGAGAAGTTTGCCGACCATTACACGCAGGCCACCCTGTTCTACGACAGCCAGACCGCGGTGGAGCAGGCGCACATTGCCGGCGGCTTCCGCTTCGAATTGAGCAAGCTCACCGTGCCCGCGATCCGCGAACGCATGCTGGCTTCACTCGTCAACGTGTCGCCGCAGCTGGCCGCCAAGGTGGCTGGCGATCTGGGCATGCCGCTGCCGGCCGCGTTGCCGCGTGTGCTGGAGGCACCGAACAAGCCGGAGGTCACCGCTTCAGCCGCGCTGTCGCTGATGGCCTTGCCCGGCGACGGTGGCATTCGAACGCGCAAGGTCGCCTTGCTGGCGGCGCACGGCGTGGAAGGAGCCGCGCTGCTGGCAGTGCAGGCTGCATTGCAGGCGGCGGGTGCGGTCACCGTGGTGGTGGCGCCGCGCCTGGGCGCCATCGAAGCCGCCGACGGTGTGGCCATCGAGGCCGCGGCGAGTTTCGAGAACTC
>JALHPY010000058.1 GCA_022842305.1 Rubrivivax sp.
GCCGGCGTGCCCACCACGGGCGGCGGCGCGGCGGGCCGGGTGGTCGGTGCTTCGGCGCAGGCCGCCAGCGCGGCAACGGCCGTGGCAATGGCGGCGGCCAGTGCCGCACGGGTGATGGGGTGGTCAATGCAGGGCACGGTAGATCTCCTCGGCCAGGTCCTTCGAAATGCCTTCCACGCTGGCCAGGTCCTCGACGCCGGCGCTGGCCACGCCGCGCAGACCGCCAAAGCGCTGCAGCAGGCGCGCGCGCTTGCGCGGGCCCACGCCCGGGATGTCTTCCAGCTTGCTGCCGCCGGTGCGCACGCTGGCGCGGCGCGCGCGCATGCCGGTGATGGCGAAACGGTGGGCCTCGTCGCGGATCTGCGCCACCAGCATCAGCGCCGCCGAGTCGTGGCCCAGCGCCACCTTGGGCCGGCCGTCGGCGAACACCAGTTCCTCCAGGCCGACCTTGCGGCCCTCGCCTTTCTCGACGCCCACGATCAGCGCGATGTCCAGCCCCAGTTCCTCGAACACCCCGCGCGCCATGGCCACCTGACCGCGGCCGCCGTCCACCAGCACCAGGTCGGGCAGGCGCGCCAGGCCCTTGCGCGGCGCGGGCGTGGCGGTCTCGCTGCCATCGACCGTTTCGGCGGTTTCGGCGGTTTCGGCCTTGCCCGCCGCCACGGCCTCGGCCAGGCGGGCGTAGCGCCGCGTCAGCACCTGGCGCATGGCGGCGTAGTCGTCGCCGCCGGTGATGCCTTCGATGTTGAAGCGGCGGTACTGGCTGCTCTGCATCTGGTTGCCTTCGAACACCACGCAGGACGCCTGCGTGGCCTCGCCGCCCGTGTGGCTGATGTCGAAGCATTCGATGCGCAGCAGCGCGGTGTCGGCCACGTCCAGGTCCAGCGCCTCGACCAGCGCGCGCGTGCGCTGCTGTGCCGAGCCCTCTTCGGCCAGCAGCCGCGCCAGCGCCAGCTCGGCGCCCTTGGCGCACATCTCCAGCCAGATGCGGCGCTGCTCGCGCGGCTGGTGCTGGGCGCGCACGCGCACGCCGGCGGCCTCGCCCAGGGCCTCGAGCAGGGCTTCGTCGACGGCGTGGCTGGTCACCAGCTGTGGCGGCACGGGCTGGCCGACGTAGTGCTGCACGATGAAGGCCTCGAGCACCGCGGCCTCGGTGCCGCGCGGGGCGGCCGGTGGTGCGTCGTCCTCGTCATCGTCGGTGCGCGTGACCAGCGCCGCGCCCTCGTCCACATGGGTCGGGAAGTAGGCGCGATCGCCCAGGTGGCGGCTGCCGCGCACCATGGCCAGGTTGACGCAGGCGCGGCCACCGGCCACCTTGACGGCCAGGATGTCCACGTCCTTCTCGGCCGACGAGAAGCTGCTGGCTTCCACGCTCTGCTGGTGCAGCACGCGCGACAGCGAGCCGATGCGATCGCGCAGCGCGGCCGCCTGCTCGAACTCCAGCGCCTCGGCGTGGGCCATCATCTGCGCCTGCAGGTCGCTCATCACCTCCTGCGGCTCGCCCAGCAGGAAGCGCTCGGCGTCGCGCACGTCGCGCGCGTAGTCGGCCGGCGCCACCAGGCCCACGCAGGGCCCCGAGCAGCGCTGGATCTGGTACAGCAGGCAGGGCCGCGAGCGGTTGGCGAACACCGTGTCCTCGCAGGTGCGCAGGCGGAAGACCTTCTGCATCAGCTGGATGGTCTGCTTCACCGCCCAGGCGTTGGGGTAGGGCCCGAAGTAGCGGTGGCGGCGGTCGATGGCGCCGCGGAAGTAGGCCATGCGCGGGTACCTGGAAGCCGGCGGTGCCCCCACCCCGCCGGCGGGCGCGGCCGTGAGCTTGAGGTAGGGATAGCTCTTGTCGTCGCGGAACAGGATGTTGAAACGCGGCGCGAAGGCCTTGATCAGGTTGTTCTCGAGCAGCAACGCCTCGGCCTCGGTGCGCACCACCGTGGTTTCCAGCCGCGCGATGCGCGCCACCATCTGGCCGATGCGCGTGCCGCCGTGGTCCTTGTGCAGGTAGCTGCAGACGCGCTTCTTCAGGTTGCGCGCCTTGCCCACGTAGAGCAGGCCGTCCTGGGCGTCGAACCAGCGGTACACGCCGGGCAGGCCGGGCAGCGCGGCCACCTCGGCCAGCAGGTACTCACGCGCTGCAGCGGCGGCGTCGGGCACGGCGGCCTCGGCGGCCTGCTCTGCAGGCGCGTCGGGTGCACTCGTTGCCGGGCTGTTCTTGCCACTCATGGGGCGGCATTCTGACCGGCTTCGATAATCCCGCGATGGCCGCCGCCCCGCCCCTGCCGCCCTTGCAATGGGACCTCTTCTGCCGCGTCATCGACAACTTCGGCGACGCCGGTGTCTGCTGGCGTTTGGCGCGCAGCCTGGCCGCGCGCGGCCAGCGCGTGCGCCTGGTGATCGACGACGCCTCGCCGCTGGCCTGGATGGCGCCCGGCGGCGCCGCGGGCGTCGACGTCGTGCCCTGGCCCGGCCCGGCCACACCCGGCGACGTGGTGGTCGAGGCCTTCGGCTGCGACCCGCCGCCGGCCTTTGTCCAAGCCATGGCCGCGGCGGCACAGCCGCCGGTGTGGATCAACCTGGAGTACCTCAGCGCCGAGGCCTATGTCGAGCGCTCGCACGGCCTGCCCTCGCCGCAGCGCAACGGCCTGACCAAGTGGTTCTTCTATCCCGGCTTCAGTGCGGCCACGGGCGGCCTGCTGCGCGAGCCCGGCCTGCTGCAGGCCCGGGCCGCCTTCGATCGCCCCGCCTGGCTGGCCGGCCTGGGCCTGGCGCTGCAGCCGGGCGAGCGCGTGGTGAGCCTGTTCTGCTACGCCAACGCCCACACCCCGGCGCTGCTGCAGCGGCTGTCGGAGCAGCCCACCTTGTTGCTGCTGACGCCGGGGTTGGCGCAGCAGCAGGTGCCGGCCGCTGTGCAGTTGCCCCCCGCCTTGCGCGTGGCGCGCCTGCCCTGGCTGCCGCAGCCCGCCTTCGACCAGTTGCTGTGGGCGAGCGATCTGAACTTCGTGCGCGGCGAGGATTCGCTGGTGCGTGCCCTCTGGGCCGGCGCCGGCTTCGTCTGGCAGGCCTACCCGCAGGACGACGGCGCGCATGCGGCCAAGCTGCAGGCCTTGCTGACGCAACTGCAGGCGCCGGCCGACATGGTCGCTTTCTGGTGGGCCTGGAACGGCCTGGCCGAGACGCCCCTGCCTGCGCTGCCGCCGCTGCAGCCCTGGCAGGACGCGGTGCAGGGCTGGCGCGCGCGGCTGCTGGCGCAGGCCGATGGGGCTGACCTGGCTGAACGCCTGTGCGCCTTCGTCCGCGGGAAATCCCGAAGCAGCGCGCCGGGCTGCTGATAGAATCAAGGGCTTTGCGCCCCGTGCTCCCCTTGGAGCCCCCAGGTGGCGTCCCGCGCCGCCGCGGTGTTCATCCAGACCCTTGAGCCGGCGCCCAACACCCTTCGGAAGATCCGGAACAAGCCATGAAACTCGCACAGGAAATCCGCGCCGGCAACGTCATCATGCAGGGCAAGGACCCCATGGTCGTGCTCAAGACCGAATACAGCCGTGGCGGCCGCGGCGCGGCCACGGTGCGCATGAAGATGAAGAGCCTGCTCAGCGGCTTTGGCGCCGAAACCGTCTTCAAGGCCGACGACAAGATGGACCAGATCGTGCTGGACAAGAAGGAGTGCACCTACTCCTACTTCGCCGATCCCATGTACGCCTTCATGGACGCCGAATACAACCAGTTCGAGGTCGAGGCCGAGAACATGGGCGACGCCATCAACTACCTTGAAGACAACATGTCGGTCGAGGTCGTGTTCTACGACGGCAAGGCCATCTCGGTCGAGTTGCCCACCACCGTGGTGCGCGAGATCACCACCGACCCCGCCGTCAAGGGCGACACCTCGGGCAAGGTGCTCAAGCCGGCCAAGCTGGTGGGCACGGGCTTCGAGATCAGCGTACCCATCTTCGTGGAGAACGGCGACAAGGTCGAGATCGACACGCGCACGCACGAGTACAAGAAACGCGTCTGATCGACGCCGCTATCAGGCCAGGGCACCCCGTCGGGTGCCCTTTGTCTTTGTAGGCATCATCACGGCCCATGGCCTTCGACTTCGACGCCGCCGTCGTCGCACCCTTTCGCATGCAGCCCGGCCTGCGCCGGCTGGCCGCGGGCAGCGCGCAGCTCACGCCGCTGGCGCCGGGTTCGCGCCACCAGCGCGAGAAGCTGGCCGTGCTCTCGGCCTTCTGGCCCCAGGCGCTGTGCGCCGTGACCGGCTTCGACGCCGCGCCGGCGCTCACAGCGCTGTGCGCCCAAGCCGCGGCTGAACACCCCACAACCTGGCAATGGGACGGCCGACGCGCCAGCGCCCTGGGCTGCACGGTCGACGTCGACGGCCAGGTCGAGCACCACAGCGCGGGCGTGTTCGGCCTGGGCGACGAGATCCCGCGCTGCCTGCACGCCCTGCCCGCCGAATGGCGCCTGCCCGGGCTGGCCAGCCTGGCCTTCGCCGAGGACTTTGCCATCGTCGATGGCCGCAGCACCACGCTGCAGTGGCTGGCCGTGGCCCTGCCCAGCCACTGGGCACCCGAGACCAAGATCGGCCGCCCCTTCGCCGAGGTGCACGCGCCCGTGGCCGACGGCGAACTGCTGCGCCAGGCCGGCGCCGCACTGATGCGCCTGGTGACGGGGCCCGAGCGCTGGGAGCGCTTCGTCTGGAACGTCACCGACCAGCCGCGGCTGCACACCCACCCCGACCGCTGCGACCCCGAGCGCTGGCGCCACACGCCGGTGGAACGCGCCTGGTTCCGCAGCGAACGCCAGACCTTCATCCCGCTGCCGGCGCTGCACCAGGCGGTGTTCACCATCGGCGTCGAGGTGCGCCCGCTGGCCGATGTGCTGGACACCCCGCAACGCGCAGCCCGGCTGCACCAGGCCATCGCCAGCATGAGCCCGGCGGTGCTGGACTACCGCGGGCTGAACAGAGTGCGCGAGCCGCTGCTGGCCTGGATCGCCGCGCGCTGCTGAGGCCGTGAAGACGCAGCCCATAGCGCCGGCGCAGTTGGAGTTCAGCGCCGACGCGCCGCCGCGATCACCCCTCTATGGCGACCTCTACCACCCGCAGGTGGGCGCGCTGGCGCAGGCGCGCCACGTCTTCCTGGGCGGCAACGGCCTGCCGGGGCGCTGGGCCGGGCGCGCGCGCTGCGTCGTGCTGGAGGCCGGCTTCGGCCTGGGCAACAACTTCCTGGCCACCTGGGACGCCTGGCGGGGCGACCCGGCGCGCTGCGAGCGTCTGGTGTTCGTGTCCATCGAACGCCACCCGCTGCGCCGCGAAGACCTGGCGCGCGCCCATGCCGGCACGGCGCTGCCGGCGCTGGCCGCGCAACTGATAGCGGCCTGGCCGCCGCTGGTGCCCGGGTTGCAGGTGCTGGACTTCGAAGGCAGCGCGGTGCAACTGCTGCTGGCCCTGGGCGACGTGGCCGCGCTGCTGCCCACTCTGCGGCTGCAGGCCGACGCCTTCTACCTGGACGGCTTTGCACCCGCGCGCAACCCCGAGATGTGGCAGCCGCGCGTGTTGAAGGCGCTGGGCCGCCACGCCGCGCCCGGGGCCACGGCCGCCACCTGGAGCGTGGCGCACGCACTGCGCGAAGGCCTGCAGACCGCCGGCTTCGAGGTAGACACCGCGTCCGGCATCGGCGGCAAGCGCGAGATCACGCGGGCGCGCTTTGCGCCGCGCTTCGCCAGCACGCCCTTGCCCAACGGCGGACAGCCGGCGGCGCGCAGCGCCTTCGTCGTCGGCGCCGGCCTGGCCGGTGCGGCCGTGGCGCGGGCGCTGGCCGACGCCGGCCTGCAGGTCAGCGTGATCGAGCGCCACGCCGAACCCGCGGCCGAGACCTCGGGCAACCTGGCCGGCATCTTCCACGGCAGCGTGCATGGCGACGACGGGCCGTACGCAAGACTGTTCCGCGCCGCCGCGTTGCAGGCCGAGCGCAGCCACCGCCAAGCGCTGCGTGACGGCGTGCCGGGTTGCGTCGACGGCCTGCTGCGGCTGTCCGATGGCGATGGGGCCAGCGACGCGGCCCTGCTGCAGCGCCAGGCGCTGCCCGCGGACTACGTCAGCGCACACGCTGCCGCGGCCGCATCGGCGCTGGCCGGCGTGCCGCTGTCGCAGCCGGCCTGGCTGTACGCCGGTGGAGGCTGGGTTTCGCCCGCGGCCTGGGTGCAACGGGCGCTGGCAGCGCCGGGCATACGTTTCGTGGGCGAAGTGCAGGCAGGGGCGCTGCAGCGCTGCGCCGAAGGTTGGCGCCTGCTCGACGCCCAAGGCCATGTCGTGGCCGAGGCGCCGATCGCCGTGCTCGCCAACGCGGCCGGCGCGGGGGCCTTGCTCATTCCGCTGGGCCACGTGCCCTGGCCCTTGCGCCTGACCCGCGGCCAGGTCAGCCACTGGTCCGCGCCCACGCAGCCGCGGCCGCGCCTGCCCATCGCCGGGGACGGTTACCTGATCCCGCTGCCCGATGGCGGCCTGCTGTGCGGCGCCACGCGCCAGGAAGACGACGCCGATGCCACGCTGCGCCCGGCCGATCACCAGGACAACCTGCGCCGGTTGCAGCGCCTCGCCGGCATCCAGGGGCCGGATCAAGGCTGGCAAGGGCGTGTGGGTTGGCGCCTGGCCACCGATGATCGGTTGCCGCTGGCCGGCGCCCTTCCGCTGGCGCACATGCCGACGGGCCAGCGCCTGGACCAGGCACGACTGCTGCCGCGCGAAAGTGGCTTGTTCATGTTGACGGCGCTGGGCGCTCGGGGCCTGACGCTGGCGCCGCTGCTGGGCCGCTTGGTGGCCGCGCAGGCGCTGGGCGCGCCCTGGCCGCTGGAGCAGGATCTGGCCGACGCTGTCGACCCGGGCCGCTGGATCGTGCGCGCGGCGCGCGCAACAGGCCGTCAGCCGGCGGACTGACCCGGGGCGGGCGCGGCGCCCGGCTCGTCTTCGTCGGGTTCGTCGGCCACGGGCGGCAGGCCGGCGGCCTTGCGCGCGGCCTTCTCGCGCTCTTTCTCTTCCTTCTTCTTCTTCTTCGCCAGTTCGCGTTGGCGCTTCTCGAACGAGTAGTTGGGTTTGGCCAAAGCGGGGTTCTCCGGGCAGCTGAGGTGACCCCCGATTAGAACACCAAGGTCTGCACACCCTGCGCCGTACCCAGCAGGCAGACACTGGCCCGGTGGCGCGCGAAGATGCCCACCGTCACCACGCCGGGCCACTGGTTGATCTCGGTTTCCAGCGCCAGCGGATCGCTGATGGCCAGGCCGCGCACGTCGAGCAACGGGTGGCCGTTGTCGGTGAGAACGCCCGGGCGCAACGTGGCCTGCGCGCCTAAAGCGGCAAAGCGCCGCGCCACCTGCGGCGCGGCCATCGCGATCACCTCCACCGGCAGCGGAAAACGCCCCAACTGCGCCACGCGCTTGGATTCGTCGGCGATGCACACGAAGCGCTCGGCCAGATCGGCCACGATCTTTTCGCGCGTGAGCGCCGCGCCGCCGCCCTTGATCATGCAGCCCTGGCCGTCGATCTCGTCGGCGCCGTCCACGTACACCGGCAGGCGCTGCACCTCGGCCGCGTCGAACACCCGGATGCCCAGCGCCTGCAGCCGCGCTGTGCTGGCCACCGAGCTGGACACCGCGCCGGCGATGCGGTCCCTGATTTCGGCCAGCGCGGCGATGAAGTGGTTGACGGTGGAACCCGTGCCCACGCCGACCAGCTGGCCGGGCACCACATGTTCCAGCGCGGCGCGCGCCACCAGGGCCTTGAGTTCGTCTTGCGTCATGCCCCGATTATCGGGCGGCGCGGCTGAGACAATCCACGCCATGCCGCTGCTGCCCTATGCCCTTGCCCGCCCCTTTCTCTTCGGCCTGGATGCGGAACGCGCGCACGAGCTGACGCTGGCCAGCCTGGAGCGGCTGCAGCACAGCCCGGCGCGCTGCCTGTGGCAGACGGCGCGCGTGGCCGACCCGCTGCGCTTGGCCGGGCTGCAGTTTCCCAACCGCATTGGCCTGGCCGCGGGGCTGGACAAGAACGGGCGCTGCATCGACGGCCTGGGCGGCATGGGCTTCGGCTTCATCGAAGTCGGCACGGTCACGCCGCTGGCGCAACCCGGCAACCCCAAGCCGCGCATGTTCCGCCTGCCGGCGCGCCAGGCGCTGATCAATCGCATGGGCTTCAACAACGAGGGCCTGGACGCCTTCGTCGCCAACGTGCAGCGCGCGCACAGCTTCCGCGCCAGCGGCGGCATCCTGGGCCTGAACATCGGCAAGAACGCGGCCACGCCCATCGAACGCGCGGTGGACGACTACCTGATCGGCCTGAGCGGCGTGTACCCGCATGCCGACTACGTGACGGTCAACATCTCCAGCCCCAACACCAAGAACCTGCGCGCGCTGCAAAGCGACGCGGCGCTGGACGCCTTGCTGGCCGCGCTGCAGCAGCGCCGCGGCGAACTGACGCGCACCCACGGCCGCAGCGTGCCGCTGTTCGTGAAGATCGCGCCCGACCTGGACGACGCGCAGGTGGCCGTGATCGCCGCCACGCTGCGCCACAACGGCATCGACGGCGTCATCGCCACCAACACCACGCTGGCACGCGACGCGGTGCAGGGCCTGGCCCATGCCGACGAAGCCGGCGGCCTGAGCGGCGCGCCGGTGCGCGAGGCCAGCAACCGCGTCATCCGCGCGCTGCGCGCGGCGCTGGGGCCGGGCTACCCCATCATCGGCGTGGGTGGCGTGATGAGCGGCGCCGACGCGCGCGCCAAGCTGGCGGCCGGCGCCGACCTGGTGCAGCTCTACACCGGACTCATCTACCGCGGGCCGGCGCTGGTGGCCGAGGCGGCGCAGGCGCTGGCCAACAAGCGGTAGGCGGCGCCGGGACGCGGCCACCCAGTCGGCAGTGCGACATCACCTGACTTGCGCAAGGATCGCGCGCTACAGCCGCGGATCGCGCCGCGGCGGTTCGGGCGGCGGGGGTTCGGCCATGGTCGGGTCGGCCGAAACCATGCGCGCCTTGGCCTCGCGCGCCTTGGTCATCGCCTTCTGGTGGCGCGTGTTCAGGCCCAGGGATTCCAGCGCCCGGTCGCGGCGCTCGGCCTTGCGCGCTTCCATTTTTTCGATAACCCGGCGCTTGGTGAGGCCGCTGGAGTCGGAGAATTCCCACCACAGAATGGCCAGGCCGAAGGGGATGAGCACCGCCCACCAAGGCCAGCGCGCAAACGGGCCGAACTCGGCCAGCTTGACCACCACCAGCAGGATTCCGATCACGACCAAGGGCATGGCGAACTCTCCTGTCACCACTGTAGCGCATGCAGCCGCGCTGATGCTGCTGCCTTTTGTAGCGTTCGCGGCGCCGTCCGACGCCGATCTGGCGCGCGCCCGCAACTGCCTCAACTGCCACGGCCTGGATCGCAAGATCGTCGGTCCGTCCTTCAAGGACGTGGCGGCGCGCTACGCCGGACGCGCCGACGCCGTGCCGCTGCTGACGCAGAAGATCGTCAAGGGCGGTGGCGGTGTCTGGGGGCCCGTGCCCATGGCGGCCAACCCCTCGCTGCCGCCGGAAGAGGCACGCCGGCTCGCGGCCTGGGTGCTGACGATCAAATGAAAAAGGCCCGGGTCGCTGTGCTGCGGCCCGGGCCCCTGTGAAGCGACGATCAGTTGGCTTGCGTCAGCTGGTCCAGGATGGCGGGATTCTGGTGCCCGCTCACATCGCTGCGCGATATGAGCAGGCCCCAAATCCTGCGATTTGCACCGCTTCGCGGCGCACCGCGCTTGCGCGCGGCCTGGATCAGTTGGCTTGCGTCAACTGATCCAGGATCGCAGGATTTTCGAGGGTCGAGGTGTCCTGGGTGATGGACTCGCCCTTGGCGATGCTGCGCAGCAGGCGGCGCATGATCTTGCCGCTGCGCGTCTTGGGCAGGTTGTCGCCGAAGCGGATGTCCTTGGGCTTGGCGATGGGGCCGATTTCCTTGGCCACCCAGTTGCGCAGCTCGGTGGCGATCTTCTTGGCTTCGTCGCCGGTGGGGCGGCTGCGCTTGAGCACCACGAAGGCGCAGATGGCCTCGCCGGTGGTGTCGTCGGGACGGCCCACCACGGCGGCTTCGGCCACCAGCTCGGTGCAGCTGACCAGCGCCGACTCGATCTCCATCGTGCCCATGCGGTGGCCGCTGACGTTGAGCACGTCGTCGATACGCCCGGTGATGGTGAAGTAGGTGGTCTTGGCGTCGCGGATGGCGCCATCGCCGGCCAGGTAGTAGCCCTTCAGCTCGGGCGGGTAGTAGCTCTTGACGAAGCGGTCCGGGTCACCCCAGATGGTGCGGATCATGCTGGGCCAGGGCTTCTTGATGACCAGGATGCCGCCGCTGCCGTTGGGCACGTCGGCGCCGGTTTCGTCGACGATGGCCGCGGTGATGCCCGGGAAGGGCAGCGTGCACGAACCCGGCACCATGAGCGTGGCGCCCGGCATCGGGGTGATGACGTGGCCGCCGGTCTCGGTCTGCCAGAAGGTGTCGACGATGGGGCAGCGGCCGCCGCCCACGTGCAGGTAGTACCACTCCCAGGCGGCCGGGTTGATGGGCTCGCCCACCGAACCCAGGATGCGCAGGCTGCTCAGGTCGCTCTTGTTGGGGTGCACCGCGGGGTTGCCTTCGGCCGCCTTGATGAGCGAGCGGATGGCGGTGGGCGCGGTGTAGAAGATGCTGACCTTGTGCTTCTCGATGGTCTTCCAGAAGCGCGCCGCGTCGGGGTAGGTGGGCACGCCCTCGAACACGATCTCGGTGCCGCCCAGGGCCAGCGGGCCGTAGGTGATGTAGCTGTGGCCGGTGACCCAGCCGATGTCGGCGGTGCACCAGAACACGTCGTCGGGCTTCAGGTCGAAGGTCCAGGCCGTCGTCAGCGCCGCGTGCAGCAGGTAGCCGCCGCTGCTGTGCTGCACGCCCTTGGGCTTGCCGGTGCTGCCGCTGGTGTACAGCAGGAACAGCGGGTGCTCGGCGCCCACCCATTCGGGTTCGCAGGTGGTGGACTGTGCCGCCATTTCCTCGTGCAGCCAGCGGTCGCGCGCCGGGTTCCAGGCGATGTTGCCGCCGGTGCGCTTGTAGACCAGGACGTTGGCGATGGTCTCGCAGCCGCCCAGGGCGATGGCCTCGTCGACGATGGCCTTCAGCGGCAGGCTCTTGCCGCCGCGCAGCTGCTCGTCGGCGGTGATGACCATCACCGCGCCGGCGTCCTGCACGCGGTCGCGCACGCTTTGCGCGCTGAACCCGCCGAACACCACCGAGTGGATGGCGCCGATGCGCGCACAGGCCTGCATCGCGGCCACGCCCTCGACCGACATGCTCATGTAGATGAGGACGCGGTCGCCCTTCTTGACGCCGCGCGCCTTCAGCGCGTTGGCGAACTGGCACACCTTGGCCAGCAGTTCGGCATAGCTGACCTTGGTGACGGCGCCGTCGTCGGCCTCGAAGATGATGGCAGTCTTGTCGCCCAGGCCGCGCTCGACATTGCGGTCCAGGCAGTTGTAACTGACGTTGAGCGTGCCGTCATCGAACCACTTGAAGAAGGGCGCCTTGCTGCTGTCCAGCACCTTGGTGAAGGGCGTCTTCCAGGTCACGAACTCGCGCGCCAGGCGGGCCCAGTAGCCCTCGTAGTCGCGGTCGGCTTCGGCGCACAGCGCCTCGTACGCAGCCATGCCCGACACGCGGGCCCCCGCCACCAGCGCGGCCGGCGGTTCGTGAGTTTTCAACTCGGTTGCTTGATCTTGGGCCATGGTGGTTTGTCTCCTGCGGAATAGGGCGCGGTTCGCGGTCATGAAAGCTAAGGCTGCGCTCTGACGGACCCCTTACGGAGCGCGCAATCCGTCACAGTGCGCCCCCTACAATTTCCGGCACAGGGTAAGAACCCTGCCCCGCTGTCCAGAACGAGAACCGAGCCGATGAACCCCAAGCCTCCCGACCTGCCCCTGCTGCCCAAGCTGATCTTCGCCACCCGCTGGCTGCAGCTGCCGCTGTACCTGGGCCTGATCGTGGCCCAGTGCGTCTACGTCTTCCACTTCTGGCTGGAGCTCACGCACCTCATCGAAGCCGTGTTCGGCAACAAGGAAGCGCTGGACATGCTGGTCAAGAGCATCGGCTACAAGGCCGACCCCGACTGGGTGCCCAAGCTCAACGAAACCGTGATCATGCTGGTGGTGCTGGGCCTGATCGACGTGGTGATGATCAGCAACCTGCTGATCATGGTGATCGTCGGCGGCTACGAGACCTTCGTCTCGCGCATGAACCTCGAGAACCACCCCGACCAGCCCGAGTGGCTGAGCCACGTCAACGCCAGCGTGCTGAAGGTCAAGCTGGCCACGGCCATCATCGGCATCAGCTCGATCCACCTGCTCAAGACCTTCATCAACGCCGAGAACTACACCGAAAAGGTGCTGCTGTGGCAGACGCTGATCCACGTCGCCTTCCTGTTCTCGGCGCTGGCCATCGCCGCGGCCGACCGGGTGATGGTGCACAACAAGCCGCACGAGTGACCGGGCCCGGCAGCGCGCGCCGCCGTTCAACTGCGCGCAAGCCACGCTGGCTACACTTTGAGCACTGATTCATCCGGGATGACCGCCATGACCACCACCATCCGCCAGGCCGACCTCGTCGAGAGCGTGGCCGCCGCGCTGCAGTACATCAGCTACTACCACCCGGCCGACTTCATCGCCCACCTGGCGCGCGCCTACGCGCACGAGCAAAGCCCGGCGGCCAAGGACGCGATTGCCCAGATCCTGACCAACTCGAAGATGTGCGCCGAGGGCCACCGGCCCATCTGCCAGGACACCGGCATCGTCAACGTCTTCCTGAAGATCGGCATGGGCGTCAAGTGGGAAGGCTTCAGCGGCAGCATCGCCGATGCCGTGAACGAGGGCGTGCGCCAGGGCTACCTGCGCCCCGACAACGTGCTGCGCGCCAGCGTGCTGGACGACCCCATCTTCGCGCGCAAGAACACCAAGGACAACACGCCCGCGGTCATCAACATGGAAGTGGTGCCCGGCGACAAGCTCGAGGTCACCGTGGCGGCCAAGGGCGGCGGCAGCGAGAACAAGAGCAAGATGCAGATGCTCAACCCCGGCGACAACATCGTCGACTGGGTGCTCAAGACCGTGCCCACCATGGGCGCCGGCTGGTGCCCGCCGGGCATGCTGGGCATCGGCGTCGGCGGCACGGCCGAGAAGGCGGTGCTGATGGCGAAAGAGTCGTTGATGGACGACATCGACATGTACGAGCTGCTGCAGCGCGGCCCGGCCAACAAGCTGGAAGAGCTGCGCATCGAGCTGTACCAGAAGGTCAACGCGCTGGGCATCGGCGCGCAGGGCCTGGGCGGCCTGACCACGGTGCTGGACGTGAAGATCAAGACCTACCCCACGCATGCGGCCAGCAAGCCCATCGCCATGATCCCCAACTGCGCCGCCACGCGCCACGCGCACTTCGTGATGGACGGCTCCGGCCCGGTCTACCTCGACCCGCCCAGCCTGAGCCTGTGGCCCGAGGTGACCTGGGCGCCCGACTACCAGAAGAGCCAACGCGTCGACCTGAATACGCTGACGCCCGCCGCCGTGGCCGCCTGGAAGCCGGGCCAGACCCTGCTGCTCAGCGGCAAGATGCTCACCGGCCGCGACGCCGCGCACAAGCGCATCCAGGACATGCTGGCCAAGGGCGAGAAGCTGCCGGTGGACTTCACCAACCGCGTGATCTACTACGTCGGCCCGGTGGACCCGGTTCGTGATGAGGTCGTGGGCCCCGCCGGCCCCACCACCGCCACGCGCATGGACGGCTTCACCGAGATGATGCTGGCCAAGACCGGCCTGATCTCGATGATCGGCAAGTCCGAGCGCGGCCCGGTGGCGATCGAGGCCATCAAGAAGCACAAGAGCGCCTACCTGATGGCCGTGGGCGGCGCCGCCTACCTGGTGGCCAAGGCCATCAAGGGCGCCCAGGTCGTGGGCTTTGCCGACCTGGGCATGGAAGCCATCTACGAGTTCGACGTGGTCGACATGCCGGTGACCGTGGCGGTGGACGCCCAGGGCAGCAGCGTGCACACCACCGGCCCGGCCGAGTGGCAGGCGCGCATCGGCAAGATTGCGGTCACCACCGCCTGATCGGCGGCTGAGCAGGCGCCGGCCACCCGGCGCCGCGCCGTCCACCCCCCACCACCGACGTGTCGCAGTTCTTCGAGGTCCATCCCCAGAATCCGCAGCCGCGGCTGCTGAAGCAGGCGGCGCAGATCCTGCAGGCCGGCGGCGTGGCCGCGGTGCCCACCGACAGCAGCTACGCGCTGGTGTGCCGGCTCGACGACAAGGCCGCGGCCGAAAGCCTGCGACGCATCCGCCAGGTGGACGACAAGCACCACCTCACGCTGCTGTGCAAGGACCTGAGCGAGCTGGCCAGCTACGCCCGGGTCGACAACCGCCAGTACCGCCTGCTCAAGCTGGGCACGCCCGGGCCCTACACCTTCATCCTCGAGGCCACCAAAGAGGTTCCGCGCCGCCTGAGCCACCCCAGCCGCCGCACCATCGGCCTGCGCGTGCCCGACCACCGCGTCACGCAGGAACTGCTGGCGCTGTTCGGCGAGCCGCTGCTGGCCACCACGCTGATCGCGCCGGGCGAGACCGAGCCGCTGAACGACGCTGATGAAATCCGCGACCGCTTCCAGAAGCTGCTGCAGGCGGTGGTCTATGCCGGCGCCTGCCCGCGCGAGCCGACCACGGTGATCGACTTCAGCGGCGATGAGCCGGTGCTGGTGCGCCAGGGCCGCGGCGAGCTGGCGCGGCTGGGGCTGTAGGCTTCAGCCCGCGGGCTGGAGAAGCTGCCGCAGGCGCTGCGGATCGAAGCCCACCAGCGCCTGGCCGCGCACCAGCAGCACCGGCGTGCCGGGCGAGCGCGTGGCCTCGAACTCGCTGCGGCAGGCGGCGTCGCGCTCGATCAGGCATTCGCTGAAGGCGATGCGGTGCTCGGTGAACCACTCGCGCGCCAGGGTGCAGATGCCGCAGGTCTCGGACGACAGCATGCGGATGTCACCGGGCCGCGCCAGCGCGGCCAGCTGCTCGCCCACGGCGCGGCGCTGGTGGCCGGCCCACCACTGCGTGGCCGCGCCGACGGCCAGCACCAGCAGCGCCAGCACCAGCCATTCGCGCGGCGTGGCCTTCACGCGGGGCTCAGAGCGCGGCGGTGACCACCAGCTCGACCCGCCATTCGGGCTTGGCCAGGTGGGCCTGCACGGTGGCGCGCGGCGGCGCGTGGCCGGCCGGCAGCCAGGCTTCCCAGACGGCGTTCATGGCCGGGAAGTCAGCCAGGTCCTTGATGAAGATCTGGCACATCAGCAGCTTGCTCTTGTCGCTGCCGGCGCGCGCCAGCAGCGCGTCGATGGCGGCCAGCACCTGGCGCGTCTGGCCGCTGATGTCCTGGCTGGCATCGGCCGCCACCTGGCCAGCCAGGTAGCAGACGCCGTTGTGCACGGCCATTTCGGACAGGCGTGCGCCGACGTCGAATCGTTGAACCATGTCAGTGGTGTCCCTTGCGTGTTTTCGTGTGTTGTGCGTGATGGGCGTGATGGCCGCCGTGGCCCGCGTGCGCAGCCCTTGGCGGCGCGGCCCCGGCCTTCTGGCCCAGCTTGCTTTCGGTGCCGGCCAGCAGCTTGCGGATGTTGCCCTCGTGGCGCCACACCAGCAGCAGGCTCATGGGAATCAGCGCCAGGATCAGCGGCTCCATGCCCCAGATCAGCGCCTGGTAGAAAGGCGCAAACACCGCCGCCACCAGCGAGGCCAGCGACGAGTAGCGGAAGAACACGGCGATGATGATCCAGGTCAGCAGCGTGGCCGCACCCAACCAGGGGTTGATGGCCAGCAGCGCGCCGGCCGCGGTGGCCACGCCCTTGCCGCCCTGGAAGCGGAAGAACACCGGCCACAGATGCCCGACGAAGGCCGCCAGGCCGACGAAGGCCGCGGTGGTCTCGCCCAGGCCGAAACGCGGGCCGTAAAGCAGCACCAGCAGCACCGGCACAAAGCCCTTGAGCGCGTCCAGCGCCAGCGTCAAGACGGCCGCGGCGCGGTTGCCCGAGCGCAGCACGTTGGTGGCGCCCGGGTTGCCCGAGCCGTAGCTGCGCGGGTCGGCCAGGCCCATGATCCGGCTGATGATGACGGCAAAGGACAGCGAGCCGACCAGGTAGCCGGCCAGCACCGCCAGGGCGATGAATAGGATGTTCATGACGGCCCCGAGTTTATGCCGGCGCCGGGGGTGCGCCGCGACGCGCAGCGGCCCGCCGCATGGGCCGGGCCGGGGCGGGCCTGCGGATCAGCGGCTGGCGGGCGCGGGGCGCGCCTTGGGCATGCGCGAGGCCGGTGCGTAGCGCAGCGTGATCAGCCCGCCCTGCAGGTAGACGGCGTTGACCAGGCGGCAGGCGCGTTCGAAGCCCACGCCCGGCACGGCAGCGATGTCGTCCAGCGCCAGGTTGTCGCGTTGCATGCGGCGCAGCAAGCCGGTGGCGGCGTCGTCGATGGGCAGGGAAACCAGGTCGGTGGCGCGCGACACGCGGTAGCAGGCGCGACCGCCGATTTCGGGCAGCAGCTCGTAGCGCCCGCCCATCATGGCCAGTTGCCAGGCCAGCAGGGTGAGCGCACCGGTGCGCTGCGTGGCGTCGGCCGCGGTGCCCGGTGCGGGCTCCTGGTGCGGCTGGCCGGGTTGCACGCGCACCACTTTCAGCTGCTGCAGCTGGGCTTCGTCCAGGTCCAGGAAATCGGCCGGGCAGACAAACAGGCCTTGCAGCGGGTACAGGCGCAGCGGCAGCAAGCGCGCGCCGATCTCCAGCATCAGCACCAGCGGGCGCGCATGGCGTATGCAGGCGGCCAGTACCTCCAGCGGGTCGGCGCCTTCGGCCTTGCGCTCGAAGCGGTCGAGGTCGGCCAGCAGCGAGGGGCTGAGGGTGGTCGGCCGGACACGATTGGCATCGTTGCCCCAGGGCGAAGGCCGCGTCGCGACGCGGCGCGTCACCTGCGCCGACAACTGCGCTTCATCGATCAGCGGTTCGGTCGGGCGGTAGGCATTGATGTTCATGGTGCAATCTTTGGCGGCGAAGCCGCAGCACGATCTGTTCTAGGGGGGTACGGAACAGAGCATGGAGCAGGCCCGCGAGATACGAACGGGCTCGTGTAACTCCCTGCAACCCGGGATGACCCCGACATCGGTCGGGCCACATACCCAGGACAGTGCCAGGGCCAAAGCAGTGCTGCCGGCGGGGCTCTGCCTCGCGCCGATGGTTACACCTGAAGCCGGTGATGTGCAACCGGCGCACACGCCCGATGGGTCAGCAGCCGATCAGCCCCCGGCGGTGCCACGCTGCGGCCGTGCCAGCGCCTGGCGCAGCAGCCCGGCGATGGCCTGCTGGCCGCGCTGCTGGGCGTGGGCCAGCGGCGTGACGCCCTGGGCATCGGCCAGCGCCGGGTTGGCGCCGGCATCCAGCAGCAGGCGCACGATCTCGGTGTGCGCGGGGCCGCCGTCGCCCAGGATCACGGCCTCGAGCAAGGCGGTCCAGCCCAGGCGGTTGACGTGGTCCACGTTGATGCGCGTGCGCAGCAGCTCGCGCACGGTTTCGACATGGCCGTGGTGCGCCGCCGGGATCAGCGCCGTGCCGCCGTAACGGTTGGTGCTGGCCAGGTCGGCGCCGGCGGCCAGGGTCAGGCGCAGGATCTCCAGCCGGCCCTGGGCGCCGGCATACAGAAAGGGCGAGTCCCGCAGGTCGTCCTGGGCGTTGACGTCGGCGCCGCGGGCGATGAGCAACCGCGCCGCCTCTACCTGGTTGGCGTGGGTGGCCACCAGCAGGGCGGTGCGGCCACGCGTGTCGCGGTCATCGACAGCCGCACCCGCGGCCAGCAGGCGGCGCAGCGCCTCCAGATCGCCGGCCACGACGGCGGCCACCAGCGGCGGCGTCGCGGTCGCGCCCGCCATCGACCAGCCCGCAGCGGCGGCCAGCAGTGCGCGGCGGCGGGGCAGCTTCATGGCGCCAGCGCGCAGTGCACGGCACGCGCACCCAGCAGGTCCACCAGCACCTGCGGCGCAATGCCCACCAGGAAACCGCGGCGGCCCCCGTTGATGCAGATGCGCGGCAGCGCCAGCACCGTGGCCTCGACGTACACCGGCATGGCCTTGCGCAGGCCGAAGGGCGAGGTGCCGCCCACCAGGTAGCCGCTGTGGCGCTGCGCCACCTCGGGCTTGCAGGGTTCCACGCTCCTGGCACCGATCTCGCGCGCCAGGTTCTTGGTGCTGACCTGGCGGTCGCCGTGCATCAGCACGATCAGCGGCTGCGCCTTGTCGTCCTGCATCACCAGGGTCTTGACGACCTCGTGCTCGGGCACGCCCAGCTGGCGCGCGCTCTCGGCCGTGCCGCCGTGGTCCACGTAGTCGTAGGGATGTTCGGTGAACGCCACACCGGCCGCGCGCAGCATCTGCGTGGCCGGGGTCTCGCTGACGTGTTTGTCCTTGCGCGCCATCGCCTTGCCCGCTCCGTCCTTCAGGTCCGGCCCTTGGGGGTCAATCCCCTTCGACCCACTCGATCTGCGCGCCCAGTTCGCGGATGTTCTCGGCGAAATGCGGGTGCGCGCGCCGCACCGGCGTGGCATTGCGGATCACGCTCTTGCCCGGGATGCTGGCCGCCAGCATCAGCAAGGCGATGGCGACGCGGATGATGTAGGGGCTTTCCACCTCGGCCGGCGCCAGGGGCTTGCCGCCGAAGGTGATGATGCGGTGCGGGTCGGCCATGAAGGCGTGGGCGCCGAACTTGCCCAGTTCGCTGGTCCAGCCCATCGCGCCTTCGTAGACCTTGTTCCAGAACATCGCGCTGCCCTCGGCCTTGACGCCCAGGGCCACGAAGATGGGCAGCAGGTCCACCGGCAGGTAAGGCCAGGGCGCGGCCTCGATCTTCTGCAGGATGTTCTGCGTGAAGGGCTGCTTCACGCGCAGCGGGCCGTCGACCACGGTGTGGCTCCAGCCGCCCTCGTGCACCACCTGCACGCCGAACTTGGCGAAGGTGCGGTCGATCAGCGGAAACTGCTCGGGCGCCGAGTTCTTGACCGTGATGCAGCCGCCGGTGATGGCGCCCAGCGCCATGAAGGTCACAGCCTCGTGGAAGTCCTCGGCAAAGCGGAATTCGCACCCGCCCAGGCTGGCCACGCCGTGCACCGTGAGCTTGCTGGTGCCGATGCCTTCGATCTGCGCGCCCAGCAGCGCCATGAAGCGGCAGAACTCCTGCACGTGCGGCTCGCTGGCGGCGTTCATCAGCGTGCTGGTGCCGTGGGCCAGCGCGGCGCAGAGCACGAAGTTCTCGGTCGTGGTGACGCTGGCGTAGTCCAGCCAGTGGTGGCTGGCCTTCAGGCCGGCGTCGGCACGCATGATCAGCGCCTCGCGCCGGCGCTCGACCTGGGCGCCGAAGCGCTCCATCACCTCGACGTGCGGATCGATCTCGCGCACGCCCAGGGTGCAGCCCTGCACGTCGTTCTCGATGCGCGCCACGCCGAAGCGCGCCAGCAGCCCGGGCACCAGCATGATGGAGCTGCGCATCTCCTCGGGCAGGTGGTGGCTCTCGGGGTCGAAGCGGGTCTCGGCGTGGTGGACGTCGAGCACGCCCGTGGCGTAGTCCACGTTCACGCTGCTGCCCAGCATGCGGAAGATCTCGAGGATCTTGCGCACGTCGGTGATCTCGGGGATGCCCAGCAGGCGCACCGGCGCGTGCGTCAGCAGCGTGGCGCACAGGATGGGCAGCACCGCGTTCTTGTTGGCCGAAGGCACGATGCGGCCGGTGAGCGGCGTGCCGCCGTGGACGATGAGGTTGGCCATGGTGCGCCTGGGTAGCTGAAAACCCCGATTGTGGCGGCCTGCCGCGCACACCTGCGCCAAGCCGGTTACACGGGCCGCGCGGGGCTATGCTCCCGCATCAGGCATCAACAGGATCGCGGCATATGGACCAGCCCAGGCACATCCAGATCAAGGGCAGGCCGGTGGCAGAAGGCAGCTACCCGCTGATCATCACGCCGCTGGTGGGGCATACACCGGCCGACATCCAGGACGAGTTGCAGGCCATCCTGCCCCAGCGCCCCGACCTGCTGGAATGGCGCGTCGATTACTTCAAAGGCATCGCCGACGCGGCGCAGGTGATCGCCACCGCGCACGCCATCCGCAAAGCCGCCCCCGGCCTGCCGCTGCTGCTGACGCGGCGCCACGTGGCCGAGGGCGGCCAGCCCATCGCGCTGGACGAGGCGGCCGTTGTGGCCCTGTACACCCGCGCCTGCGAAGCCGGCTGCGTGGACCTGATCGACTACGAGCTGTCCAACGCGCCGCAAGACCTGGCGCGGCTGCGCGCGGTGTCGGCCGCGCAGGGCGTGGCCATGATCATGTCGTACCACAACTTCGAGTGCACGCCCGACGCCGACACGCTGCTGGGCCGCTTCGTGCAGGCCGCCAACCTGGGCGCCGACGTGGCCAAGGTGGCGGTGATGCCGCAGGACCCGCAGGACGTGCTGACGCTGCTGTCGGTCACCCAGCGCGCCCGCCAGACGCTGGCCCTGCCCTTGATCAGCATGTCCATGAGCAGCCTGGGTGCGCTGTCGCGCATCGCCGGCTGGCAGTACGGCTCGGCCGCGACCTTTGCCATGGGCAAGCACAGCTCGGCCCCGGGTCAGATCGCGGTGGACGAGTTGCGGGCCCTGATCAAAGGGCTGAAGCGCGCGTCCGGCGACGGCTGAAGGCCGGGGCCGCTCAGCCCTCGCATGCGAGACATGCTCGGGCCTTCGCCAGGCACAGGACAGTCCGCAGCGGACTGTCCTGTGTCCCGGCTCAGCCCTTGCCCGCCGACCGCTCCTGCTCCTGCAGGCGCAGCACCCGGCGCTGCACCTTGCCGGTGGTGGTCATGGGCAGGGCGTCGATGAACTCGATCTCCTTGGGGTACTCGTAGGGCGCCAGCTGCCCGCGCACATGCTGCTGCAGCGCCAGCACCAGCGCCGCGTCGCCCACATGGCCAGGGGCCAGCACCACGTAGGCCTTGACCAGCGCGCCGCGTTCCGGGTCGGGCTTGGGCACGACCACGGCGTTGGCCACGGCCGGGTGCTTGACCAGGCAGTTCTCGATCTCGCTGGGGCCGATGCGGTAGCCGGCCGACTTGAAGACATCGTCGCTGCGGCCCTGGTACCAGAGGTAGCCGTCCTCGTCCATCACCGCGGTGTCGCCGGTGCGGCACCACGACGAGGCCGGGTCACCGGTGAACTTGTCGCGCGTGGCTTCCTCGCCATTCCAGTAGCCCAGGAAGAACACCGGGTCGGGGTGGCCGTGGCGGTCGAGCCGGTGCACGGCCACGTCGCCGGGGGTGCCGCGCGGGCACTCGTTGCCGTCGTCGTCGAGCACCGCTATGCGGTGCCCCGGGTAGGCGCGGCCCATGCTGCCGGGCCGCGCCGGCCAGCCCGGGTGGCGGCGGCCCGCGGCGTCGAGCCAGCTGCCGCAGTTGCCGACGATGTAGTTGATCTCGGTCTGGCCGAACATCTCGTTCACCGTCACGCCCAGCGCCTGGCGGCACCAGTGGAACACGGCGTCGCCCACGGCCTCGCCGGCGCTCATCATGGCGCGCAGGCGCAGCTGGTAGCGCTGGCGCGGCGCCGGCACGGCCTTCATCATGGCCTTCAGCGCCGTAGGGAAGAGGAAGCTGTGCGTGACCCGGTGGCGCTGCATCAGCTCGAAGGCGCGCTCGGGCGAGAAGCGGCCCTGGAAGGCGACGATGGGCCGGCCAAAGTACAGCGCGGGCAGCAGCGCGTCCATCAGGCCGCCGGTCCAGGCCCAGTCGGCCGGGCTCCAGAAAACCTCGTCGCGGCCCTGCGCGCCCGGGCTGCCGAACCAGTCCTGGCTGCAGACGAAGCCGCTGAGGTTGCCGATGAGCGCACGCTGCGGGATCAGCGCACCCTTGGGCGGCCCGGTGGTGCCGCTGGTGTAGATCAGCACGGCCGGGTCGTCGGCCGCGGTGTCGCAGGCGGGGAAGGCCGGGCCCGGGCGCAAGGCGTCGGCCCAGTCCAGATCACCCTGCCCGGCCGCGCCGCCCACGGCCAGCAGGGTGCGCAGCGCGGGGCAGTCGGGGCGCACGCTGCGCAGGTTGGTGATGGCGGTCTCGTCAGCGATGGCCAGCACCGCGGCGCTGTCCTGCAGGCGGTAGGCCAGCGCGTCGGGCCCGAACAGCATGGACAGCGGCATGGCCACCGCGCCCAGCTGGTGCACGGCCATGTGCGCCACCGCGGTCTCGGGCCGCTGCGGCATGACGATGGCCACGCGGTCGCCGCGTTGCACGCCCAGGCGCAGCAGCGCGTGGCTCAGCGCGTCGACCTGCTGCTGCAGCTGGCCATAGCTCAGCGTGCCGGCGCGGCCGTCCTCGTGCTCCCAGACCACGGCCACGCGGCGCGCCGTGGCCGGCCGGCGCGCCCAGCGTGTGCAGCACATTTGGGCGATGTTGAAGCGCGCCGGCACCTGCCAATGCAGGCCGGCGTGCAATGCTTCATGAAAGTCGTCGAGTCCCGGCGGAACAGCTTGTTGCGGTTTCACCGCGTCGAGCTTAGGTCGTTGCGCTGGCGCGCGCCCTGGGCGTTTCCCGGGGTATCGTCAAGTTCGTGGGGGCGCCGCCGAAAACAGGCTACGGGGCCTGTGTGCCCACCCGCCTCAGCAAGCCACCATGCCTTTCGCCCCGCTATCGACCGTCAGGCACCTCATTCACACGGGCCGCCCGCTGCCCTTCAACGTGCGCGACGCCGACGGTCTGCTGCTGTTGGCGCGCGGCATCCGCGTGCAGTCGCCGGCGCAGCTGGAAGAGCTGTTCGCACGCGGTGCGCTGGTCGACGTGGCCGAGCTGCGCAGCGACCACGTCGACATCAGTCAGGCCCGGCGCGAAGAGCTGCCGGCATTGTGGACGCGTTGCCTGGCCGACGTGGCCCGCGCACTGGTGCAGGCCGGCGCAGGCACTGCCGGCTTCGCCAGCGCCCTGGACACCGCCGCCGCGCCGGTGCAGACACTGATCGCGCGCGATCCCGACCTGGCCATCTACCAGGTGCTGCGGCAAGAGCACAACGGCGACGTCGATTACGGCGCGCAACGCTCCATGCGCACGGCCATCACCTGCGCGCTGGTGGCACAGCGCCTGGGCTGGCCGGCGGTACAGACCGAGCGCGCCTTCAAGGTCGGGCTGACCATGAACATCTCCATGCTCGAACTGCAGGGCCAGCTGGCGCGCCAGTCCACGCCACCCACGGCGCAACAGCTCACGGCGCTGCAGACCCACCCGATGCGCAGCGTGCGCCTGCTTGAACAGTCCGGCATCCAGGACGCCGACTGGCTGGAAGGCGTGCTGCGCCACCACGAATTGGAAGACGGCAGCGGCTACCCCAGCGGCTGCACCGAGCCCGGCGACCTGGCCGCGCTGGCGCGCCGCGCCGACGCCTACACCGCCAAGCTGTCGTGGCGCGCCGGTCGCGACGCGCTGGCCGCCGACCAGGCCGGCCGCGACATGTTCATGCGCGAACCCGGCCACGAGATGACGGCCGCGCTGGTCAAGGAGTTCGGCCTGTACCCGCCCGGCTGCTACGTGCGCCTGGGCACCGGCGAACTGGCCATCGTGGTCGAGCGCGGCCCAACCATCACCACCCCGGTGGTAGCCTGCCTGACCAACGAGCGCGGCATGCCGCTGGCACGGCCGCTGCGCCTGCCCACCGACCCGCGCACCCACCCGGTAGCCGGCGTGGTGGGCGAGCGCAGTGTGAACGTGCGCGTGTCGCTGGACAAGCTGCTGGCGGCGCTGCTCAACTGAGCGGCCGGCGCGCGGCGTTCGGCCGCAGGATCGGCTATCCCCCGTCACCGGTCATCCCGCAGTTCTCAGGCCAGCCCTGAAGCAGGCCAGGCTTAACCAGCCATGCGGCCGTTCACCATGCCAAGCACCACGACGGCATGCAACTTCTCGGCGATCACGGTGTAGACCGGATAAGTGCGCAGATGCGGCGCCGGCAGATCGTCCAACAGCACGGGGTAGACCGCATCGCTCGGCTCTGGCGTCACGGCATCCCCGAATCCGACGTCCACCTGGGTCACGCAGCGCGCATTGGCAAGCTGGCCGTTCAGCGTCACGCGCATGCCGCCGTAGCCTGCGTTCTTGCGGATCACCTGGACTCGGACCGAAGCGGGGTCGAAGACGATGCCATCGAGCGTGTGGCAACGCACCGACCGCAGCCTACTGTGCAACTAACTTGCTCCAACGCAAAGGAGCATCATGACCAGACCCATCCCGCCTGAACCGGACCTTGAGCCGTCCGCCACGTATTCGGCCCGCCTCGCGGATTGGTGGCGCCTGTGCGACGTTGCGTTGCGGGCTAATCATGCGGAGGAGCGTGCTGCATGGACAGCGCAGATCGTGCCGGTCATGAGCCCGACGCTCGACCGCATCGCCGATGCTTGGGACGCGATGGACAAGCGTCTGGGCGAATTGGCCGCGGCAATGCGGCCCGTGTCTTCGGCCCCCGAGCAGAGTCACCCTGCGCAGGCACCCATACCTTTCGAGCGTCGGCATCACGCCCGCAGGCAACAATAACGAATTAGGCTGAAGTTCCGCCCCTTCACGCGAGTGGCGATGCTGGCAAGTCCTTGTCGCGCCTCAAAAATTCGGCGCTTTCGGGCCTTTTTCTGTGTCTCAAAACGTAAGCGGTCAATAGACCACGCCCTTGCGGCAACAGCCAGTTGCTGCTCAGCGTTCGGCCGTATCGAGGCGCCAGGGCAGCAAGCTCTCGAAGTCCTCGACGGTCTTGGCCTTGGGCA
>JALHPY010000059.1 GCA_022842305.1 Rubrivivax sp.
GAGGTGCCGCCACCCGCGCAGGTAGCGGCCAAGCCCGCGGCCGCACGCAGCCGCACCCCACCGCCCGCCAGCGCCAGCGCCCGCGCTGCGCAGCCCACCACGGCAGCCCCGGCCAATGCAGCGCCGGCCATGGGCACGCTGCAGTTCGCCATCAGCCCCTGGGGCCAGGTCGAGGTCGACGGTGTCGCCGCCGGCACCACGCCGCCGCTGAGCCAGCTGAACCTGAGCGAGGGCTCGCACACGGTGACCGTGCGCAATGCCGACTTCCCGCCGCACAGCGTTACCGTGCAGGTCGACGCCGACAAGCCCGTCACCGTCCGCCACCGTTTCGGCCAATGAAAGCGCTCGCCGTCCCCGCCCTGCTCGTGCTGATGCTCACCCTGGCGGGCTGCGCCGCGCCACCGCCGGCCGCAGCGCCCAGCGGCCTGGCCGACCTGATGGAGCGTCCAGCCGAACGCGCGCTGTTCGACGGCATTCGCGCCTATGACGACGCCCAGTACCCTCAGGCCGAGGCCGCGCTGCGCAAGGCGCTGGGCAGCGGCCTGGCCAGCGGGCGCGACCGCGCCAGCGCGCACAAGCTGCTGGCCTTCATCACCTGTACCAGCAGCCGCCTGGCCGAGTGCGAGGCCGCCTTCCGCGCCGCCCGCGCCGCCGACCCGGCTTTCGCGCTCAGCCGCTCCGAAGCCGGCCACCCGCTGTGGGGGCCGGTGTACCGCCGGGTCGTGCCATAGGCGTCGGCACAGGGCCGGCCGGCATAATTCCGGCGCCGATGCCGTCTTCCACGCCCAACACGCCCTCCACGGTCTCCACGCCCGCCGCGCAGCACGCGCCCTACCACCACAGCCTGCGCGTCTACTGGGAAGACACCGATGCTGGCGGCGTGGTCTTCTACGCCAACTACCTGAAGTTCTTCGAGCGCGCGCGCACCGAATGGCTGCGCCATCTGGGCATAGGCCAGCAGGCGCTGCGCCAGCGCACCGGCGCCATGTTCGTGGTGATGGACACGCGCGTGCGCTACCGGGCACCGGCGCGGCTGGACGACCTGCTGCAGGTCAGCGTGCAGTTGCAGCGCCAGGGCAGCGCATCCCTGACCCTGGTGCAGCAGGCCTGGCGCGACGCCACGCTGCTGGCTGAAGGCGAGATCCGCATCGGCTGCGTCGACCACGAAACTTTCCGGCCGCGGCGCATTCCGAACGAAGTCCTCGCCACCCTGCCCCTGTTCGAGCCGGTGGCCCGTCGCCTGCCGGTCGCGACACCCCCTGACCCCCTTACCGGCGCTCCATGAACCAAGATCTTTCCATCACCGCCCTGGTGCTGCAGGCCAGCCTGGTCGTGCAGCTCGTCATGGCCGGGTTGATGCTCACGTCGCTGGTCAGCTGGACGGTGATCTTCGGCAAGCTCTTCGGCCTGCGCCGCGTGCGCGCCAGCAACGACGAGTTCGAGCGCGAGTTCTGGTCGGGCCGCAGCCTGACCGAGCTGAGCCAGGCGGTGGCCCAGAAGACGCTGACCGCGCCGATGGAGCGCATCTTCGCCAGCGGCATGCGCGAATTCCTGAAGCTGCGCGAAAAGCGCTTGGATGGCGGCGCGCAGCTCGACGGCGCGCGCCGCGCCATGCGCGCCAGCTACCAGCGCGAGCTCGACGTGATCGAGAGCAACCTCAGCTTCCTGGCCAGCGTGGGCTCGGTCAGCCCCTACGTGGGCCTGTTCGGCACGGTGTGGGGCATCATGCATGCCTTCGTCGGCCTGTCCAACATGACGCAGGTCACCCTGGCCACCGTGGCGCCCGGCATCGCCGAGGCCCTGGTGGCCACGGCCATCGGCCTGTTCGCGGCCATTCCGGCAGTGGTGGCCTACAACCGCTTCGCGCGCGACATCGACCGCATCGCCATCCAGCTGGAAACCTTCATCGAGGAGTTCAGCAACATCCTGCAGCGCAACGCAGGCCAGGCCGGCAGCACCACCATCATGGGCCAGCAGGGGGCGCGCTGATGCCCGGCGTCGCCCAGCGCGGCCACCGTGGCCGACGTTCGATGAACGAGATCAACATGGTCCCGTTCATCGACGTCATGCTGGTGCTGCTGATCATCTTCATGGTCACCGCGCCGCTGATCACCACCGGCGTGGTCGACCTGCCCTCGGTGGGCAAGAGCCAGCAGCGGCCGCAGCACGTGGTGGAGGTCGTCGTCGGCGTGGATGAGAAGCTGCGCCTGCGCGTCGACCAGCAAGAGCCCGAAGGCGCGGCGCTGCCGCAGCTGGCGGCGCGCGTGAAGGCGCTGCAGGCCGGCGACGCCGAGGTGCCGGTGGTCATCAGCGCCGACAAGAACGTGCGCTACGAGACCGTGGTGCGCGTGATGGACACGCTGCAGCGCGCCGGGGTGCGCCGCGTGGGCTTGTCGGTGAAGCAGGGCAGTGGCTGAACTGGCCTTCGCCCACGACGCGCTGCTGCCGCAGCGGCCCGGCGGCCAGGGCGCCGGCGCCGCGCTGGCCCTGGTGGTGCACGCCGGGCTGGTAGCGGCGCTGACCCTGTCGGTCGACTGGCGTGCCCATACGCCCGAGGTCTTCAGCGCCGAACTGTGGGCCAGCGTGCCGCAGCCGGCCGCGCCGCCTGCGCCACCACCGCCCGCTGCGGCCCCGGAGCCCCCGGCCCCGCCGCCGCGCACCCAGGCGCCGCCCGAGCCCGACGCCGACATCGCCATCGAACGCGAGCGCGAGTCAAAGCGCAAGCAGCAGGCCGAAGACCGCAAGAAGGAAGACGCCGCGCGCAAACTGGCCGAGGCCGACAAGAAGAAGCAGGCCGAAGCCGACAGGAAGAAGGCCGCAGAACTCAAGCAGGCCGAGGTCGCGCGCCGCGAGGCCGAACAGCAGGCGCGCGAAGCCAAAGCCGAGGACGAGCGCCTGGCGCTGCTGCGCGAAGAGAACCTCAAACGCATGATGGGCCAGGTGGGCGGCAGCGGCGGCGCCACCTCCAGCGGCACGGCGGCACAAAGCGCGGGGCCCAGCGCCGACTATGGCAACAAGGTGATCGCGCGCGTGCGCCCCAACATCGTGTTCACCGGCACCGTGGTCGGCAATCAGGCGGCCGAAGTGGAAGTGACCGCGGCCTCGGGCGGCAGCATCATCGCCCGGCGCATCGTCAAGAGCAGCGGCCACAAGGACTGGGACGAGGCCGTGCTGCGCGCCATCGACCGCACGCCCGCGCTGCCGCGCGACACCGACGGCCGCGTGCCGCAGACCATCATCATCGCCTTCCGGCGCGAATAGGGCGGGGCGTCAGAAGCGCTCTTGCGCGACCACCGTGATGTCCAGCGTGGCCGGCGGCGCCAGGTCCTTGGCGCGGGTGTCGTCCAGCAGGCGCAGGCGCAATTCGTAGCCGCCGGGCGACAGAAACAGGTTGGCCTGCGTCGCACCGCTGGCCAGGTCTATCAGTTGCCCCGGCTTGCCGACACTGCGCACCTCGATCACGAAGTGCCCGTTGTCCGCCCCGCCATGGCCGCGCGGCGCCACGCCCACGCCGTCGGCCGCCAGGCGCAGGTTGAAGGGGCTGACCACGGGCTCGCCGTCGCGCAGGTTGGTGGCCAGGATGCGCCTGCCCGCGGGTCGCGGCCGCGAAATCTCTTCCTGGTACCAGGCCTCGCAGCCGGCATCGATGCGCACCGGCTCGGCCGGACGCGGGCCCAGCACGTTGACGGTGATCTCGGGGCTGTAGACGAAGTAGGGCTTGTGGTCGTGGTCGGCAAACAGCAGGCGCAGCGTGTGCCGGCCGGGCGGCAGGTTCAGCGTGGTGCCGGTCTGGCCCTTGCCGTAGTGGCGGTGGCCGTCGTTGAAGGGGATGGAATCGCCGATGTTCAGGGGCAGCGGCGTGTCCACCAGCAGATGGTGGTGGCCGGCCTTGGGGTGCTTCATGCCGGCCGGCACCACGCCCATGCCGCGCACCGCGAAATCCACCTGGAAGGGCGAACGCACGTTCTGGCCGTCGCGCAGATTGGAGAAATCCACCCCGGTCGGCTGGTTGAGCCTGACGCGCGTGCGTTCACGCGTGCTTTGCAGCCAGCAGGCGCGTTCGCGATCGTCCCTGGGCAAGGGCTCGGCGTGGGCTGGGCCCAGCAGCACGGCCATGGCGGCCCACAGGCAACGGGCAGTCACTCGCATCGCTCCCCCTGACATATTTTTGCAACATTGTGTCACCAAGGGTGATCGGTTCCGTAGGAGTTGGCCCGGGGCGTCACCACCAAGCGTGTCGAAAAGCCGGCGGCCGGGGCTCTCAACAGGCCACGACGCCGGCCAGCCAGCCCAGCCGCAGGGTGCCGATCAACCAGCTTTCGAAGGAAAAGTCGGCGGCAGCGCGGGCCAGGGCCTGGTCGAGCGTCAGGCCTTGCAGCAAGGCCTGCGTGAACGCGATCTCGGGCGGCGCCACTGCGCCGACGGCCACGCGCCAGCCTTCGCGCCGCACCAGCGCGGCTTCGGCGCGGCCGCTGGCGAACGCGGCACGCACGGGCGCAAAGCGCTGCTCGTCGCTGCTGCGGTGCGCGTGCCAGAGGGTGACCACCGGATGCGCGCTGATCACCAGCGCCGTGCCGGGCCGCGGCAGCAGCCGCAGCGCGGCCGGGTCGGCCTGGGCCAGCGCATCCAGCCCGCCGACGCCCGCCGGGCCATCGGCCGCCGCATGCGCCAGGTGCACGGCCCATTCGAGCCGCGCGACATCGGCCAGGTAGGGCTCGTCGGCCAGTTGCGGGTCGCGCTCGACAAACTCGGCCAGTTCGCCGCCCCAGGTGGCGACATCGCCCCGCTGCGGCGGGTGCCGGTGCCACAGCACCCGCGCCAGCCCGGCAAAGGACTCTTCGCCCAGCAATTGCTGCAGCGTGGGATAGGCCGCTGCCAGCGCGCGCTCGGCCAGCGCGCCGGCATTGGCCTGGTAGGCCTGCAGGCCGCGGGTGAAGCGCTCACCGTCGCGTGTCCAGCCGGCCAGCACGCCGGGGCGGGCGTCGTGCCAGATGGCGCGCAGCATCATCTGCTGGCGCAGCGCCTCGCGCGCGCTGTCGGCGGGGGTGGTCATGCCGGCTCCAGCGCCGCCTGTTGCAGCAGGGCCTCGGCGCGGGCGGCTTCTTCCAGCAGCACGGCCAGCGGCGGCAGGTCGGTGTCCCACTCCACCAACGTGGGCCGTGGGCCCAGGCGCTGCAGCGTGCGCGCGAACACCTGCCACACCGGGGCGTGGACGCGGCTGCCGTGATCGTCGATGACCAGCGCACCGGTGTCGTGGTAGCCGGCCAGGTGGATCTCGCCCACCGCGTCGGCGTCGATGGCGTCGACCCAGCGGCAGGCCGCGGCCACGGCGCCGGCCTCATCCAGGCCGGTGTTGAGGGCGTTGACGACCAGGTTGTTGACGTCCAGCAGCAACCCGCAGCCGCTGCGCCGCGCCAGGGCGTTGAAGAAATCGGGCTCGGCCAGGCGGTCGTCGGACCAGTGCAGGTAGGCCGAGAGGTTTTCCACCAGGATGGGCCGCGCCAGGCGTTCCTGCACGCGCTGCACGTTGGCCACCATGATGGACAGCGCGGCCTCGGTGAAGGCCACCGGCAGCAGGTCGCTGCCGTGCACCACCGGGCCGCCGTGGCGGCGCGGCGCGCGCGCGAACGAGGCATGGTCGCTCACGCGCACCGGGTCGACTTGCCGCGTCAGTTCGGCCAGCCGATCCAGGTGCCAGTCGTCCAGGCCGGCGGCGGACCCCAACGCCAGGCCCACGCCATGCAGGCTGACCGGCCAGTGCGCGCGCGCCGCGCGCAGCACGGCCGGCGCGGCACCCCCTTGGGCGAAGAAGTTCTCGGAATGCACCTCGACAAAGGCCAGTGGCGGCGGCGCGGCGAGCAGCGCCTCGTGGTGCGCGTGGCGCATGCCGATGCCGCAGTGCAGTGCCATGGCCGTGCGCCGCCGCTGCCGTGCGAGATCAGGACTTCTTGGGTTTGAGCTTGGCCTTGGCTTCTTCGGCGGTCAGACCCTTCATCTCCTTGCAGGTGCCCTTGGCCACGTACTTCCAGTCGTCCGGGGAGCCGTCCACCTTGGACATGCCGGCGCAGGCATGCGTGCCCGAAAGATTGGCGCAGTCGTTCTGGCCGGCCTTGGCAACGCCGTAGCACTTCTCCTTGGCCTTGTCGCCCTTGGCCATGTCGTCGGCGGCGGCGGCCTGGCCGACCAGGCCCAGCGACATGGCCGAGGCCAGCGCCGAGTTCAGGATGAGCTTCTGGTTCATGGGTTCATCTCCTTGAGGGGGTGTGGGGGATCGGATCGCGCCGCCCGATGGTCGCGGCGCCAGTGCCGACAGGGGTGGGTCGCAGCGCGGGAGCGATTCTTACAGGCCGGCCGTATCCCGGTGCAGGCGCCTGGCATCAGCCCCACGGAAACTGTCAATCTGTGCCGTGCCCGCTTTGCTGCAGCCGCCACATGCGCGCGTAAGGCCCGTCCCGCGCCAGCAGTTCGGCATGCGGCCCACGCTCGACCACGCGGCCGGCTTCCAGCACCACGATCTCGTGCGCGTCGACCACGGTGGACAGGCGGTGGGCGATGACCAGCGCCGTCTTGCCCTGCGACACGCTGCGCAGCTCGGCCTGGATGGCGCGCTCGTTGGCGGAATCCAGCGCCGAGGTGGCCTCGTCGAAGATCAGGATGGGCGGGTTCTTCAGCAGCGTGCGGGCGATGGCCACGCGCTGCTTCTCGCCGCCCGACAGCTTGAGCCCGCGCTCGCCCACCATGGTGTCGTAGCCCTTGGGCGTGGCGGCGATGAAGTCGTGGATGTGCGCCGCGCGTGCCGCGCCCACCACCTCTTCGCGGCTGGCGCCAGGCCGGCCGTAGGCGATGTTGTATTCGACCGTGTCGTTGAACAGCACGGTGTCCTGCGGCACGATGCCGATCGCCGCGCGCAGGCTGGCCTGGGTGACGCTGCGCAGTTCCTGGCCGTCGATGCTGATGGTGCCCGCGCCGATGTCGTAGAAGCGGTAGAGCAGCCGCGCCAGCGTGCTCTTGCCCGCGCCCGAGGGCCCGACCACGGCCACCGTCTTGCCCGGCGGGATGACGAAGCTCACGTCGTGCAGGATGGGGCGTGCCGGGTCGTAGGCAAAACTCACGTGTTCGAAGCGCACCTCGCTGCGGCCCACCTGCAGCGGCTGCGCGCCGGGCAGGTCGTCGACCTCGCGGTTGCGATCCAGCAGCGTGAACATCTTGTCCAGGTCGGTGAGCGACTGCTTGATCTCGCGGTAGATCACGCCCAGGAAGTTGAGCGGTATGTACAGCTGGATCATGAAGGCGTTGACCATCACCAGGTCGCCCAGCGTCATGCGCCCGGCCACCACGCCTTCAGTAGCGCGCCACAGCATGGCCACCAGGGCCACGGCGATGATCAACTGCTGGCCGGTGTTCAGCAAACTCAGCGTGCTCTGGCTCTTGAGGCTGGCGCGGCGCAGCTTCTCGAGGTTCTCGTCGTAGCGGCGGGCCTCGAAGTCCTCGTTGTTGAAGTACTTCACCGTCTCGTAGTTGAGCAGCGCATCGATGGCACGCGAATGCGCGGCCGAGTCGATGTCGTTCATCTCGCGCCGGAACTGGGTGCGCCATTCGGTCACGCTGATGGTGAAGCTCACGTACAGCACGAGCGCGGCGATGGTGATCCAGGCGAACCAGGCGTCGAACTTGACCGCCAGCAGCGTGAGCACCATCGCCACCTCGATCAGCGTGGGGAAGATGCTGTAGAGCGAGTACGAGATCAGCGAATGCACGGCGCGTGTGCCGCGCTCGATGTCGCGCGTCATGCCGCCGGTCTGGCGCTCCAGGTGGAAGCGCAGGCTCAGGGCGTGCAGGTGGCGGAACACCTGCAGGCTGATGCTGCGCGCCGTGCCCTCGGTGGCCTTGGCGAAGATCAGCTCGCGCAGTTCGGTGAACAGCGTGGTGCTCAGGCGCAGCCCACCATACGCCACCAGCAGGGCCACGGGCACCACCAGGATGGCCGCCGGCTCGCCCGGCTTGAAGGCCAGCGCGTCCACCAGGCTCTTGAGCAGCAGCGGCACGCTGACGTTGGCCACCTTGGCCGCCAGCAGAAAGGCCAGGGCCACGCCCACGCGCCAGCGGTACTGCCACAGGTAGGGCAGCAGCCGGCGCAGCGTGCCCCAATCAGAGCGCGGTGCGGCCGGCATTCCGGCGGGGGCATGGGGCAGCGACAGCGCGTCGGCGTGTCTTCGCATGGGCAGCTTGCTTTCTTGGGACGGCGGGGCGCGCCAGCCCGCTACAGTGCAGGCAGGCACGCGCCGCCATTGTGGCCGCGCGCGCCGCAATGCCCTGAGCTGAGGACCTTTGCATGGAACACAAGCCCCACCAATCAGTGCTGTCACCGCTGACGCTGCCCGGCGACCGCGAGCTGGTGCTGCGCGTGTTTCCCATGCCGGCCGACGTCAACCCCAATGGCGACATCTTCGGCGGCTGGATCATGGCCCAGGTGGACATCGCCGGTTCCGTGCTGCCCAGCCGCATCGCCCGGGGCCGCATCGCCACCGTGGCGGTGAACGAATTCGTGTTCAAGCAGCCGGTGAGCCTGGGTGACCTGCTGAGCTTCTACGCCCGCGTCACGCGCATCGGCAAGACCAGCATCAGCGTGCACGTCGAGGTCTACGCCGAGCGCAACCCGGCCAACCTGCAGGTGGTCAAGGTGACGCAGGCCGACCTGACCTACGTGGCCATCGACGCCCAGGGCCAGCCGCGCCCGCTGGCAGCCTGAGCACAGCGACTTCAAGGAGAGACAGGCCCATGTTCAAGTTCCTGCGCGTGCCCGAGCGCCTGTTTGCCGGCGCCATGTGGCTCGTGTCGCTGGTCTTTGCGGGTTTCCTGATCGGCCTGGGCGGCAAGATCGTGGCCGACCTGCCGCGGCTCGAATCCAACCTGCAGGTGGAGCAATTCGCCGACCGGCCGCTGCTGCAGCGCACGCGCGACGAGATCAAGCAGCTCACCCAGACCCAGGCCGACACCGACGACGCTCTGGCCCGCGCACGCCTGGAAGCCCAGGCCGCGGGCAACGCCTACCGCTCCAGCCACGCCGCCTTCAACAACTGGGTCGCCGCGCGCAGCGTCACCACCGACCCGCGGCAGGACCCCGAGGTGCTGAGCCGCACGCGCGAGCTCGACGGCCTGCAGCAGCACGCGCGCCAGACCCAGGCCGCGGTGGAAAAGCTGGACCGCGAGGCGCTGGACGCGCGCCAGGCACTGGCCCAGCGCCAGCGCACCGAGGCCGAACTGCTGCGCGCCGCCCAGGGCGCTTTCGAGCATGAGCTGCGCATGCAGGAACTGCGCGTCTTCGGCGTGCGCCTGGCGTTGACGCTGCCGCTGCTGGCCGTGGCCGGCTGGCTGGTGGCACGCCAGCGCCGCAGCGACTACTGGCCGCTGATGCGCGGCTTCGTCATCTTCGCGCTGTTTGCCTTCTTCGTGGAGCTGGTGCCCTACCTGCCCAGCTACGGCGGTTACGTGCGCTACGGCGTGGGCATCGCGCTCACCGCGGTGGCCGGGCACTACGTCATCAAGGGCATGCGCCGCTACCTGGCGCGGCGCCAGGCGGTGGAGCAGCAGACCGAGGAGCAGCGGCGCCAGGGCCTGACGCACGACACCGCGCTCAAGCAGATCGCCGCCGGCGTGTGCCCCGGCTGCGAGCGCCCCATCATGACCACCGGCGACGTGGCCGCCGATTTCTGCGTGCACTGCGGCCTGAAGCTGTTCGACCGCTGCGGTAGCTGCCAGACGCGGCGCAACGTCTTCTTCCGCTACTGCCCGAAATGCGGGGCCGGAACCTGATCAGTCGACGAAGAAGTCGGGGATGAACTTGGTCGTACCCGGCAGCACGGCGTAGCGGTCGAAGTCGGTCACGCCGTGCTCGGCCAGAAGCGTGTCGTCGATGAAGAAGTTGCCGCTGGTGGTCTTGGCGTCGCTGGTCAGGATCAGGTGCGCGGCGTCGGCCAGGATCTCGGGCTTGCGGCAAAGGTTGAGGTCCACGCCCGGGATCATCTGCAGCGCCGCGGTGGCGATGGCCGTGCGCGGCCACAGGCTGTTGACGGCGATGCCGTGGGGTCGGAACTCCCCCGCATGGCCCAGCGTGCACTGGCTCATGCCGTACTTGGCCATGGTGTAGGCCACATGGCTCTTGAACCAGTGCTCCTTCATGCTCAGCGGCGGGCTCATGTTCAGCACGTGCGGGTTGCGGCCGGCCTTGGCGCTCTTGATCAGCTCGGGAAGGCAGGCCTGGGTGCAGCAGTAGGTGCCGCGCACGTTGACGCCGAACATCAGGTCGAAGCGCTTCATCGGCGTGGCCGCCGTGGGCGTGAGGCTGATGGCGCTGGCGTTGTTCACCAGGATGTCGATGCCGCCGAAACGCTGCACCGCGGCCTGCACCGCGGCGGCCACGGCGGCTTCGTCGCGGATGTCGGTCTGCACCGCCAGCGCCTGGCCGCCGGCGGCCTGTACTTCAGCCGCCGCCGTCCCCAGCGTGCCGGGCAGCTTGGGGTTGGGCTCGGTGGTCTTGGCCAGCAGCACGATGTTGGCGCCGTCTGCCGCCGCGCGAAGCGCGATCGCCAGGCCTATGCCCCGGCTCGAGCCGGTGATCAGGAGGGTCTTGCCTTGCAGGCTGCGGGTCATGGTTCGTCTCCGAGTGCAGCTGCGGCCACACGTTTTTCGCAATGTGCTGGGCGATGGCGTGCGCGCACTGGCGGTACACGGCCTGCCCCGGATGGAAGCCGTCGTCGGCCAGCACCCCGCGGTTCAGCGGCAGTTCGATGTGAGGATGAGAGACATCGCCGCGCGTGGCCGCCCAGCGCGCCAGCGCGCGGTCGTGGCGCTGCGCGTCGGCGCCGGAAATCCAGCGCAGCGGCTGCGGCAGCCCCGGCAGCAGGTGCATGGGCGGCAGCGGAGCGAACACCACGTGCGCCACGCCCAGCACGTTGCGCAGGTAGTTGGCCAGTGCCTCACGCGCGCGCACCGCGTGGTGCGAAGGCACCTGCTCGATGATGTCGTTGACGCCGGTCATCAGCACGGCGATGTCGAAGGGGGGCAAGGCCTCGCGCTGCAGGAAATGCAGCGTGCGCGCGCTGCTCAGGCCGGTGCGCGCTGCCAGCCGCCACTCGACGCGCACGTGGCAGGCCCGCGCCAGCTGGCGTGCCAGTTGGCCGGCCAGCGCATCGTGCTGGCTGCCCACGCCCACGCCGGCCGCCGACGAATCGCCGGCCACCAGCAGGCGCAGCAGCGGGCCGCTGCCCACGCTGCCCTGGCGTTCGCCCTCGGCCTCGGGCAGGCGCGGCATGCGGCGGCGCGTGCGCAGGGCCTGCGCCAGCAGCAAGGGCGACAGCAGGATCTTGGCGCTGAGCGACACGGCCGGGTCCTTGACTAGAACTTGCTGAAGTCGGGCTTGCGCTTCTGGAAGAAGGCCTGGAAGGCCTCCATCGCCTCGGGGCTGCGCAGCCGCCGCGCGAAGATCTCGCCTTCGCTGCGGATGGTGGCCAGGATCTGGTCATGTTGGGCGCGGCGCAGCAGCTGTTTGCTCTCGCGCACGGCGCCCGGCGCCAGGCCATTGAAGCGCTCGGCCACGCGGCGTGCGTGGTTCACCACCTCACCCGCCGGCAGCACCGCGTTGGCGATGCCGCATTCCACCGCCTGCTCGGGCGTGAAGGGGTCGCCCAGCAGCAGCTTCTCGGCCGCGCGCCGGTGGCCCATCAGCTGTGGCACCAGCAGGCTGGACGCGAATTCGGGCACCAGGCCCAGCGCCACGAAAGGCATGGCCAGACGCGCCTCGTCCGAGACATAGACGAAGTCGCAGTGCAGCAGCATCGTGGTGCCGATGCCGATGGCCGCGCCGGTGACGGCCGCCACCACCGGCTTGTCGCAGTCCAGCAGCGCGCGCATGAACAGGAACACCGGCGAATCCAGCGCATCGCTGCCCTGGCCCGGGGCGCGCTTCATGAAGTCCTCGATGTCGTTGCCCGAGGTAAACACCCCCGGCTGCCCGGTGATCAGCACCGCGCGCACCGTGGTGTCGGCACGCGCAGCAACCAGCGCGTTGGTCATGGCCTGGTACATGGCCACGGTGAGCGCGTTCTTCTTCTCGGGCCGCGCGATCTCTATCGTGGCGACGCCGTTGAGGGTGGCGGTCTTGATGCTCATGCAGCAGCCCTCAGACACGTTCGATGATGCCGGCGGCACCCTGCCCCATGCCCACGCACATGGTCACCATGCCGTGCTTCAGGTTGTGGCGGCGCAGCGCGTGCACCACGGTGGCGGCGCGGATGGCGCCCGTGGCGCCCAGCGGGTGGCCCAGCGCGATGGCCCCGCCCATGGGGTTGACCTTGGACGGGTCCAGCCCGACGCTGTTGATCACGGCCAGCGCCTGCGCGGCAAAGGCCTCGTTCAGCTCGATCCAGCCCAGGTCCGATAGGTTCAGGCCGGCCGCGCGCAGCGCAGCCGGGATGGCCTCGATCGGGCCTATGCCCATGATCTCGGGCGGCACGCCACGCACGGCAAAGCTGACGAAGCGCGCCAGCGGCTTGAGGTCGAAGGTCTTCAAGGCCTTCTCGCTGACCAGGATCAGCGCGCCGGCGCCGTCGCTGGTCTGGCTGCTGTTGCCGGCGGTGACGCTGCCCTTGGCCGCGAACACCGCCTTGAGCTTGGCCAGGCCTTCCAGCGACGTGTCCGGCCGCGGCCCTTCGTCGATGTTGACCGTGCGCGCCTTGACGTTGACGCCGCCACCGGTCAGGTCGGGCGTGCGCTCGACCACCTGCACCGGCGTCATCTCGTCGGCAAAGGCGCCGGCGGCGATGGCCCCCAGCGCGCGCTGGTGCGACTGCAGCGCAAACGCGTCCTGCGCCTCGCGCCCCACCTTCCACTGCGCCGCCACCTTCTCGGCCGTCAGGCCCATGCCGTAGGCGATGCCCAGGTTCTCGTCCCGGGCAAAGACCTCGGGGTTGAAGCTGGGCTTGTTGCCGCCCATGGGCACCAGGCTCATGCTTTCGGCGCCGCCAGCGATCATCACGTCGGCCTCGCCCACACGGATGCGGTCGGCCGCCATGGCCAGCGCCGACAGGCCGCTGGCGCAGAAGCGGTTGACGGTGATGCCGCCCACCGAATGCGGCAGCCCGGCCAGCACCATGGCCACGCGGGCCATGTTCATGCCCTGTTCGCCCTCTGGGAAGCTGCAGCCGATGATGGCGTCCTCTATCGCCTTGGGGTCCAGCGACGGCACCTGCGACAGCGCGTGCTTCACCGCGGCCACCAGCAGGTCGTCGGGCCGCGTGTTGCGGAAGTAGCCGCGGCCGCTGCGCCCGATGGGCGTGCGCGTGGCGGCAACGATGTAGGCCTCTTGCACTTGCTTGCTCATGTTCTGCTCTTCCTTCAATTCCGAACGGGCTTGCCGGTCTGGAGCATGCCCATGATGCGTTCCTGGGTCTTGGGGTGTTCCAGCAGGCTGCAGAAGCGCTCGCGCTCCAGCGTCATCAGGTACTCCTCGGTCACCAGGCTGCCGGCGTCCACGTCGCCGCCGCAGATCACCTCGGCAATCAGCGTGCTGATGTGGAAGTCGTGCGCGCTGATGAAGCCGCCGTCGCGCATGTTGGCCAGCTGGCCCTTGATGGTGGCCACGGCGCTGCGGCCGGCCACCGGGAAGGGCTTGCGCTGCGGCGCGCGCCAGCCGCTGTCGGCCATGGCCCGGGCCTGGGTCAACGCCACGAACAGCAGTTCGTCCTTGTGCGGCACGACGATGTCGCTGTCCAGCAGGTAGCCCAGCTTGCGCGACTCCAGCGCGCTGGTGCCCACCTTGGCCATCGCGGCGTTGGTGAAGCCGTCGGTGGCGAACTTCATGATGTCGGCGTTGGCACTGGCCGCCGTGGCCATCTCGGCCGCGCGGCGCGCCACGTAGGCCAGGCCCCCACCGGCCGGGATCAGGCCCACGCCCACTTCCACCAGGCCCACATAGCTTTCCATCGCCGCCACGCGCCGCGCGCAGTGCACGGCCAGCTCGCAGCCGCCGCCCAGCGCGATGCCGCGCAGCGCCGCGACCACCGGCACCTGGGCGTAGCGCAGGCGCAGGAACAGGTCCTGCAGCTTCTTGACCTCGGGCGCGATGCCCTTGGCGCCGCTCTTCATGAACACCGGCATCAGCGCCTCGAGGTTGGCGCCGGCAGAGAACACGTCGTCGGGCGACCAGATCACCAGGCCCTTGTAGCCGGCCTCGGCTGCATCCAGCGCCTTGGCCAGGCCTTCAACCACGGCCGGGCTGATGAGGTGCAGCTTGGCGGTGATGCTGGCGATGAGCACCTCGCCGTCCATCGTCCAGGCGCGCAGTTCCTCGTTGCGATAGACCTCGGTGCCGGCCTTCAGCGGATCTTTGGCGCCGCTGCCCAACACCGCCTCGGGGAAGTACTGGCGGCAATACACCGGCAGCTCGCTGCGCGGCACGTAGGCGCGGCGCGACGGGCTCCAGCTGCCCTCGGGCGTGTGCACGCCGGTGCGGCCGTCGAACACCCAGTCGGGCAGCGGGGCGCTGCTCAGCGCCTTGCCGGCTGCGATGTCTTCCTTCACCCAGCCGGCCACCTGCTGCCAGCCGGCGTCCTGCCACAGCTCGAACGGGCCCTGCTTCATGCCGAAGCCCCAGCGCATGGCGAAGTCGATCTCGCGCGCGCTCTCGGCAATGCTTTCCAGGTGCACGGCCGCGTAGTGGAAGGCATCGCGCAGGATGGCCCACAGGAACTGCGCCTGCGGGTTGCTGCTCTCGCGCAGCAGCTTCAGGCGCTCGGCCGCGGGCTTCTTGAGCATGCGCTCGACGATGGCATCGGCCTTGCCGCCACCGGCCACGTACTCAGCCTTGGCCGGGTCCAGGCGCAGTATGTCCTTGCCCACCTTCTTGTAGAAGCCGGCACCGCTCTTCTGCCCCAGCGCGCCCTTGGCGATGAGCGCCTGCAGCACCGGCGGCGTGGCGTAGCTGGGAAAGAACGGATCGTCGGCCAGATTGTCCTGCAGCGTCTTGATCACATGGGCCATGGTGTCCAGGCCCACCACGTCGGCGGTGCGGAAGGTGCCGCTGCTGGCGCGTCCCATCTTCTTGCCGGTCAGGTCATCCACCACGTCGCAGGTCAGGCCGAACTGCTCGGCCTCCTTGATGGTGGCCAGCATGCCGGCAATGCCCACGCGGTTGGCGATGAAGTTGGGCGTGTCCTTGGCCCGCACCACGCCCTTGCCCAAGGCGCTGGTGACAAAGGCCTCGAGCTGGTCCAGCACCTCGGGCTGGGTGCCCGGCGTGGGGATCAACTCCACCAACGACATGTAGCGCGGCGGGTTGAAGAAGTGGATGCCGCAGAAGCGCGGCCGTATCGATTCGGGCAGCACCTCGCTCAGCTTGGTGATCGACAGGCCCGAGGTATTGCTGGCGACGATGGCGTGCGGCGCCAGTGCCGGCGCGATCTTCTGGTACAGGTCCAGCTTCCAGTCCATGCGCTCGGCGATGGCTTCGATCACCAGGTCGCAGCCGGCCAGCAGGCTCAGATGCTCTTCGTAGTTGGCCTGCTGGATGAGCGCGACGTCCTCAGGCACGCCCAGCGGCGCCGGCTTGAGCTTCTTCAGCCCTTCCACGGCGCGGCTGACGATGCCGTTCTTCGGGCCCTCTTTGGACGGCAGGTCGAACAAGACCACCGGCACCTTGACATTGACCAGATGGGCGGCAATCTGCGCGCCCATCACGCCGGCGCCGAGCACGGCAACCTTGCGGACTGGGAATCGATTCACGGGGGCTCCTTGAAGTGGGGTCATTCGACCCGTTGCCAGGTCTGGTTGCGATAGAAGAATCCGATGTAGCCGCGCACTTCCAGCGTCTTGCCGCCGTCCTTGGGCGTGAGGCGCAGCTTGTAGGTCTTGCCGTTGTTCGGGTCGAGGATGGTGCCGCCCTCCCAGTGGCCCTCGGACTCGTTCTTCTTGACGCCTTCGATGATGTTCATGCCCAGCACCGGCTGGTCCTTGCGCGCGTCGGTGCACTTGTCGCACTTGGAATCCTGCTTGGCGGGGTCGAGCAGTTTCTCGATCTTGCCGCTGAGCGTGCCGCCGGCGTCGCTGATGCGCACCAGCGACTTCTCTTGCTTGGTGTCGTCGTCGATGGTCTTCCACAGGCCCACCGGGGTGGCCTGGGCGAAGGCTACGCCGGCCGTGGCCAGCAGGGTGATGGCGATGAGGCTCTTCATGCTTGTCTCCGTGGTCTTGTGTTGTGATCTCGCGGTGTTTCAGGGCTGACTCTAGAACAGCGCCTCGTCCATGGCCAGCAGCGTGGCCGCGCCGGCGCGGGCGCTGCGGATCAGGCCTGCGGTTTCGGGCAGCAGCTTGGCGAAGTAGAAGCGGGCGGTGTGCAGCTTGGCGGTGTAGAAGGGGTCGCCACCGGCCTGCTTGGCCAACGCCACCTTGGCCATGCGGGCCCAGAAGTAGGCGAACACCAGGTGGCCGCAGATGCGCAGGTAGTCCACCGCCGCGGCGCCCACCTCGTCGGCATTGCCGAAGGCCTTCATGCCCAGTTCGGTGGTCAGCTTGGTGACCTTGTCGCCCAGATCGGCCAGCGGGTTGACGAACTCCTGCATGGCCTCGCTGGTGCCCTCTTCTTCCACGAATTCGGCAATCAGCTTGCCGAACTTGCGCAGCCGCGCACCGTTGTCGCCCAGCACCTTGCGGCCCAGCAGGTCCAGGCCCTGGATGGTGTTGGTGCCCTCGTAGATCATGTTGATGCGCGCGTCGCGCACGAACTGCTCCACGCCAGTCTGGCGGATGTAGCCGTGGCCGCCGAAGACCTGCATGCAGTGGCTGGTGGCGATCCAGGCGTTGTCGGTCAGGAAGGCCTTGACGATGGGCGTGAGCAGCGCCACCTCGTCGGCGGCCGCCTTGCGCTCGTCCTCGTCTTCACTGGCGTACTCCTTGTCCAGCAGCAACGCGCAATAAATGGCCAACGCGCGCCCGCCCTCGGCGTAGGCGCGCGCCGTGAGCAGCATCTTGCGCACGTCAGGGTGCACGATGATGGGGTCGGCCGCTTTCTCGGGACTCTTGGGGCCGCTCAGGCTGCGCATCTGGATGCGGTCTTTTGCGTAGGCCACGGCGTTCTGGTAGGCCACTTCCGTGAGGCCCAGGCCCTGGTTGCCCACGCCCAGGCGGGCCGCGTTCATCATCACGAACATCGCCGCCAGGCCCTTGTGGGGCTGGCCCACCAGGCTGCCCACGGCGCCGTCCAGGTTGATCTGGCAGGTGGCACTGCCGTGGATGCCCATCTTGTCTTCCAGCGCGGTGCAGAAGATCGGGTTGCGCTCGCCCAGGCTGCCATCGGCGTTGATGCTGAACTTGGGGACCACGAACAGGCTGATGCCCTTGGCCCCGGCCGGGGCGTCGGGCAGGCGGGCCAGCACCAGGTGCACGATGTTGGCCGCCAGGTCGTGTTCGCCGGCCGAGATGAAGATCTTCTGGCCGGTGAGGCGCCAGTTGCCGTCGGGCAGGGCCTCGGCCTTGGTGCGCAGCAGGCCCAGGTCGGTGCCGCAGTGCGACTCGGTCAGGCACATGGTGCCGGTCCATTCGCCGCTGCTCAGGCGCGGCAGGTACAGGGCCTTCTGCGCGTCGGTGCCGTGCGTCCACAACGCCGCGTAGGCGCCGTGCGACAGGCCCGGGTACATGGCCCAGGCCTGGTTGGCCGAGTTGAGCATCTCGTAGAAGCACTGGTTCAGCACCAGCGGCAGGCCCTGGCCGCCATAGGCCGTGTCGGTGCTCAGCGCCGGCCAGCCGCCCTCCACGTATTGGGCATAGGCCTGCTTGAAGCCATCGGGCGCGCGCACCGCGTGCGAGGCCTTGTCCAGCGTGCAGCCCTGGGCGTCGCCGCTGATGTTGAGCGGGAAGATCACCTCGGCGGCGAACTTGCCGCCCTCTTCGAGCACGGCGTTGATGGTGTCGGCGTCGATCTCGGCGTGGCGCGGCAACTGGCGCAGTTCGGCGCTGACGTCGAACAGTTCATGCAACACGAACTGCAGGTCGCGCAGGGGGGGGTGGTAGATGGCCATGAGGGTGTCTCCGGTGAGTCTTGAACAGTCGATGAGGCGGGCTTCAGCGGCGCGCGCGCCGGCGCGGGGCCGGTGGTGTGAGCGGCGGGCTCACGCTGTAATGGGCAAGCGCGCGCTCGAAGCCGGCGCGGGCCCGGTCCACAGCGCCGGGCTGGCGCAGGAAGCGGGCGTCGTGGTGCACGGCCAGGATCAGCCCGTGCAGTTCAAACAGCATCTGGGTCGCGTCCGTGTCGGCGCGCAGGTGGCCCTCTTGCACCGCAATGTCGATGGCGCGCTGCAGCGCGGCGTGCCAGGCGCGCACCATCGAGGCCAGTGCGTCGCGCACCGGGCCGGGCCGGTCGTCGAACTCGACCGCGCCGCTGATGTAGATGCAGCCCGAGTCGATCTCCACCGCCACGCGGCGTATCCAGCGTTCGAACAGCGCACGCAGCCGCGGCATGCCGCGCGGCTCGAGGATGGCGGGAAAGAACACCTCTTCCTCGAAGCGCGCGTGGTACTCACGCACCACCGAGATCTGCAGTTCCTCGCGCGAGCCGAAGTGGGCAAAGACGCCCGACTTGCTCATGCCGGTCACCTCGGCCAGCGCGCCGATGGACAGTCCCTCCAACCCCACGTGCGAAGCCAAGCCCAGCGCCGCATCCAGGATCACGGCGCGTGTCTGCTGGCCCTTGAGCAGGGCGCGCGCCAGGGTGCGGGGGGCTTCCTGCAGCGGGTTTTCGGGCGGGTTGGTCAAGGCGGGGCCACAAAATCGAACGGTCGTTCTATTTTGCAGAAATCGGCGCGTCAGGTGCACCCGCGCGGCCCGGTATTTCTAGGGGAAGCGTCCTAGACTTCGGTGAAGTTGCCGACTGTTGCGGCTATGCCCCGGGCAAAAGGGCAATTCTTGCCAGAGATTGAAGGCGCGCGCTGCAATCGATTACCCTACAGGGATGGATGTCTTGCAGCTCGACATTTCAGGTCGACCGCAGGCGTGGATCACGCCCCGCGAAGCGGCGGTGCTCTACGCCAGCGACGCGGTCGCGTGGACGCTGGGTCTGGCCTTCCAGGTGCTGCGCGGCGGCACGCAGCGCAGCACCGGCCTGCAGTCGCGCATCGAGGTCCACCCCATCCTGGCCGTGCGCGGCGCCGTACCCAGCCGCGCCTGGCGCACCGTGCCCGCGCTGTCCAACCCCAAGCTCTTCGTGCGCGACCGCCGTTTCTGCGCCTATTGCGGCGGCCAGTTCGCCTGTGACGACCTCACGCGCGAACACATCGTGCCGGTGTCGCGCGGCGGGCACGACACCTGGATGAACTGCATCACCGCCTGCCGCGCCTGCAACGGCCGCAAGGGCAGCCGCCTGCCCGAAGAAGCGCGCATGTCGCTGCTGTACCTGCCCTACGTGCCCAGCCTGCACGAGGACATGATCCTGCGCGGCCGGCGCATCGTGGCCGACCAGATGGATTTCCTGCTGGCTTCGGTGCCGCGCAGTTCGCGATTGCACGATTGACTCACGATTGACTCACGATTGATTCGCAACAGAATCACTACCCGCCGGCACGGAACTTCCCTGCGACCAGCCCCGTCCATCCTGCAGCCCCGCCTGGAGACCGAGTCATGAAGCGCAATCTCTTCGCCATCGCTCTGGCCGTCGCACTGGCCGGCTGCACCACCACCAGTCCCGACGTCGTCAGCCGCAACGAGGCGCAACGCCTGTCCACCGTGGTCGATGCAGTCGTGCTGACCTTGCGCCCGGTGGTCGTGGACGGCACGCAAAGCGGCATTGGCGCCGCAGCCGGCACCGTGGTCGGCGGCATCGCCGGTTCGGGCGTGGGCGGCAGCCGCGAGTCGGCGGTGGTCGGCATCATCGGCGCCGTGGTGGGCGGCGTCATCGGCAACGCCACCGAGCGCCTGAGCACGCGCGAAGAGGCGGTGGAGATCCTGGTGCAGTTGCGCAACGGCGACCGCCGCTCGGTGGTGCAGGCCAAGGCCGGCGAGAACTTTGCGCCCGGCGACCCGGTGATACTGGTCACCACCGGCGGCAAGGTGCGCGTGACGAAGGCGCCAGTGGTTACGCCAGCCGCCAGCGCGCCATCGCGCAGCTGAACACCCGCCCTGGCGACGCCCGCAGGCGCGCCACGCATTAGCCGACGCCGACTGCATCGGGCGGCACAGCGTTAGCCACGTTAGCGCCAGCGCGCGTCAACAGCGAACTAAATCGCATTGACTTCTATTTGCCCTGTTCGGGCGCGACGCGTTTGCACCCATGCGAATCGCGGTAATGCATCATTCGCCGGGCCGGAACCAACCCCTGGCTCCAGCCAGCAGTGCGCGAACGGCCGATAACCAGCATGGCGAGCGACTAAAGCGGCCGTTGCCTGTGCGCGACAGTCGTCCCTATTGAACATCTGTCGCAGGCCGCCGTTTCGACATCTGCGAATGAATGTTGATTCATGTCAATGCACCCGGTGTCGAAATAGTTAACAGCCTGCGCGAACTGACGCGGCGCGTGACTTGCAACTCGCTGATTACGCGAATGAACCTGATTTCGGTACGGAATATGCACGCATTTCGAAGTGTCCACCGGCCTTCGCAAGAGGGGCCGGATTCAACAGGACCGTTGCAGGCATCACGAAAGGCGAACCATCATGACAAGGCGTACACAACACGCGTTGCGTGGCTGGGCGCTGCGCAAGACTTGCGTTGCGGCGCTCACGACACTGGGGCTGGCAAGCGGGGCAGCCTGGGGAGCATCCTTCACACTCACCACCACCGCGGACTGGGCCGCCGGATCGGTACTGACCAACACCAACACCGCGCCGCCCCCGACCACCGGCGACGGCCACGTGCGGCTCAATGACACCGTGCTGACGCCGTTCAACCACATCTGGGTCGCCCTGTCGGGGCGCGATGCCGCGGTGCGCATCAATACGAACATCGACCCGACGACGATCGGCAACCTTGACAGGGTGCTCACCACCACCGAGGCCGGCGGCACCGCCGTGCTGGGCGAGTACCTGACGCGGCCCGACCGCATGGCCGGCAACCCGTCGCGCACCACCGTCGACGCCAACGGCGACGTCTGGGTGGGCAACCGCAATGAGAGCAGCGGCGGGCTCGGCTCGGTGACCAAGATTTCGGCCAGCCCCACCGGCGCCATTACCTCCACCGGCGTCTGGGACGGCAGCACCTTCAACCGGCTGGCCTGGACCAACGCCAACAGCGCCGACAGCGGCGGAGGCGTCAGCACCGCGGCCGACACCGCGATCACGAACTATGTGCGCACCGAAGGCGCCAACGTGCGCCATGTCTCGGTGGACGGCAACAACAACGTCTGGGTCGGCGGCGGGCCGCTGGACAGCGGCGATCAGGTGTTCCGGCTCTACGACAGCAACGGCGTGGCGGTGCCCGACCCCGACGGCGCCGGCCCCGAGGTCACGAGGTTCGGCGACAACAACACCGGCGGCTACGGCGGTCTGGTCGACGGCAACGGCGTGGTCTGGTCGGCCGGCCTCAACGCCGGCACCCTCACCCGCATGGACCCGGCCACCGGCGCGCGCATGACGGTGAACCAGGGCGGGCGCCAGAGCTATGGGATGGGCATCGACAGCCAGGGCAACATCTGGGTGGCCACCTGGACCAACAACACGCTGGACAAGATCCGCCCCGACGGCACCGTCGCTGCCAGCTACAACATCAGCGCCGCCGGCAACAGCCTGCGCGGTGTCGCGGTCACGGCGGGCGACGACATCTGGGTGGCCTCCAGCGGCACCAACGAAGTGATCCGCTTCCGCAGCAGCGACCCCAACCCCGGGGTCGTGGCGCAGATCGCCGTCGGCTCCACCCCCACCGGCGTGGCGGTGGACAGCAATGGCAAGGTCTGGGTCACGAACTACGACTCCAACAGCGTGATGCGCATCGACCCGGCCACCAACAGCGTCGACCTGACGGTGCAGTTGGGCGCTGGCGCCAACCCCTACAACTACAGCGACATGACGGGCACGGTGCTGGTGGGTTCCACCGCCCCCAGCGGCACCTGGCGCAAGGTGATGGACGGCGGTGCCGGTGCCGACTGGAACCAGATCCTCTTCAACACCGAAGCCGAAGGCGGGGTGCCGGCCACCACCGGGCTGCTGATGGAGGCGCGGGCCTCCGACGACCTGCTCAACTGGACCAGCTTTGCGTCCTTCAGCAGTGGCGACGATCTCGGCCTGACGGGCAAGTACCTCGAGGTGCGGGCCACGTTCACGCGCACCGGCGGCAGCACGCTGACCCCGGTGCTGTCGGACCTGCGGCTCGATTTCACGCCCGGCAACACCACGCCTGAGCCAGGCTCGCTGGCCCTGGCCGGCTTGGCACTGGTTGCCGTGGCCGGGCTGCGCAGGCGTGGCCGTTGATCGTGTCGCTGGCCCTTCGCCAGCACGGGGCCGCCGCAAGGCGGCCCCGCCTGTTGGGCGTGCAGCCCTAGGCCCGAACCCGAAAGCTCCCATGAAGCCGCTTCTTCGAATCCTGATCCAGGTGGTCGCAACGACAGCCCTCTGGGCCACGAGCCACGCCGCCGGTTTGCTAGGCCCCACCAGCGCCGATCTGGCAAGGCAGGGCCTGTCCGTGACCGACACCGACCCGCTGGAGCGCATACCGCCCGAGGTGCTGGCACAGCTGCGGGGCGGCACCGCGCCGGCCCTGCGCCAGCGCGGGCTGGCGCTGCGGCGCCAGTTGGACGCCAGGCCCAACGACCCGTACGTGATGCATGCGCTGGCTACGGTGATGTACCACCAGGGCAGCGGCCGGGAGGCCATGGCCATCTGGCGCGCCACCAGCCGACGCGAGCCCAATCTCGCGTCGGCCGAACTGATGGCCGGGCTGCAGGTTCTGTACCTTCAGCTGGCCACCGGAAAGACCGCCGCCGCGCGCGCGCAGCTGGCACAGTTGGAGAAGCAGCATGGCCGCGACCCGCATTTCCTGCTGGTGCGCGGCGAACAGGCCGTGCAGGCAGACCAGCTGCCGGCAGCCGATGCCGCCTACCGCAAGGCCCACGAACTGGGCCCCCGTTTGTGGGTCACGGCGCTGAACCTGGGGCGCTTTCTCGATCGCGTGCGCAAGGACGCGGCGGGTGCAGGCGCGCTGTACCAGCAGGCCACCCAGCTGGCGCCCCAGCGGCCCGAACCCTGGAACCACCAGGCCACTTTCCTGCTCAAGCAGAACCAGCCTGACGCGGCGCTGGCGGCGCTGCGCAAGGTCAAGGCCCTGGACTCCCAGGCCGCCCTGCCCGAGTGGCGCATGGCCGAGATGAGCAACGCGCTGGGCCGCCACGAGGAAGCCCGCAAGTGGTATGCGGCGGCCCTGGCCACCCAACCCCCGGCTGAGCAGGCACTGGCGATGCGCGTGGCCCTGGGCGACGTGCTGCTGCGCCTGAAGCGCACCGACGAGGCACGACGCGAGATCGAAGCCGTGCTGAAGGTAAGGCCGCTGCCGCCGCTGGTGTTCGCGCTCGGCACGCTGGACGAGTCCGAAGGCAAGTTCGACGCAGCCGAGCAGCGCTACCGCCAGATCCTGAAGCAGACGCCCGGGCACGCGCTGGCCGCCAACAACCTGGCCATGGTGCTGATGAAGACCGGCAAGGGTTCCGCCGAGGCGCTCACGCTGGCCGAGCAGGCACGCAAGGCGCTGCCCAACAACGCCATCGTCGATGGCACCTGGGGCTGTGCGATGGTCGAGAACCAGCGCGGCGCCGCCGCCATCAAGGTGCTGCAGGCGGCGGCCCGGGCGCAGATCGACGCCGACGCCTGGACGCACTATTGCCTGGGCAAGGCCTTGCACGCCGAACGCCGCGACACCGAGGCCCTGGCGCCGCTGCAGCGGGTACTGGCGCTGGACGCCCGCTTCGCGCGGCGCGACGAGGTCGAACGACTGCTGGCGCAGGCACGCTGATCGCTGGAAGGCAGCGTCCGGGGCCGGCTCGCCTTGCGGCGCGGCCGCAGTGCACCAGCGGCGCGATCGGCGTCGCGGCGCGCTATCGTCGGGACCCATGAGCGACGACTGCTGCGGCCACTGCCCCGCCGGCGCCAACGACCCACGCTACCGGCGCGTGCTGTGGGCTGCCCTGGTCATCAACGCGCTGATGTTCGGTGTCGAACTCGCCGGCGGCCTGCACGCCGGATCAGTCTCGCTGCTGGCCGACGCGGTGGACTTCTTCGGCGACGCGGCCAACTACGGCGTCTCGCTGTTCGTGCTGGGCATGACGTTGCGTCGGCGCGCCTTGGCGGCATTGCTCAAGGGCCTGAGCATGGGCGCATTCGGCTTGGCGGTGCTGGCCAAGGCGGCCTGGGTGGCGGCCGACGGCCGCGTGCCTGAACCGCTGACCATGGGCGCCATCGCCGTGCTGGCGCTGCTGGCCAACGTGGGCGTGGCCGCGATGCTGTATGCCTGGCGCGAGGGCGACGCCAACATGCGTTCGGTGTGGCTGTGCAGCCGCAACGACGCCATCGGCAACCTGGCCGTCGTGGGCGCGGCGCTGGCGGTCCAGGGCACGCACCGCGCCTGGCCCGACCTGCTGGTGGCTGCGGTGATGGCCCTGCTGGCACTGAGCGCCAGCCAGGCCGTGGTGCGCCAGGCGCTGCGAGAGATGCGGCCGGCCGTGGCGCAGGCCTGAGGCCGGTTGCTGGCGCGCGCTGCGTTGGTGCTGCTGGCGCGGGTGCTGTGGTAGGCCGTGTTGGACTTGAACCAACGACCAAAGGATTATGAG
>JALHPY010000060.1 GCA_022842305.1 Rubrivivax sp.
ATGATCGGCGCCGACGCGCCCGAGATCGTGCAGAGCCTGGCCGTGGCGCTGACGGCCGGCGCCACCAAGGCGCACTTCGACCGCACCATCGCCATGCACCCCACGGCGGCCGAAGAGTTTGTGCTGCTGCGCGAGCCCACGCGCACGCTGGGGCCTGCTGCACCGTAGCGGGCAAGGGCGCGGCGCGCCTGGCACGGTCCCTGCAATCTGCACCGGTATACCAGCCGGTGCACCAATGACGCTCACGCCGCCCAGCCCGCACAAACCTGAAGCCAGCCACCCCACGGTGGCCGGCCAATTGGCCGCTCTGCTGGCCGGCGCCGACCCGCTGCCCGCACTGCAAGCCCTGCGCCAGCAGGCGCTGGCCGGCAGCCACCCCGGCGTGTGGATACACCCCTGCCCTGACGACACCTGGGCGCAGCAGCTGGCCACGCTGAGCCAGCGCCTGGCCGAGACCGATGACCGCCCCGCGCTGCTGCAACGCTATCCGCTGCTGGGCGTGGTGTTCGCGGTCAAGGACAACATCGACATAGGGGGCGAGCCCACCACGGCAGCCTGCCCCGCTTTCAGCCATCTGGCGCAGAGCAGCGCCAGCGTGGTGCGCCGTGCGCTCGATGCCGGGGCACTGTGGCTGGGCAAGACCAACCTGGACCAGTTCGCCACCGGCCTGGTGGGCACGCGCTCGCCCTATGGCCGCCCGGCCAGCGTGGCCGACGCCACGCGCGTGAGCGGGGGCTCCAGCTCGGGCTCGGCCATCGCTGTGGCCCGCGGCTGGGCTGCCTTTGCGCTGGGCACCGACACAGCAGGCTCGGGCCGCGTGCCGGCCGGCTTCAATGGGCTGGTGGGGCTCAAGCCCACCCCCGGGCGCGTCAGCACCGCGGGCGTGCTGCCGGCCTGCCGCACGCTGGACTGCGTGTCGTTGTTCGCGCACAGCGTGGCCGACGCAGCGCATGTGCTGGCGGTGCTGGAAGGCCCCGACGTCGCCGATGCCTACAGCGCCTTCACGCCCGGGCGCGCGCGCTTGCCCGAGCGCTTGCGCATCGCCGTGCCGCGCGCCCCGCGCCTGGAGGCCGCCACCGGCTATGCCGAGGCCTGGCCGCAGGCCATGGGCCGTGCCACCGAGATGGGCCACAGGCTGGTCGAGATCGACTTCGCGCCGCTGCAGGAAGTGGCCGCGCTGCTGTACGAGGGCCCCTGGGTGGCCGAACGCCACGCCGCGGTGCGCGCACTCTTCGACACCCGACCCGAGGCCATGGACCCTTCGGTGCAGCGCGTCATCGCGCGCGCCGTGGGCATCAGCGCCACCACGCTGTTCGAGGCCCAGTACCGCTTGCGCGCCCTGCAGGCCACGTTGCGCGGCCTGTGGGATCAGGCCGACGTGCTGATGATGCCCACCGCACCCGGCCATCCCACGTTCGAGGCCGTGGACGCCGACCCGCTGGGGGCCAACGCGCTGCTGGGCACCTACACGAACTTCGTCAACCTGCTGGGCTGGTGCGCACTGGCCCTGCCGGCCGGGCGCACTCGCACCGGCCTGCCCTTCGGCGTGACCTTCATAGCCCCCGGCAACGCCGACGCGGCCCTGGCCGACTGGGGCCGGCGCTGGGAAGGCGCGCCCGATCACCCGCCCGAACACTCGGCTCCGCTGCTGACCCCGGCCACCGAGCCCCTGCTGCCGCTGGCCGTGGTGGGTGCGCACCTGTCGGGCCTGCCGCTCAACGGCCAGCTGCGCGAGCGCGGCGCCACATTGATGCAGGCCACCACCACGGCCCCTGCCTACCGCCTGTACGCCCTGCCCGGCACCACGCCACCCAAGCCCGGGCTGCTGCGCGTGGCCGAAGGCGGCAGCGCCATCGCGGTGGAGGTGTGGGCCGTGCCGCAGTCGGCCATCGGCTCCTTCCTGGCCCTGGTGCCCGCGCCCCTGGGCCTGGGCAGCCTGCTGCTGGCCGATGGCCGCAGCGTGCATGGCTTTGTGTGCGAGTCGCATGCCCTGGAAGGCGCGCGCGACATCACCGCCTTCGGCGGCTGGCGCGCCTACCTGGCGTCGCTGGCAGCCCCCAAATCGAACTGAAACCCGGAGAACCCCATGGACCGACGTGACTTTCTTGCTGCCGGCAGCGGCGCGGCCGCCTTGGCCGCCCTGCCCCACACGGCGCAAGCCCAGGCCCGGCCGCAAGACGTGCTGGTGGTGGCCAACGAGTTCGGCCCCAATTCGCTGGACATCCACACCGTGGGCGCCAACCGGCCCAGCTACGGTGTCTCGTGGCTGTGCTACGACCGCCTCATGACCTATGGCCGCAAGACCCTGCCCGATGGTCGCGTGGTGTACGACATCGACAAGCTCGAGCCCGAACTGGCCGAGAGCTGGAAGATCGCGCCCGACGGCAACAGCGTCACCTTCAAGTTGCGCAGAGGTGCCAAGTTCCACGACGGCACGCCGGTCACGGCCAAGGACGTGAAGTGGAGCTTCGACCGCGCCGTCACCGTGGGCGGCTTCCCCACCTTCCAGATGGCCGCCGGTTCGCTGGAAAAGCCCGAGCAGTTCGAGGTGGTGGACGAGCACACCTTCCGGGTGAAGTTCCTGCGCCGCGACAAGCTGAGCATGAACGACCTGGCCGTGCCCGTGCCCTGCATCTTCAACAGCGAACTGGTGAAGAAGAACGCCAAACCCGCCGACCCCTGGGGTCTGAGCTACACGCGCAACAACCTGGCCGGCGGCGGCGCCTTCAAGATCGAGGCCTTCCGCCCCGGCCAGGAAATCATCTACATCCGCAACGACGACTGGAAGAGCGGCCCGCTGCCCAAACTGCGCCGCGTGATCCAGCGCGAAGTGCCCAACGCCGGCAACCGGCGCGCGCTGCTGATCAAGGGCGACATCGACATCACCTTCGACCTGCCGCCCAAGGACTTTGCCGAACTGTCCAAGGAAGGCGCCAAGGTCAAGGTCAGCAGCACGGCCATCGAGAACTCGATGTACTACCTGGGCCTGAACACCACCAAGCCGCCCTTCGACAACCCCAAGGTGCGCCAGGCCGTGGCCTGGGCCATCCCCTACGACCGCCTGCACGACAACGCGTTGTACGGCCGCGGCATCAAGCTCTACGGCGCGGCGTCGGCGCAGATCAAGACCACCGCGTGGCCGCAGGCCACGGCCTACAAGTCGGACATTGCGCGCGCCAAGGCGCTGCTGGCCGAGGCCGGCTACGCCAATGGCTTCGAAACGACGCTGAGCTTCGACCTGAGCGGTGCCACGGTGGGCGAACCCATGGCCGTGCTGATCCAGGAAGCACTGGCGCAGATCGGCATCAAGGCCGGCATCAACAAGATCCCCGGCGCCACCTGGCGCGCGGCGCTGTTGAAGAAGGACATGCCCATGTTGATCAACCGCTTCGGCGGCTGGCTCAACTACCCCGAGTACTTCTTCTTCTGGTGCTACCACGGGCAGAACGCGGTGTTCAACACCATGAGCTACCAGAACCCCAAGCTGGACAAGATCATCACCAACGCGCGCTTCGCCGAGAGCAAGCCGCTGTACGACAGCTTCGTCAAAGAGATGATCCAGATCGCCTACGACGAGGTGCCGCGCATACCGCTGCTTCAACCCACCATGGACGTGGGGATGCAGGCCAACGTGATGGGCTACCAGTACTGGTTCCATCTGCAGCCCGACTACCGCCAGCTCTACAAGGCATGAAGCCCGTTGACTACAGCGGCGTGGTGGACGCCAATGCCGCGCTGCTGGGCCTGCCCATCGCCCCCGAATACCGCGACGGCGTGATGCGCTACTTCGGCATCGCGGCAGGCCTGGCAGAGCTGGTGATGGCGCACCCGCTGGGCACCGAAGACGAGCCCGCGGCGCTGTTCGTGCCGGTGACGCCGGAGGAACGATGAACGCCGCGGCCGCCCTGCTGCAAGGCCCGGCGCACGAACTGTCTGCGGCGCTGCGCCGGCGCGAAGTCAAGGCCTTGGCCGTGGCCGAGGCCGCCGTGGCACGCATCCGCGCCACCGACGCGAACGTCAACGCCTTCACCCAGGTCACAGCCCTGCGCGCCATGGCCGAGGCCGTGGCGCTGGACGTGCGCCTGGACAGTGGCGACACGCTGGCGCAGGCGCTGCCGCTGCTGGGCGTGCCCTACGCGGTGAAGAACCTGTTCGACATCGAGGGCATCACCACGCTGGCCGGATCGAAGATCGAACGCGGCCGGCCCGCGGCGCGCCACGACGCCGTGCTGGTGCAGCGCCTGCGCGACGCCGGTGCGCTGCTGGTGGGCGCGCTCAACATGGACGAGTACGCCTACGGCTTTACCACCGAGAACAGCCACTACGGCCCCACGCGCAACCCGCATGATCTGACGCGCATCGCCGGTGGTTCATCGGGCGGATCGGGCGCGGCGGTGGCCGCGGGCCAGGTGCCGCTGAGCCTGGGTTCCGACACCAACGGCAGCATCCGCGTGCCGGCTTCGCTGTGCGGCGTGTTCGGCCTCAAGCCCACCTTCGGCCGCCTGCCGCGCAGTGGCAGCTACCCCTTCGTGGCCAACCTGGACCACCTGGGCCCGTTTGCGCGCAACGTGCGCGACCTGGCCCTTTGCTACGACGCGCTGCAGGGCCACGACGCGGCCGACCCGGGCAACGTCAAGCGGCCCGTCGAGCCCACGGTGGCGCGGCTGGGCAGCTTCCAGGGCCTGCGCATCGGCGTGCTGGGCGGCTGGTTCCGCGAAATGGCCATGGCCGAGGGCCGCGCCGCGGTCAACACCGTGGCGCGCGCGCTGGGCACGACGCGCATCGTCGAATGGCCCGAGGTGGCGCGCGCGCGTGCTGCGGCTTTCCTGATCACCAATGCCGAAAGCTCTGCGCTGCACCTGGGCGACCTCAAGACGCGGCCGCAGGACTTCGAGCCGCTGTCGCGCGATCGCTTCCTGGCCGGGGCGCTGCTGCCCGCGGCCTGGGTGGCGCAGGCGCAGCGTGTGCGGCGCTGGTTTGCCCGGCAGGTTGCCGCGAGTTTTGCGGATGTGGATGTGCTGCTGGCGCCGGCCACGCCTTGCGCCGCGCCATTGATCGGCACCGAGTGGCTCGAGATCGCTGGCCAACGCCTGCCGGCACGCGCCAGCATGGGGCTGCTCACCCAGCCCGTGTCCTGCATTGGCCTGCCGGTGTGCACGGTGCCCGTTTGGGGCGCCCACGCTACCCTGCCGGTGGGCGTGCAGATCATTGCCGCGCCCTGGCGCGAGGACCAGGCCCTGCAGGTGGCCGCAGCGTTGGAAGCCGCGGGCGTGGTGCACGCGCCGGTGGCGGGGCTCTGAGCCATGGACATCAACCGGCCTGACGTCCATGCTGAGCTGACTGCCGTGTTCGCGCGTTACGAGGACGCGCTGGTGCACAACCGCGTCGATGTGCTGGACGAGCTGTTCTGGGCCAGCGAGTTCACCGTGCGCTACGGCGTGGGCGAGAACCTGCGTGGCATAGCAGCCATACGCGCCTTCCGCACCGCACGGCCCGCAGTGGGCCTGGCGCGCACGCTGCAGAACACCGTCATCACCACCTACGGCCGCGACTTCGGCACGGCCATGACCGAGTTCCAGCGCGAGGGCGCCACCAAGAGCGGGCGGCAGAGCCAGACCTGGGTGCGGTTCGCCGAAGGCTGGCGCGTGGTCGCAGCCCACGTCAGCCTGCTGGGCTGAACACGATGCAGACCCTGAGCATCGTGCTGCGCCGCCTGCTGGCCGCGCTGCCCAACCTGGTGGGGGTGGTCATCATCACCTTCGTGCTGACGCGCGCGCTGCCGGGCGACCCGGCGGCCTATTTCGCCGGCGGTGCGGCCACGCAAGAGGCGGTGGAGCAGGTGCGCCAGCAACTGGGGCTGGACCGCCCGCTGCCAGAACAGTTCCTGCGTTACGTAGGCGCGCTGATGCGCGGTGACCTGGGCCTGTCGCTGACCACCGGCCAGCCGGTGCTGCAGGAGTTGCTGGCGCGGCTGCCGGCCTCACTGGAGATGGTGCTGCTGGCGCTGCTGCTGGCCTGCGCCATTGCGCTGCCGCTGGGCGTGGCCGCGGCCACGCGGCCGGGGTCGTGGGTGGACCAGCTGTGCCGCATCGTCACCACGGCCGGGGTCTCGCTGCCCACCTTCTTCACCGGGCTGGTGCTGGCCTATGTCTTCTACTTCCTGCTGGGCTGGGCGCCCGCGCCCATGGGGCGGCTGGACCCGGTGTTCTCGCCGCCCCCCAGCGTGAGCGGCCTGTACCTGGTGGATGCCGCCCTGGCCGGCGACGCGGCCATGTGGTGGGCCGCGTTCCGGCAGCTGATCCTGCCCGTGCTGACCATGGCCTTGTTCGTGCTGGCGCCCATTGCGCGCATGACGCGCGCCAGCATGCTGCAGGTGCTGAGCAGCGACTTCGTGCGCACGGCGCGCGCCAGCGGCCTTTCACGCACCACCGTGCTGGTGCGCTATGCGCTGCGCAACGCGCTGCTGCCGGTGGTCACCACGCTGGGCATGGTGTTCGGCTTCATGCTGGGCAGCAGCGTGATCATCGAAAAGGTCTTCGGCTGGCCCGGCATCGGCAGCTACGCCATCGACGCGCTCACCGCCAGCGACTACGCGCCGGTGCAGGGCTTCGTGCTGGCCATGGGCGTGCTGTTCGTGCTGATCAACCTGTTGGTGGACGTGCTGTACACGCTGATAGACCCGCGCATCAGCCTGGGGGCCGCCTGATGGGCAGCACCTGGAAGCACGTGCGCCACGTGCTGGCCGACAACCCGGTGACGCTGCTGGCCGCGGCGCTGTTTGCGCTGTTCGTGCTGCTGGCCCTGGTGGGGCCGGCGTTGGCACCCTACGATCCGCTGGCCACCAACGCCGCCGTCGCGCTGCAGCCGCCCAGCACGGCGCACTGGTTCGGCACCGACGCGCTGGGGCGCGACATCTTCTCGCGCACGCTGGTGGCCACGCGCCTGGACCTGGGCATTGCCGCGTCCGCCGTGGTGCTGTCGTTCGCGCTGGGCATTGCACTGGGCCTGGCCGCGGGCTACTTCGGTGGCTGGTGGGACACGGGCGTGTCGCGCCTGGCCGACACCATCATGGCCTTCCCGCTGTTCGTGCTGGCCATGGGCATCGTGGCCGCCCTGGGCAACACCGTGGGCAACATCGTGCTGGCCACGGCCATCATCAACCTGCCCTTCTATGTGCGCGTGGCGCGGGCCGAGGCCAACGTGCGCCGCAACGCCGGCTTCATAGAGGCCGCGCGGCTGTCGGGCAACAGCGACCTGCGCATCCTGGCGCTGCACCTGTTCCCCAACATCCTGCCGCCAGCCATGGTGCAGGTGAGCCTGAACATGGGCTGGGCCATCCTCAACGCCGCGGGCCTGAGCTTCATCGGCCTGGGCGTGCGCCCGCCCGCGCCCGAGTGGGGCATCCTGGTGGCCGAAGGCGCGCAGTTCATCGTCTCGGGCGAATGGTGGGTGAGCTTCTTCCCGGGCGCGGTGCTGATGCTGGCGGTGTTCTCGTTCAACCTGCTGGGCGATGCGCTGCGCGACATCTTCGACCCGAGGAAGAGAACGTGACCGACGAAACGCCCGCCATGCGTCGTTGCGCGCGCTCGCCGTACGTCCCATGTACTGTCTTCGCGCGCGCGCCTAGCCTGGCGAGCGTTGCGTCGGTCCTTCGACATCGGTGGACCACATGAGCAATCAACCCCCGCTGCTGGACGTCAACGACTTCAGCCTCGAGTTCCGCACCCGCGGCGGCACGGTGCACGCGCTGCAGCACGTGAACCTGCGCCTGGCCAAGGGCGAGATCGTCGGCCTGGTGGGCGAAAGCGGCTCGGGCAAGTCGGTGCTGAGCTACGCGCTGCTGGGCATCAGCGACGCTGCGGCGCGCGTGACGGCCGGGCGCGCGGTGTTCGGCGGCATGGACCTGCTGCAGGCCGACGAAGCCACCTTGTCCGACCTGCGCGGGCACGAGATCGGCATGATCTTCCAGAGCCCGCGCACCGCGCTCAACCCCATACGCCCGGTGGGCCTGCAGATCGAGGACGTGCTGCGCCGCCACGCCATCGCGCCGCGCGGCCGCACCGGACCCGATGCCGCTTTAGGCGTGCGTGAGCGCGCCGTGCAGGCGCTGCGCGAGGTGGCCATTGCCGACCCCGAGCGGCGCTGGTCGGCCTACCCGTTTGAGCTGAGCGGCGGCATGTGCCAGCGCGTGATGATCGCCATCGCGCTGGCCTGCCGGCCGGCGCTGCTGATCGCCGACGAGCCCACCACCGGGCTTGACGTCACCACGCAGGCGGCGGTGATGGACCTGATCACCGGCCTGGCGCGCGAACGCCAGATGGCCACGCTGTTCATCACGCATGACCTGGGCCTGGCGGCCGAGTACTGCGACCGCATCGTCGTGATGCACGCCGGCCACGTGGTCGAGAGCGCCACCACCGCCGCGCTGTTTGCCGCGCCGCGCCACCCCTACACCGCGCGGTTGATGAGCAGCACGCCGCACAAGGGCAGCACGCTGGCCAGCCTGCTGCCGGTGCCGGGGCAATTGCCTGACCTGCGCCGCGCCGACCTGCCGGCCTGCCGCTTTGTCGAGCGCTGCGAGCGCGCCGGCGAGGCCTGCCGCAGCAGCCTGCCGCCGCTGGACGCGGCCGGGCCGCACGCCGTGGCCTGCTGGCACCCGCTGACCGAGGTGGCGCATGCCTGATCACGCACCCCTGCTGCAGGTCGAACGCCTGTCCAAGCGCTTCCCGGTGGCCGGGCGGCGCGGCGCGCTGCTGCACGCGGTGGACGATGTCTCGCTGCACATCGCCCCGGGCGAAAGCCTGGGCCTGGTGGGCGAATCGGGCTGCGGCAAGAGCACCCTGGTGCGCCTGCTGGCGCGGCTGATGGACGCCAGCGAGGGCCGCATCCTGTTCAACGGCGAAGACCTGGCGGCGCTGCCGGCGCGGCAGTTCGCGCGCACGCCGCAGCGCGGCGCCATCCAGATGGTCTTCCAGGACCCTACCGACAGCCTGAACCCGCGCTACACGGCGCGCGACACCATCGCCGAGCCCTGCCGCCTGCTGAGCGGCGTGGACGCGCGCACGGCCAACGAACGCGTCGATGAAGTGGCCGCGCAGGTGGGTCTGCCGCCCGAGTTGCTGCAGCGCTTTCCGCACCAGCTCTCGGGCGGGCAGAAGGCGCGCGTGGGCATTGCCCGCGCACTGGCGCCAAGGCCGCGGCTGCTGATCCTGGACGAGCCCACGGCAGCGCTGGATGTCTCGGTGCAGGCCGTGGTGCTGCAGCTGCTGGACCGTCTGCGGCGCGATCTGGGCCTGTCCACGCTCTTCGTCAGCCACGACCTGAACGTGGTGCGCCTGCTGACCGAGCGCGTGGCCGTGATGTACCTGGGCCGCATCGTCGAGACCGGGCCTTCGTCCAGCGTCTTCGACCACCCGGCCCACCCCTACACCCAGGCCCTGGTCTCGGCCATCCCCGGACTGGGGCCGCGCATCCGGCTGGAAGGCGAGGTACAAAGCCCCATCGACCCGCCGCCGCAGGTATGCCGCTTTGCCAGCCGCTGCACGGCCGTGCATGACCGGTGCCGGCGCGAGGCACCCACGCTGCATGCCGACGGTCTGGCCATACACCAGGCCGCGTGCCACGTGGCACGCTGGCCGGCGCGATTCCCGGTGCAGGCTGCAGCAGGGCTGCCCGCATGAAGGCCGTGGCACCCCCGCCCCCGGTGAGCGCCGAGCGCGGCAACCTGGCCGAGCAGGTATACGCCACGCTCAAGGCGCAGATGCACGATTTCCAGCTGGTGCCGGGCGACCGCCTGTCCGAGGCCGAGTTGGGCCAGCGCCTGGGCGTGAGCCGCACGCCGGTGCGCGAGGCCCTGCTGAGGCTGCGCAACGAAGGCCTGGTGGACGTGGAAAGCAAGAGCGGCTGGTACGTGCGGCCGCTGGACTTCGGCAAGCTCGAGCAGCTGTACGACCTGCGCGTGATCCTGGAATGCGCCAGCGTGGCGCGGTTGTGCGTGCGCAGCGAGCCCACACCGGCGCTGGACTCCCTGAAGTCGGTGTGGCTGGTGCCGGTGGCCGAACGCATCACCGACGGGCGCGAAGTCGGTGCACTGGACGAGCAGTTCCACGCCACGCTGGTGCGCGCCGCGGGCAACGACGAGACCGCGCGCGTGCACTGGGACGTGACCGAGCGCATCCGCATCATCCGGCGCCTGGACTTCACGCGCGCCGACCGCATAGACGCCACCTACACCGAGCACGCCAAGATCTTGCGCGCTGTCATCCAGCGCAAGGCCGATGCGGCCCAGCTGCTGCTGCGCAGCCACATCGACCAGAGCAAGGCCGAGGTCCGCAAGATCACCCTGGCCACGCTGCACGAGGCGCGCGCCCGGCCGCGCGGCGCCGCGTGATGGCGGCACGCCTTTTGCTGGATACCGCCCGGTATACCAGTTAGCGCCCCAACACGGGTCGCAACCTCCTTCTCCCCTCTTTGCCCCGCTCGCCCGACTTGACCGCCCCCCACACAGGAGCCCCCATGACCCACGACAGCTCACGCCGCCGCGCCCTTGCCCAGATTTCCGCCGCATCGCTGGCCGGCCTTGCACCCTGGGCCTGGGCGCAGAAGCCGCTGACCGTGGGCATGATCTACGTCGGCCCGAAGGACGACTTCGGCTACAACCAGGCGCACGCCGAGGCCGCGGCCGAAGTGAAGAAGATGGCCGGCATCAAGGTGGTCGAAGAAGAGAACGTGCCCGAGACCCAGGCCGTGCAGAAGACCATGCAGGGCATGATCGCGCAGGACGGCGCGATGCTGCTCTTTCCCACCAGCTTCGGCTACTTCGAGCCGCACATGCTGGCCGTGGCCGGCAAGGCCAAGGACGTGCGCTTCAGCCACTGCGGCGGCATGTGGACCAAGGGCAAGCACCCCGACAACACCGGCAGCTTCTTCGGCTACATCGACGAGGCGCAGTACCTCAACGGCGTGGTCGCCGGCCACATGAGCAAGAGCAAGAAGCTGGCGTTCGTGGCCGCCAAGCCCATTCCGCAGGTGCTGCGCAACATCAACGCCTACACCCTGGGCGCGCGCTCGGTCGACCCCAAGATCACCACCAGCGTGATCTTCACCGGCGACTGGAGCATGGCCGTCAAAGAGGCCGAGGCCACCAACAGCCTGGCCGACCAGGGCTGCGACGTCTTCACCATGCACGTGGACGGCCCCAAGGTGGTGGTCGAGACCGCGGCCAAGCGCGGCAAGATGGTGTGCGGCTACCACGCCAGCCAGGCCAAGCTGGCGCCCAACGCCTACCTCACCGGTGCCGAGTGGAACTGGTTGACCGCCTACAAGCTGATCATCGACGCCGCGCGCACCGGCAAGCCGCATCCCAACTTCGTGCGCGGCGGCCTGCAGCAGGGCTTCGTCAAGACCAGCCCCTACGGCAGCATGGTGCCCGATGCCGCGCGCAAGGCGGCCGACGCCGTCAAGGCCAAGATGGTGGCCGGCACTTTCGACATCTTTGCGGGTGAACTCAAGGACAACACCGGCAAGGTGGTCATCCCCAAGGGCACGGTGCTCAAGCAGGTCGACCCGGTGCTCGAGGGTATGAACTACCTGGTCGAAGGCGTGGTCGGCAAGCTCTGAAGCAGCGGCGCCGGAGCGCACCATGACCCGCCAGCCCTGGCACGACGTTGCCGAAGCCTTCTTGCTGCCGCTGCTGGCGCTGAGCGGTGCGCTGCTGATGTTCGGCCTGTGGGTCTGGTTCGGCGGGCATGACCCCCTGCAGGCCTGGACGCTGCTGTTCAAGGGCGCCTTCGGCGATGCGTTCTCGTGGCAGAACACGCTGCAGCGCGCCGCGCCGCTGATGCTGACTGCGCTGTGCGTGGCCATACCGGCGCGCGCCGGGCTCACGGTGATCGGGGGCGAAGGCGCGCTGGTGCTGGGTGGCCTGGCCTGCGCCGGCCTGCCCTACCTGATGACGATGCCCGCGGGCGCAGCGGGCACAGCCATGCTGCTGCTGGTGGCGGCACTGGCCGGCGCGGCCTGGATCGCGCTGGCCGGCGCACTGCGGCAGTTTCGCGGCGTCAACGAGACCATCAGCAGCCTGCTGCTGGGCTACATCGCCATCGCGCTGTTCAAGCACTTCGTCGAAGGGCCGATGCGCGACCCGGCCAGCCTGAACAAGCCGTCCACGCTGCCGCTGGACGAAAGCCTGCTGATCGGCACGATGTTCGGCTACGACGTGCACTGGGGCCTGGCCTTCGGCGTGGTGCTGTGCTGCGTGGCCGCGCTGTGGCTGGGGGGATCGACGCACGGCTTTGCCACGCGCGTGGTGGGCGGCAACGCCCGCGCCGCGCGCCTGGTGGGCCTGCCGGCGCACCGCCTGATCATCACCGCCTGCGCCCTGGGCGGCGCGGCCGCCGGGCTGGCCGGGGGCATCGAGGTGGCGGCGGTGCACACCTCGGCCAATGCCGCCCTCATTGGCGGGCTGGGCTATGCCGGCATCCTGGTGAGCTTCGTGGCGCGCCACCACCCGCTGGCGGTGATACCGGTGGCCATCCTCTTCGGCGGTTTCGGTGCCGCGGGCAGCCTGCTGCAGCGGCGCATGGGCCTGCCCGATGCATCGGTGCAGGTGCTGCTGGGCTTTGCCTTCGTGCTGATCCTGGCCGGTGAGGCGCTGCGCGGGCGGCTGCTGCCGCTGGCGGGCTGGCTGCCGGTGCGCCAGCCGCTGCCGCAAGCGAAGGCGGCCTGAGCATGGACGCCGTCTTCGACGTGCTGCTGGCCGTGCTGGGCGGTGCGGTGCGCGTGGGCACGCCCTTTCTCTTTGTCAGCCTGGGCGAGTGCCTGACCGAGAAGGCCGGACGCATCAACCTGGGCCTGGAAGGCGTGCTGGTGTTCAGCGCCATGGCCGGCTTCGGCGGCGCCTACCTGTCGGGCTCGCCCTGGATCGGCGTGCTGGCCGCCGCCGGCAGCGGCGCGCTGCTGGCGCTGCTGCACGGCCTGGTGTGCTCGCTGCCGCGCGTCAACGACATCGCCATGGGCATTGCGCTGATGCTGCTGGGCACGGGCCTGGCCTTCTACCTGGGCAAGTCGCTGATTCAACCGCAGGCGCCGCAGATCCCATCCATTCCGCTGGGTGGCTGGAGCGACTCGCCCAACGTGCAGGCGGCCCTGCAGATCAACGCGCTGTTCCCGCTGGGCGTGCTGCTGGCGCTGGCCATGGGATGGGCCTTCATGAACACGCGCTGGGGCCTGCTGGTGCGCATGGTGGGGGATTCGGCCGACGCGGCGCGCGCCCTGGGCAACAGCGTCAACGGCATACGCATCGCCGCCACCGTGGCCGGCGGCGCCATTGCCGGGCTGGGCGGGGCATCGCTCAGCCTGTACTACCCGGGCAGTTGGAACGAAGGCCTGAGCAGCGGCCAGGGCCTGATCGCCGTGGCGCTGGTGATCTTTGCGCGCTGGAGCCCCGTGCGCTGCCTGGGCGCTGCCCTGCTGTTCGGCGGTGCCGGTGCCCTGGGCCCGGCCCTGCAGGGCGTGGGCGTCAGCGGCTACTACCACCTGTTCAATGCCGTGCCCTATGTGTTAACGCTGGCCATCCTGGTGTGGACCTGCTCGCCCCGGCGCAGCATCAAGGGCGCACCGCTGGAACTTGGAGTGTCCCGATGAGTGGTCTGGGTGGTCTGAACAAGTCGGCCAACGGCGTGGTCGTGGGCCTGGTGCAGCTGCAACTGCCGGTGGTGGACACGCCGGCACAGCTGGCCGCGCAGACCCAGCGCATCTGCGCCATGGTGGGCAAGGCACGACGCAACCTGGGCACGATGGACCTGGTGGTCTTCCCCGAGTACTCGTTGCAGGGCTTAAGCATGAGCACCGCGCCCGAGCTGATGGTCTCGCTCGAAGGCCCTGAGGTCGCTGCCTTCAAGGGCGCGTGCATAGAACACCGCATCTGGGGCTGCTTCTCCATCATGGAGATCAACCCGAACTTTCCAAATGAAGGCAACCCCTACAACACCGGCCTGATCATCGACGACGAAGGCCGCATCCGCCTGTACTACCGCAAGCTGCACCCCTGGGTGCCGGTGGAGGCCTGGGAGCCGGGCAACATGGGCGTGCCCGTCTGCGACGGCCCCAAGGGCTGCAAGCTGGCGCTCATCATCTGCCACGACGGCATGTTCCCCGAGATGGCGCGCGAGGCCGCGTACAAGGGCGCCGAGATCATTCTGCGCACAGCGGGCTACACGGCGCCCATACGCCACGCCTGGAAGATCACCAACCAGGCGAATGCGTTTCAAAACCTCGCCATCACCGCCAGCGTGTGCCTGTGCGGCAGCGACGGCAGCTTCGACAGCATGGGCGAGGCCATGTTCTGCAACTTCGACGGCACGGTGATGGTGGCCGGCGGCGCACGCCCCGACGAGATCGTGACCGCCGAACTGCGGCCCGACCTGGTGCGCGAGGCACGTGCCGGCTGGGGTGTCGAGAACAACCCCTACCAGCTGTGGCATCGCGGCTACGTGGCCGTCAAGGGCGGCGCGCAGGACTGCCCCTATACCTTCATGCAGGACATGGTGGCCGGCCGCTACCGCCTGCCCTGGGACGCCGGCATCCAGGTGCGCGACGGCACGCCCTGTGGTTTCGCTGCACCGACGCGGGCCTACCGCGGCGCCGAACCCAATCCTGTCGAATGAGCCCGCGATGAGCTTCGTCGCATCCACCCCCTACGCCTGGCCCTTCGACGGTGACCTGCGCGCGGCCAACACCGCGCTGGTGGTCATCGACATGCAGACCGACTTCTGCGGCGTCGGCGGCTATGTCGACAAGATGGGCTACGACTTGGCGCTGACGCGCGCGCCCATTCCGGCCATTGCCGCGCTGCTGGCGGCCTTCCGCGTCGCGGGTGCACCGGTGATCCACACGCGCGAAGGCCACCGGCCCGACCTGTCGGACCTGCCGGCCAACAAGCGCTGGCGCTCGCGCCAGATCGGTGCAGAGGGCCGTGGAATAGGCGACCCCGGCCCCTGCGGCCGCATCCTGGTCCGCGGTGAACCGGGCTGGGAAATCATCCCCGAGCTGGCACCGCTGCCCGGTGAGGTGATCATCGACAAGCCCGGCAAGGGCAGCTTCTGCGCGACCGACCTCGAACTCATCCTGCGCACACAGGGCATCCGCAACCTGGTGCTCACCGGCATAACGACAGACGTGTGCGTGCACACCACCATGCGCGAGGCCAACGACCGCGGCTTCGAATGCCTGATCGTCGAAGACGCCACCGGCGCCACCGACCGCGGCAACCACGAGGCCGCGCTGAAGATGGTGTTGATGCAGGGCGGCGTGTTCGGCGCCGTGGCCCCTTCAGCCGCGGTGATTGCAGCGATGAAGGGGCTGTAGGCATGCACGCCCCCTTGCACGCACTGGCGCTGGACACCTACGACCTGAGCAAGCGCTTCGGCGCCTTCACCGCGCTGAACGCCGTGTCGCTGAAGGTGCGGCCGGGCACGGTGCACGCGCTGCTGGGCGAAAACGGCGCGGGCAAGTCCACGCTGGTGAAGTGCGTGGTCGGCTACTACGCGCCCGATGCCGGCGCGGTGCTGATCGACGGGCGCGAGCAGTCCATCCACTCGCCCACGGTGGCGCGCGACTTGGGCATCGGCATGGTCTACCAACACTTCACCGTGGTGCCCGGCATGACGGTGGCCGAGAACCTGCTGCTGGCGCGCGGCCGCCTGCCGGCGGTGATCCACTGGAAGGCGGTGCGCGCCGAGCTCGAAGCCTTCTTGCAGACCACCCCCTTCCGCCTGGACCTGGACGCCACGCCGCAGGACCTGTCGGCGGGCGAGAAGCAGAAACTCGAGATCCTCAAGCAGCTGTACCTGAAGCCGCGCCTGCTGATCCTGGACGAGCCCACCTCGGTGCTCACACCCCAAGAGGCCGACGAAGTGCTGGGCCTGCTCAAGGCGCGCGCCCATGCCGGCGACTGCACAGTGGTGATGATCACGCACAAGTTCCGCGAGGTGGCCGAGCACGCCGACGACGTGAGCGTGCTGCGCCGCGGCGCGCTGGTGGCCAGCCACGCCGTGGCCGAGGTCAGTGCCGCGCAACTGGCCGCGGCCATGGTGGGCGAAGGCCGCAGCGCGGCCAGTGCCACGCTGGAGCGCGAGTCACGTGAAGCGGGCGTGCCACGGCTGGAGGTGCGCGAGCTGCTGGTCTCCGGCGACCGCGGCGAAACCGCTGTGCACGGCCTGAACCTGACGGTGCACGCCGGTGAGATCGTGGGCGTGGCCGGCGTCTCGGGCAACGGCCAGCGCGAGCTGATGGAGGCCCTGGTGGGCCAGCGCGCCATCGACAGCGGCGAGGTGCGCGTCTCGGCCGAGCGCTTCCACGCCACGCGCGCGCAGAACCGCCGCCTCAAGGTGCGCAGCCTGCCCGAGGAACCCTTGCGCAACGCCTGCGTGGGCGACCTGAGCGTGGGCCACAACATGGGCCTGCGCGTGTTCGACGCGCCGCCCGCGGCCCACGGCGGCTGGCTGCGCGGCCACGTGCTGCGCGACAAGGCGCGCGCGCTGATCCATGAGTACGGCGTCAAGACCCAGGGCGAAGGCGCGCCCATCCGGTCGCTGTCCGGCGGCAACGTGCAGCGCGCCGTGCTGGCGCGCGAGCTGGCCGAAGCCGCCGACCTGCTGCTGGTCAGCAACCCGGTGTTCGGCCTGGACTTCGCCGCCGTGGCCGAGATCCACGACCGCCTGGTCGCGGCGCGCAACCGCGGCACCGCGGTGCTGCTGGTCAGCGAAGACCTGGACGAGCTGATGCAACTGTCGGACCGCATCGTGGTGATGAGCGAAGGCCGCATCGTCTTCGAATGCGCCGCCGCCGGTGCCGACCGCCTGACCCTGGGCGCGCACATGGGTGGACATGCGGGTGGACATGCGGGCGGCCACGCCGCCGAAGCGGCCGCCGGCCATGCAGCCGCCCCTGCCGAGATGGCCTCCGCATGACCAAGATCCCGGCCCGCCCTTTCGACTACACGCTGACCCCGGGCCGCACGGCGCTGGTGGTCATCGACATGCAGCGCGACTTTGTCGAGCCCGGTGGCTTTGGTGCCAGCCTGGGCAACGACGTGACGCGGCTGCACAGCGCCATCGCCCCCATCGCCGCGCTGCTGGCCGCCTGGCGCGCACGTGGCTGGCCGGTGCTGCACACGCGCGAATGCCACCGCCCGGACCTGTCGGACTGTCCGCCGGCCAAGCGCGAGCGCGGCGAGCCCAGCCTGCGCATCGGCGACCCCGGCCCCATGGGCCGGCTGCTGGTGGCCGGCGAGCCGGGCGCCGACATCATCCCGGCGCTGGCCCCGGCTGCGGGCGAATGGGTCATCGACAAGCCCGGCAAAGGCATGTTCTGGGGTACCTGCCTGCCGGGTGGCCTGCACGAGCGCTTGCTGGGCGCCGGCATCACGCACCTGGTGTTCACCGGCGTGACCACCGAAGTCTGCGTGCAGACCAGCATGCGCGAGGCCAACGACCGCGGCTACGAATGCCTGATCGTCGAGGACGCCACCGCCAGCTACTTCCCCGAGTTCAAGCGCGTGGCGCTGGCCATGCTGGTGGCCCAGGGCGGCATCATCGGCTGCAGCAGCACGTCGCGCGAGCTGCTGGCGGCGCTGGAAGGCTGAGGATCAGGCCGCGTCTGCGGCCGGGGCGACGCCTTGTGCGTCGTCTGCACCCGGGCGCAGCAGCCAGCGGTGCAGCATGGCCTCGATGTCTTCCAGCGAATAGGGCTTGATCACCAGGTCGTCGAAGCCGGCGACGATGAAGTCCTGGCGCGTGCCGGTCAGGCCGAAGGCGGTGAGCGCGATGACGGGCACGCGCGCACGCGGCCCGTCGATGGCACGGATGCCGCGCGTGGCCTCGAAGCCGTCCATCACGTCCATGCGGCAATCCATCATCACCAGGTCGAAGTCCTGCGCGCGCGCCAGCTCCAGCGCCTGGCGCCCGTTCTCGGCCGTGGCCACGGTCAGGCCGCGACGCTGCAGCATGCGCGCCATGACCTCGCGCGTGTTCACGTGGTCCTCGGCCAGCAGCACACGCTTGCCCGGCGGCAGTTGCCCGGGCGGCGGCGCCGCCGGCGCGGCCTTCACGCAGCGCGTGGCCGGCATCAGCCGAGCCGTGAACCAGAAGCGCGAACCCTGGCCGGGCGTGCTCTCGAAGGCCAGCACGCCGCCCATCAGTTGCGCCAGTTCACGGGCGATGCCCAGGCCCAGGCCCAGGCCTTCGCGCCAGGCGCTGCCGGTGCCTTCGACCTGGTAGAAGGGCTGGAAGATCTTCTGCGCGGCTTCAGGCGCTATGCCCACGCCGGTGTCGCTGACGCTGCAGCGCAGCCACACCGGGGCTTCTTCGCCCGGCGCGGGCGGCGGCGCGGCTGCGGCCGGCTCGGCCAGCGCCACGGCCACTTCTATGCTGCCGTGGTCGGTGTACTTGATGGCGTTGTCCAGCAGGTTGAGCAGCACCTGGCCCAGGCGCAGCGGGTCGCCGCAAAGACTGCCGGGCAGTGCATCGTCGATGCGGTAGCTCACCGCCACGCCCTTGGCCGTGGCGCGCTGGCCGTGCAGCTCGACCATCTGCCGCACCAGTGCGCGCAGATCGAAGTCCTCGGACTGCAGCGCCAGCCGCCCGGCCTCCATGCGCGAGAAGCTCAGCAGATCGTTCAACAACCCCAGCAGGCGCCGCGCGCTGGTGCGCGCCATGTCGGCCAGGTCGCGCTGGTCGGGGTTGGGCGCGGTCTCGTGCAGCAGTTCCAGGCTGACGAGCACGCCGTTCATGGGCGTGCGCAGTTCGTGGCTGACGTTGGCCAGGAAGTCCGACTTGGCGCGGTTGGCCTGCTCGGCCGTGTCTCGGGAACTGGCCAGGTTCGAGATCAGCGAATTGAGCTGCTCGCGCTGCCCGCCCAGCTCGACCATCATCTGGTTGAAGCTGCGCTGCAACTGCCCGATCTCGTCGTTCTGCGTGACCCGGGCGCGCATTGCCAGGTTGCCCGCTGCCACCGACCGTGTCAGGTCGGCCAGCACCGTGAGCGGCGCCACCATGCGCCGCCGCACGTAATAGAAGATCAGGCCGCCGACCAGCATGCACGTCACCAGCCCCGCGCGGAACAGCAGGTGCGCACGGCCGCTGTGGTCGTGCAGCGTCTGCATGTTCTCCTCCTTTTCCGCCAGGTGGTGCGCGGTGATGCTGCGCCAGAGCAGGTCGCCGTCGGCCTCGTGCCCGTAGATGCTGGCCAGCGCCTCCGAGGCGGCGCGGCCGTCGGCCGGCAAGGCGGCCACCTGGTCCAGCGCACCCTGAACCGCCTTCAGCAGGCCCTGCTGCAACTGCAGAAACTGCTGGTGGTCCAGGCCGACACCGGGCTTCTCGATCCTGGCCAGCGCCTGCAGCGAGTCTGCGGCCGCGCGCGCACGGTCCAGCGCCTCGCGTGCCTCGTCCAGGTAGTCGAGGTTGCCGCTCAGCGCAAAGCTGGCCAGCTCACCCGCGCCGCGCGCCAGGGCGGCGTGGAACTCGCCGTCGAGGATGGCGCGCTGGTAGTCGCGCATGACGTAGGCAGAAGCATCGTGCCAGGCGTCCAGCTCCTGGCTCACCAGCACATACAGGGTGCCCAGAAACGCCAGTGCGCACAGCGCCGCGACGAGCACCTTTCGGCCAAGACTGTTCATCGAACGTGCAGTTCCTCAGGATCGGATCGACGCCGCGGCGGCAAGGCCCGGGTGCGCGCGTCGGTGCAGCCACAAATTTAACGCCGCGGCCGGCCCCGGCCGCGGATTTCAGCTGAACAGGCGCCGCGCCGCGGGTGAACCCGCGGCCAGGTCCAGCGCCTCCAGCCGGCGGTACAGCCCACCCAGTTCCTGGCCGATGGCGGCGTAGGCGTGCAGCGTGACCGGGTGACCCTCGTCGTCCACCGCGCCCGCGTCCAGGTCTTCGGCCAGGCGCATGGCGGCGTGGTGCCAGGCCGGGAAAGGCTCGGCGCTCTCGGGAGTCTGGGGCACGTCCAGCGTCAGCGTGCATTCGCGCACCGCGCTGCCCTGGGCGTCGTCGGCCAGCGCGGCCTGCGCGTTGACGGCCAGCACCAGCATGGGTGGCGCGCCTTCGTCGACGCCGGGCTGCACGAAGCGCCCCGGCACCGCGCCGGGCACGAAGCCGTGGCGCGCCGCCACCTGCTGCACGAAGCCCACCGACCAGGCCACGCCCAGGGTGCGCAAGGTCATGGTCAGCTGCACGTCCAGCGGGCTGCTCAGCGCGTCGAGCTCGCGCGCGCGCGCCACCACCTCCAGCATGTCGGGTGCGTCGGGGCTGGCGCCCACGGCCTCGGCGAAGACCTGCAGCTTCTGCACGAACTCGGAATACTCGATCTCGTTGAGCGGCCCGCTGCGGCTGGCCAGCTGCACGCCGGCCTGCAGCTCGCCATAGCGCCGGCCCGGCGCGGGCGCTTCCCAGCTGCCGGTCTCGGTGTCCAGGCCCTCGATGTAGAAGGGCTTGCTGCCGGCCCGGCGCGTGGGCGGCAGGTGGGCCAGCAGCAGCTCGCCGCTGACCGGCGCGTCCAGCGCCAGCGGCACCAGCGCGTCGATCAGCGCGTCCAGGCGCAGTGTCGGCCGCGGCGGCGGCGGGCGCAGCGGCGCGGGTTCGGTGTCGGGGCCGGCATCGCTGTCAGTGTCGGCCTGGGCCACGGTGTCGGCGGCGTCCTTGCTGCCGTGCAGCGGCGGCTCTATGCGCTCGGCTTGAGCGGCCTCCTCGGCGCGCCGCGGCCGCGCGCGGCGCGTGCTCCACCAGCCGTGCAGCGCCAGCAGCGCCAGCAACAGGGCGCCGAACAGGGCGAGCGCGGTGCCGAGCTTCATGCGCGGCGCGCTCAGCCCAGCTCGGCCAGGCTGACGGCGGATTCCATATCCACCGCGACGATGCGTGACACGCCCTGCTCCTGCATGGTCACGCCGATCAGCTGCTCGGCCATCTCCATGGCGATCTTGTTGTGGCTGATGAACAGGAACTGCGTGCCCTTGCTCATCTCGGTGACCAGGTTCTTGTAGCGCTCGGTGTTGGCGTCGTCCAGCGGCGCGTCCACCTCGTCCAGCAGGCAGAAGGGCGCGGGGTTGAGCTGGAAGATCGCGAACACCAGGGCGATGGCGGTGAGCGCCTTCTCGCCGCCCGACAACAGGTGGATGGTGCTGTTCTTCTTGCCCGGCGGCTGCGCCATGACCTGCACGCCGCTGTCCAGGATCTCGCTGCCCGTCATCACCAGGCGCGCATTGCCGCCGCCGAACAGGCTGGGGAACATGCGGCCGAAATGTTCATTGACCTGGTTGAAGGTGTTGGCCAGCAGGTCGCGCGTTTCCAGGTCGATCTTGTGGATGGCGTCTTCCAGCGTCTTGATGGCCTCGTCCAGGTCGGCGTTCTGCGCGTCCAGGAAGGTCTTGCGTTCGCGCGCCGCGCTCAGCTCGTCCAGCGCCGCCAGGTTGACCGCGCCCAGGCCGTTGATGTCCTTCTGGATGCGGTCGATCTCGGTCTGCAGGCCCCACAGCTTGACGCCGCCGTCGGCGATGCCCGCGGCCAACGCTTCCAGGTCGACGGCCGCGGCGGTGAGCTGCTCCAGGTATTGGGCGCCGCCCAGTTGCGCCGCCTGCAGTTCCAGCTGCAGCTTGGTGATCTGCTCGCGCAGCGGCTCCAGGCTGCGCTCGAAGCCCAGGCGCTGTTCGTCGGCGCGCTTGAGCTGCGCGCTCAGGTCGTCGTAGCGGCTGCGCGCCAGGCCCAGCGCCTGTTCGCGTTCGAGCTTGAGCGCCAGCGCCGCCTGCAGGCCCGAGCCGGCCGCGGCGTCGTCGAAGCTGCCCAGCTCGAGTTCGAGCTGGGCACCCGCCTGCACGTTGGCCGCCACCTGCGCCGCCGCGGTCTCGATGGCGCGCTGCAGTTCGTCGCGGCGCGCTGCCAACGCGCGCGCCTGGAAGCGCGCCTCCTGCGCCTGGCGTTCCAGCGCGCGCTGCTGCTCGCGCGCGTCGGCCAGGCGGCGTTCGGCGGCGATGACAGCGTCTTCCAGGCTGGCATGACGTTCTTGTGCATTACCCAGCTCGATGTCCAGATCTTCGAAGCGGCCCTCGCCCAGCGCGCGGCGCTCGTCCAGGCCTTCGAGCTGCGCGTCGATCTCGGCCAGCTCGCCCGCCAGCTGCTCGCGCCGGGTGCTCGCGGCCTCGGCCTGCTGGCTGAGGCGCAGCAGCTCGACGTGCAGCGTGTGGGCGCGGGTCTGCGCCTCGGCGGCCTCGCGCCGCAGCTGTTGCAGGCGCTGCGCGGCTTCGGTGTAGGCCGCTTCCAGCCGCACCGAGGCGCTGCGCGACTCGTCCGCGATCAGCGCCTGGGCGCGCTGCTGGCGGGCTAGGTTCTCGATCTCCTGGGCGCGGGCCAGCATGCCGGCTTGTTCGGAATCCGGCGCGTAGAAGGCCACGGCGTGCTGGCTCACGGCATGGCCTTCGCGGGTCATGATGACCTCGCCATGCGTGAGCAGCGCGCGCTGCGCCAGCGCTTCGTCGATGCCGGGCGCGGTGTACACGCCTTCCAGCCAGTCGGACAGCAAGGCCTGCAGGCCAGCGTCGCCCAGACGCAGCAGGTCGCTCAGGCGCGGCAGGGTCTTGTGGGTGCTGGCGATGGCGCCAGCAGGTAAAGCGTAAAAGGCCAGCCGCGCCGGTGGCGCATCGGCGGCAAAGGCGCGCACCGTGTCCAGACGGCCCACCGACAAGGCGCCCAGGCGTTCGCGCAGCGCGGCTTCCAGGGCAGTCTCCCAACCGGGCTCGATGTGCACCTGCTTCCACAGCCCGGGCAGGCCGGCCAGGCCGTGGCGCTCGAGCCAGGGCTTGAGCTTGCCTTCGGTCTGCACCTTGTCCTGCAGCGCGCGCAGGGCTTCGAGCCGCGCGCCGATGTCGGCCTGGCGGCCCGATTCGCGGTTGACCTGTTCCTGCGCGGCACGGCGCTGTTCGTCCAGCGCCGGCACCTGTTCGCTCAGCTCGTGCAGGCGGGCGTCGGCCAGCTCGCGCGTCTCGGCGGCGACGGCCTCTTGCACGCGCAGCTGTTCCAACCGCGTCAGGTCGGGCGCCTGCAGGCCCTGGCGCTCGCCGGCCAGGCGTTCGCGCCGCGCGCGCAGCTGGCGCGACTGCTCGTCCACGCTGCGGCTTTCGGCCGCCAGCACCTGGATCTGCTGCTGCACCTGGGCCACGGCGCCGCGCTGCTGGTTGGCCGTGGCCTGGGCGGCGCGCACCGCGTCTTCGAGCGCGGGCAGCTCGAAAGACTGCTCTTCGGCCTGGGCCACCAGCGTTTCGGCCTGTTCTTCGGCGGCGACGATCTGCCCGGCGATGTCTTCCAGCTCGGCGGCGCTGGTTTCCTGGCGCTCGGCCCACTGCGTGTTCTGGGCCTTCAGCTCGGCCAGCCGCGCCTGGGCGCGCTGGCGGCCTTCAACGACGTAGCGGATGCGCTCTTCCAGCCGGCTGACCTCGAGCGCCGCCTCGCCCAGGCTGCCCTGGCGGGCGTGCAGCTCGTCGTTGGCGGCGTAATGTGCCTGGCGCACCGATTCCAGCTCGGCCTCGACGTGGCGCAGCTCGGCCAGGCGCGCTTCCAGCGCGGTGGCGGCCTGGTCGGCGGCGGCGCGCACGCGCTGCTCTTCGCCGGTGGCGTCGCGGTGCTTCAGGAACCACAGCTGGTGCAGCCTGAGCGTGCCCTGCTCCTGCAGCGTGCGGTACTGCTGCGCCACCTGGGCCTGCGATTCGAGCTTGTCGAGGTTGGCGTTCAGTTCGCGCAGGATGTCGTCCACGCGCGTGAGGTTCTCGCGCGTGTCCTTGAGCCGGTTCTCGGTCTCGCGCCGGCGTTCCTTGTACTTGCTGACGCCGGCGGCCTCTTCCAGGAACAAACGCAGTTCCTCGGGGCGGCTTTCGATGATGCGGCTGATGGTGCCCTGGCCGATGATGGCGTAGGCCCGCGGGCCCAGGCCGGTGCCCAGGAATACATCCTGCACGTCGCGGCGGCGCACCGGCTGGTTGTTGATGAAGTAGCTGCTGGTGCCGTCGCGCGTGAGCACGCGCTTGACGGCGATCTCGGCAAAGCTGTTCCACTGGCCGCCGGCGCGCGCCAGCGTGTTGTCGAAGACCAGCTCCACGCTGGCGCGGCTGGCCGGCTTGCGCTGGCCGCTGCCGTTGAAGATGACGTCCTGCATGGACTCGCCGCGCAGCTCGGACGCCTTGCTCTCGCCCAGCACCCAGCGCACGGCGTCCATGATGTTGCTCTTGCCGCAGCCATTGGGCCCCACCACGCCGACGCGCTGGCCCGGCATCTGGAAGGTGGTGGGTTCGGCGAAAGACTTGAACCCGGAGAGCTTGATCTGTGTGAGACGCATCGCC
>JALHPY010000061.1 GCA_022842305.1 Rubrivivax sp.
CGTGCCGCCCTCAAGGCCGTCAGCCGCGGGGCCGACCGCAAGAACATCGTCACGCTGGAGGCGGCCACACTGGACCTCGACGCGCTGGAGATGGCCGCCGCCCCGCATGCACGGGGGCCCACGGCAGACGGCACGGCCGCACCACCGCTGGCCACGCTGCAGGATGTGGTGCAGGACAGCCAGCGCCAGGCCATACGTCAGGCCTTGGCGCTGCACAAGGACAACTGGGCCGCCGCCGCGCGCCAGCTCGGGCTGGACGCCAGCAACCTTCACAAGCTTGCGCGGCGGCTGGGGCTCAAGATCACACCACCCCATGGCAGGCCGACCGCCTGAACGATGTGGCGGCCCCCCATCCAGGAGCGCGCGCACGCGGCGGGCGGTGGCAGCGCCGCGGGGTTCTGCAATGGCGGCGACGGGTGTGGATTCGAATCGGCGTTGCGATCAGCGCGGGGAATAGATCGCGGTCCTCGTCGTCTTGATGGGCAGTGGGGGCGCTGCTGGCGGGCTCGATGATGGTGCGGGCTCTGCGCGGCCTTCGCCGCGCCCGTGGCTGGATCGGCCTGGATTGCTCACACGGTCCCGAGCGCCGGAAACCTAGCCCCAAGCTGTCGGCGTGAGAGCGATGCGAATGAGGAACAGCTTGTTCATCGCGCAGGGCCGTGCCCCTCCAAGCCGGTTGCGGCGCCACTGCCGCGCCTGGCCGATGACACCCACGCAGACCGAGCAGCGCGGGGTAAGGGTGCACGGGGCAGCAGGCCAGGCAGGCCCGACCTGCGATGCCTGGATTCATGCTGCTCGCCGTAGGCCGCACGCTCCGGTTCGATCAGGGCGATGGCGTCCGGATCTCGGCTGGATTCGGTGGGGTGCGGCGCGGTGTCGTCTGCAACGGGATCCCCCGCGCCATCTGCGACCCTCAGCCCGGCGCCATCAGAGTTTCAGGCCTTCCAGGAACTGCCGGAAGCCCGGCCCCAACAGTGGGTGCGCCAGGGCCAGCTCGACGTTGGCCTCGAGAAAGCCTTCCTTGCTGCCGCAGTCGTAGCGCTTGCCTTCGTAGCGATAGGCAAAGACCTTCTCGCGCCGCAGCAGCGACGCAATGCCGTCGGTGAGCTGGATCTCGCCGCCCACGCCGCGCGGTTGCGTGGCGATCTCGTGGAAGACGCCCGGCGTCAGGATGTAGCGGCCGGCCACGCCCAGGCGCGAGGGCGCCACTTCGGGGGCCGGCTTCTCGACGATGCGCGTCACGTCCATCACCCGTTCATTGACCTGCGTGCCGGCCACGATGCCGTAGCGCCGCGTGTGCTCGGCCGGCACTTCCTGCACGGCCAGGATGGACGCGCGCCATTCGCTGAATTGCTCGACCATCTGCGCCAGCACCGGTGTCTCGCCGACCATCAGGTCGTCAGCCAGCAGCACGGCGAAAGGCTGGTTGCCCACCAGACGCTGGCCGCACAGCACGGCGTGGCCCAGGCCCAGGGCCTGAGCCTGGCGCACGTAGATGCATTCCATGTCGTCGGGCTTGACGCTGCGCACCACGTCCAGCAGTTCCTGCTTGCCCGCGTTCTCGAGCGCCACTTCGAGCTCGTAGGTCATGTCGAAGTGGTCTTCGATGGGGCGCTTGTGGCGGCCGGTGACGAAGATCATCTCGCGCACGCCGGCGGCGTAGGCCTCTTCCACGGCGTACTGGATCAACGGCTTGTCGACCACCGGCAGCATTTCCTTGGGTTGCGCCTTGGTGGCGGGCAGGAAGCGGGTTCCCAGACCGGCCACCGGGAATATTGCCTTCTGTATGAGCATTTCTGGAGTCAGCGAGTACGGGTAAGAGCGAATTGTGTCATGTGAGGCTTCGCGCCTTCGGTGCTGCGGCCCACACTGGTTCGATGGATGTGCTGATCGTCGAAGCGCTGGCCGCCGACGTGTCGGGCTGGCTGGCCGAGCGCTACGCGCTGCGCCTAGCGCCCGAGATCGCCAGGGACCCGCAAGCCCTGCGTGCCGCGCTGGAGCACGCCCGGGCGCTGGTGATACCGCCCGCGGTGGCACTGGACGCGCAGCTGCTGCAGCTCGCGCCGCGCCTGCGCGTGGTGGGGCGGCTGTCGCCGGGGCCCGAGAACATAGACCTCGCCGCCTGCGCGCGCAGCGGCATCGAGGTCGTGCGTCCCGCCGGCGCCAGCGCGGCGGCCGAGGCAGAGTTCATCATCGGTGCCTTGCTGCAACTGCTGCGCCGCGTGCCGGTGTGCAACGCCGAAGGCCTGCGGGTGGGCCGCGAGCTGGGCGCCGCGGTGGTGGGGGTGGTGGGCATCACGCCCACCGTCAAGCCGCTGGCGCAACTGCTGTCGGCCTTCGGCGCGCGCGTCACCGGCTACGACCCCGGAGTGCACGCCAGCGACCCGGTGTGGCAGCGCGCCGGCGTCGAGCCGGTGAGCCTGCTCGAGCTGGTGCGCGGCAGCGACTGCCTGTGCCTGCTGCTGGGCTACGCCACGCGCTACAGGGGCTTGTTCGGCGAGCGCCTGCTCAGCGAAGCCAGGCTCAACCAGGTGGTCGTGTGCCTGTCGCACTCGCGCCTGTTCGACGAGGCCGCGCTGGCCCATGCGCTGACCCAGGGCCCGATGGCCGCCGCCTGGCTGGACAGCCTGGAGCCCGGGGCCCTGGACGAGGGCCGCCCCTTGCACCAGGTGGCCACGCTGCAGGTCACGCCGCGCGTGGCCAGCAGCACGCACGAGTCGCGCGTGCGCAGCGCCTGGGCAGTGGCGCGGCGCATCGACGAGGCGCTGGCGATGGACGCCGCGCGCGGCAACTTCAGCACGACGCTGTCAGCCGCGCTTGCTGATCCTGCAGCCGACCCAGGGCCTGCCTGAAGTCGGCCAGGCGCGCACGCTCCTGTTCGACCACGGCCGCGGGCGCGCGCGCCACGAAGCTCTCGTTGCCCAGCTTGGCATCGGCCTTGGTGATCTCGCCCTGCAGCCGCGCGATCTCCTTGGCCAGCCGCGCCTGCTCGGCCGCCAGGTCGATGGCCACGTGCAGCGCCAGGCGCAGCTCACCGGACAGGGCCACCGGGGCGTTCTGCGTGGCCGCGGCAAAGGCCGCCTCGTCGGCCAGCGGCCGCACCTCGGCCAGGCGCGCCAGCGCCTGCAGCAGCGGCGCGGCGGCGCGCACGAAGGCCTCGTCGCCCAGCGTCAGCAGCGGCACGCGTTCGCCCGGTGGCAGGCCCATCTCGCTGCGCAGGCGGCGGCATTCGGCGGCCAGCTGCTTGAGCCGCGCCATCCACTGGTCGGCCACAGGGTCGATCTTCTCGGGCTGGGCCTGGGGGTAGCGCGCGGTGACGATGCTGTCGGTCTTCTTCATGCCGGCCACCGGCGCCACCGCCTCCCACAGCTCGGCGCTGATGAAGGGTGCCAGCGGGTGCAGCAGGCGCAGCACGGTCTCGAGCACGCGGATCAGCGTGCGGCGGGTGGCGCGCTGCTCGGCCGGCGTGCCGGTGGCGATCTGCACCTTGGCGATCTCGAGGTACCAGTCGCAGTACTCGTCCCAGACGAAGGCGTAGACGGCGTTGGCCACGTTGTCCAGCCGGTAGTCGGCAAAGCCCTGGGCCACCGCGGCCTCGACGCGCTGCAGCTCGCCGGCGATCCAGCGGTCGGGCTGGCTGAAGTGCAGGTAGCCCTGCAGCGGGCCGCCGGGCGCGCAATCGGCCGCGGTGTGCTCCTGCAGGCCGCAGTCCTGGCCTTCGCAGTTCATCAGCACGAAGCGCGTGGCGTTCCAGAGCTTGTTGCAGAAGTTGCGATAGCCCTCGCAGCGCTTGCTGTCGAAGTTGATGTTGCGGCCCAGCGTGGCGTAGCTGGCCATGGTGAAGCGCAGCGCGTCTGCGCCGAAGGCGGGAATGCCCTGCGGAAATTCCTTCTCGGTCTGCTTGCGCACGCGCGGTGCGGTCTCGGGCTTGCGCAGGCCGGTGGTGCGCTTGTCCAGCAGCGGGCCCAGTTGGATGCCGTCGATCAGGTCCACCGGGTCGAGCACGTTGCCTTCGCTCTTGCTCATCTTGTGGCCTTGCGCGTCGCGCACCAGGCCGTGGATGTAGACGTCGCGGAAGGGCACCTGGCCGGTGAAATGCGTGGTCATCATGATCATCCGGGCGACCCAGAAGAAGATGATGTCGAAGCCGGTCACGAGCACGGTGCTGGGCAGGAACAGCTGCTGCTCGACGGTCTTGTCGGGCCAGCCCAGGGTGCTGAAGGGCACCAGGGCCGAGCTGTACCAGGTGTCGAGCACGTCTTCGTCGCGCGTCAGCGCGCCGCTGTAGCCGGCGGCCGCCGCGCGCTGGCGCGCCTCGGATTCGCTGCGCGCCACGAACAGCTCGCCACCCGTGCCGTACCAGGCCGGGATCTGGTGGCCCCACCACAGCTGGCGGCTGATGCACCAGTCCTGCAGGTTGTCCATCCAGTGGTTGTAGGTGTTGACCCATTGCTCGGGCACGAAGCGCACCTGGCCGCTGCTGACCGCCTGGCGCGCCTTCTCGGCGATGCTGTTGCCGTCATGGCCGGCCTTGTTGACGGCCACGAACCACTGGTCGGTGAGCATCGGCTCCACCACCTGCCCGGTGCGCGCGCAGCGCGGCACGGTGAGGCGGTGCTTCTTGGTCTCGACCAGCAGGCCAGCGGCGTCCAGGTCGGCCACCACCCGCTTGCGCGCGACGAAGCGGTCCAGGCCGCGGTAGGCGGCCGGTGCCTGGTCATTGATCTTGGCGTCGAGGTCGAGCACGCCGATCATCGGCAGGCCGTGGCGCTGACCCACGGCGTAGTCGTTGGCGTCGTGCGCCGGCGTGACCTTGACCACGCCGGTGCCGAATTCGCGGTCCACATAGGCGTCGGCGATCACCGGTATCAGCCGCTCGCACAGCGGCAGCCGCACGCGCCGGCCCACCAGCGCGGTGTAGCGCTCGTCCTCGGGGTGCACCATCACCGCGGTGTCGCCCAGCATGGTCTCCGGCCGCGTGGTGGCCACGACCACGCTGCCGCTGCCATCTTCCAGCGGGTAGCGGATGTGCCACAGGAAGCCGTCTTCCTCTTCGCTTTCGACCTCCAGGTCGGACACCGCGCTCTTGAGCTGCGGGTCCCAGCTCACCAGGCGCTTGCCGCGGTAGATCAGACCTTCGTCGAACAGGCGCACGAAGGTCTCGGTGACGATGGTCGAGAGCTTCTCGTCCATCGTGAAGTACTCGCGCGACCAGTCCACGCTGTCGCCCAGGCGGCGCATCTGGTTGGTGATGGTGGCGCCGGAGCTGGCCTTCCAGTCCCACACCTGGGCCACGAAGTTCTTGCGCCCCAGGTCGTGGCGCGACTGGCCCTTGTCCTGCAATTGGCGTTCGACCACGATCTGCGTGGCGATGCCGGCGTGATCGGTGCCCGGCAGCCACAGCGTGTTGTGGCCGCGCATGCGGTGGTAGCGCGTCAGCGCATCCATGATGGTCTGGTTGAACGCGTGCCCCATGTGCAGCGTGCCGGTGACGTTGGGCGGCGGCAGCTGGATGGCGAAGCTGGCGCGGGCCGGATCCAGCGTAGGCTGGTGCGCCTCGGTGCTGGCCCAGCGCGGGCCCCAGCGGGCCTCGATGGCGGCGGGTTCGAACGACTTGGCGAGTTCGGTCATGATGGCGTGGAAAGTGGGTCGCGGCCGGCACCGGCCCTGCGGCGCGCGGCCGGACAATGCGACACAAACCGGCGACGCGGCCGTGTCAACGAAAGCGGGGCAGTGGGAGTTTGGATTGTAGGTGGCGGCCCCGGCGGCGCCGAAGGCCGGGCCCGCCCCGGCGCATACGCACAGAGGTGACGATGAAGCGAGTTCCTACCCGACGCTGGGCCGGACGCCTGGCAGCCATCACGCTGGCCGGCCTGCTGGCCGCCTGCGGCGGTGGCGGCGGCAGCGCCGGCTTCCAGCCCGCCAGCTGCGGCCTGTTCGACCAGAAGGCCGCCTTGGGCGCGTACATGGGCGACCGGTACTTCTGGTACGACATGTCGCCGCGGCCCGACCCGGCGCCCTACACCGACCCGCGCGACTATTTCGATGCGCTGCTGTACACCGGCACCGACGCGCGCTTTCCGGCCGACCGCTGGAGCAACAGCGAGACCGATGCCAGCTTCGACCGCTTTTTCACGGACGGTGCGTCCCTGGGCTGGGGCGTGTCGGTGGCCGGGCTCGAAGTGGCCGGCAACGGTGCGTTGCCGCTGTACGTGCGCTACGTCGAACCGCGGTCGCCCGCAGCGGCGGCCGGGGTGCTTCGGGGCGACCGCGTCATGGCCATCAACGGCCGCAGCGCGGCGGATCTGGTCGCTGCCGACGACTTTTCCGCGCTCAACGCCACGCAGCCCGGCCAGACGCTGACCCTGGTGCTCCGCCGCGCCGGCGTCGCCGACCGCACGGTGGTGCTGCGCTCGGCCGAATTCGCCCTCAGCCCGGTGACTGGCGCCGCGCTGATGCGGACCGCCGGCGGGCGGCTCGTGGGCTATGTCAATGTCAAGGACATGATCGACCAGGCGGCCACCCCGATGGAGGCCGCCTTTGCGCTGTTCAAGAGCAACCGCGTCGACGACCTGGTGCTGGACCTGCGCTACAACGGCGGCGGCTTCGTGTCCACCGGGGCCACGCTGGCGTCCTACATCGCCGGCCTGCGCGGCAGCGGCCGCAGCTATGCCAAGCTGCTGTACAACGACCAGAACACCGGGCTCAACAGTAGCTTCGGGTTCGCCAGCCTGGGCAATTCGCTGGGCGTGCCGCGCGTCTTCGTGCTCACCGGCCGGCGCACCTGCTCGTCCAGCGAACAGGTGATCAACGGCCTGCGCGGCGCCGGTGTTCAGGTGGTGTCCATCGGCGAAACCACCTGCGGCAAGCCGGTGGGCTTCAATGCCCGAAGCCAGTGCGGCATCACCTACAGCGCGGTCAACTTCGAGAGCGTGAACCACCTCAACGAAGGCCGCTACTTCGACGGCTTCGACGCCACCTGCCCGGTGGCCGAGGACTTCACCGTCACCCAGGGCAGCTGGGACGACCCGCTGATGGACACCGCTGGCCGCTACGCCGACATCGGCCCCAGCGCCTGTGCGGTGGCAGCCGGTCGTGCCCAGCCGCTGGCCCTGCGAGCAGCGCGCCGCCTGGGCCCCGAGCCGGGCGAGCGCCAGGGCATGCTGGCGCGCTGAACCAGCGCGGCCGGGGGGCGGGTGCCTACAGGAACAGGTGCTCGCCCGCGTTTTCGCCGCCCAGCACCACGTAGTTGACCTTCTTCAGGTCCATCAGCACGCGCCCGCCGGCGTAGCTGATGCTGCTCTGCAGGTCTTCACGCATCTCGCGCAGGGTGTCGGGCAGGCGGCCCTTGATGGGCTCGAGGATGCGCAGGCCTTCGACGTGCTTGTACTCGCCCTTGTTGAAATCGCTGGCGCTGCCGTAGTACTCCTTGTAGCGCTTGCCGTCGACCTCGACCGTGGCGCCGGGGGATTCCTCGTGGCCGGCGAAGAGCGAGCCCACCATCACCATGGCCGCGCCGAAGCGCACGCTCTTGGCGATGTCGCCGTGGTGGCGTATGCCGCCGTCGGCGATGATGGGTTTGGTGGCCACGCGCGCGCACCACTTCAGCGCGCTGAGCTGCCAGCCGCCGGTGCCGAAGCCGGTCTTGAGCTTGGTGATGCACACCTTGCCCGGGCCCACGCCCACCTTGGTGGCGTCGGCGCCCCAGTTCTCGAGGTCGATCACCGCCTCGGGCGTGGCCACGTTGCCGGCGATGACAAAGCTCGCCGGCAGCCGCGCCTTGATGTGCTCGATGGTCCTGCGCACGCTGTCGGCGTGGCCGTGGGCGATGTCGATGGTGATGTAGTCGGCGCCCAGGCCCTCGGCCGCCAGGCGGTCGACCACGGCAAAGTCTTCCGGCTTGACGCCCAGGCTGATGCTCACGAACAGCCCCTTGTCGCGCATGCGCCGCGCGAAGGCCACGTTGTCGAGGTCGAAGCGGTGCATCACGTAGAAGTGGCCGCTGCGCGCCAGCAACTCGCTGATGGGCTCGTCGACCACGGTCTTCATGTTCGACGGCACCACCGGCAGCGCGAAGCGCCTGCCGCCGAATTCCATCGACGCGTCGCACTCGCTGCGGCTCTGGACGCGACACTTGCGTGGCAGCAACAGGATGTTGTCGTAGTCGAAGATTTCCATGGCCGAAGCGCGACGTATTTGGAGGGGCGGCAGAACTTCGGATGTTAGCCTGCGGCCTCTGTCATGGCCCTGGATTTCCCCCCCCCTCCCGACCCCCCGACCGCTCCGCGCCAGCGCCTGCGACGTGAGCGCGGCCTGCTGCTGCTGTTTGCGCTGCTGCTGGGCATGGCGCTGGCGTGGGATCGCCTGGACCTGCGCCAGGTGCTGGTCGAGCAAGAGCGCGCCCGGCTCGAAGAGAAGGCCCGCGACATCGAACGTGGCCTGGCCGGGCAGCTGGGCGGCGCCTATGCCGCACTGCTGAGCGTGCGCGAGGGCCTCGAGCCTGGCAGCGCCAGGGCCTCGCCCCAGCGCGTGGGCCAGCACCTGGCCGAGCTGGGCCAGGCCATTCCGGGCATCGAGGCGCTGGTCTTGCTGGGCGCGCAGGGCGAGGTCGAGGCGGCCAGCGCGCCCCAGTGGCCGGGCCGCGAAGCGTCGCGCCGCGCCTTCTTCCTGCGTGCCGCGCAGCGGGTTGCCGCGGGGCGGCTGGTGGTCGAGGCGCCTGTCGACCCCCTGGAGGGCGAGGCCGGCCTGCTGCTGGCCATCGCCCTGCCCGATGACCGCGGCGGCGTGGGCGGCCTGCTCACGGCCCGGCTCGCGCCCGCCCAGTTGCAGCTGCCGCTGGCCGCCGCGCTGGACAGCCCCGGCATGTGGGCTGCGGTGCTGCTGGAGACCGGGGTCGCGGTGGCCGCGACGCAGGGCGTGCCCCTGCCGGAGCCGGCCCAGCGGTCCCTGCTGCTGGGCGCCCTGGGCGACGGCGGCACCGAGACCGCCCTGGTGCCCGAAAGCGGCGCCGGCGTGGGCCAGGTGGCACTGCGCCGCATCCGGACCACCGGCCTGCCGCTGGACCAGCCGCTGGTCATCGCCGTCGGCCGCAGCCTGGTTCCGGTGCTGGCGCGGTGGCAGCAGCAGACCGCGCTGCTGGCAGCGCTGCTGGCCGGGTTGGCCGTGGCGGCCTGGGTGGCGCTGCTGCGTGGCCAGCGCCGCCGCGCGGTGATCGAGCGCATGAGCAGCGAGGCGCAGCGCCGCCTGGTGATCGACACCGAGCGCCTGAAACTGGCCCTGCACGGCGCCGACCTGGCGCTGTGGGACGCCGACCTCCTGCGCGGCCAGGGCACGGTCAACGAGCGTTGGCACAGCATGCTCGGCCATGCCGCTGGCGAGATCGGCGCCGACGAGGCCACCTGGCGCTCGCTGCTGCATCCCGAGGACGCCGCCCGCGCCGTGGCCACGCGCCAGGACCACATCGAGGGCCGCAGTCCGACCTACGAGCAGACCTATCGCCTGCGCCACCGCGCGGGCCACTGGGTGTGGGTGCTGGACCGCGGCCGCGTGGTCGAGCGCGACGCCGCCGGCCGCGCGCTGCGCATGGTGGGCACGCACATGGACATCAGCGACCGCATGCGCGACGAGGAACGGCTGCGGGGCAGCGAACAAAGCCTGGCCACCACGCTGCACTCCATCGCCGACGCGGTGATCGCCACCGACCCGCAGGGCCGCATCACCCGGCTCAACGCCGCGGCCGAGCGCATGACCGGCTGGAGCGCGGCCGAGTCCCTGGGCCAGCCGCTGGCGACGCGGCTGCGCCTGATGGACGCCGCCACACGCGTGCCGACGCCGGACCCGGTGGCCCAAGTGCTGGCGCGCGGCGCGGTCGTCGGCGGGGCCCAGGAGGCCCTGCTGATCGCGCGCGACGGCAGCGAGCTGCAGATCACCGACACGGCCGCACCCATCCGCGGCGCCTCGGGCGCCATCGAAGGCGTGGTGCTGGTGATCAGCGACGTGGGCGAGCGCCTGCGCATGGTGCAGGCGCTGAGCCAGCGCGAGGCGCAGCTCTCGGCGGTGACGGCGGCGCTGCCCGGGCCGGTGGCGCAGCTGGACGCCGACGCGCGCATGCTCTTCGTCAACCCGGCCTGCGAGCGCTGGTTCGGCCGGCCGGCCGCGGACCTGCTGGGCCGGCCCCTGGCCGCGCTGCTGGGGGCAGAGGCCCAGGCGCGCATCGGCCAGGCGCTGCTGCACGTCCAGGCCGGCAACACCGTGACCTTCGATCTCGTGCTCGACACCGCCGAGGGCGCGCGCGATGCCATGGTCACCCTGGTGCCCGACGGCCACGTGGCGGCGCCCGCACAGCGGCAGGGCTGCTTCATCGTGGCCGCCGACATCACCGAGCGCAAGCGGGCCGAGGAGGAACTGCGGCGTACCGAGGCGCGCCTGCGCGTGGCCGGGCGCGTGGCGCGCCTGGGGGGCTGGGTGTTCGAGCGGGCCGGCACGCGGCTGCACTTTTCGGGCGAACTGCGCGCGATGCTCGAGCTCGAGCCCGGGCAGGAGGTGGACACCTCGCTGGCCATCAACCTGGTGGCGCCGGAACACCGTGTGCGTTGGCGTGCGCGCCTGGTGCAGAGCATGCGCGACGGCCAGGACTTCGACGAAGAGGTCGACACCATCACCGCCAGCGGCCGGCGCCTGCACGTGCGCATGATCGGCGAGGCCGTGCGCGGCACGGGCGGCCGCGTCACGGCACTGCAGGGGGCGCTGCAGGACGTGACCGAGCGCAAGCTGGCCGACACCGCGATGCGCGTGGTTCAGGTCGACCTGGCGGCGACGCTGGACGCCATACCCGACCTGCTGTTCGACGTCGACAGCGATGGCCGCATCCACGGCTACCACTCGCCGCGCGACGATCTGCTGTTCGCGCAGCCGCAACAGTTCATCGGCCGCCTGCTCGACGAGGTGGTGCCGCAGGAGACGGCCGCGGTGGTGCGCACGGCGATCGTGCAGGCCTGGATCGAGGGCCACTCCAGCGGCCTGCAGTACGAGCTGGACCTGCCCGGCGGCCGGCGCAGCTTCGAGCTGTCGGTGGCGCCCAAGCCCACGCCGCAGGGCGGGGCGGGCCGCTTCATCGTGCTGGCGCGCGACGTCACCGAGCGGCGCCAGGCCGAGGCCGAGCGCCGCGGCCTGGAGCGCCAGTTGCGCGAAGCGCAGAAGATGGAATCCATCGGCACGCTGGCCGGCGGCATCGCGCACGACTTCAACAACATCCTGGCCGGCATCCTGGGCAACGTGGCCCTGGCCCAGGGCGACGTGCCCGAGACGCACCCGGTGCGCGCCAGCCTGGAGCAGATCAACAAGGCTGCGCTGCGCGCGCGCATCCTGGTGCAGCAGATCCTGGCCTTCAGCCGGCGCGATCCGCGGCCGCGGGTGGTGCAGGCCTTGCGCCCGGTGGTCGACGAGACCCTGGCGTTGCTGCGCGCCACGCTGCCGGCCTCGGTGCGGCTGGACACCGTGCTGGCCGCCGACAACCTGCTGGTCGACGGTGACGCCACGCAGCTGCAGCAGGTGCTGATGAACCTGTGCACCAACGCCTGGCACGCACTGCCCGACGGCCGCGGGCTGATCGAGGTCGGCGTCGAGGCGCTGGCCGGCGCGCCGCCGGGGGCGGTGGCGCTGCGCGACATGGCGCCGGGGCCGCTGCTGCGCTTGTGGGTGCGCGACACCGGCTGCGGCATGGACGCTGCCACCTGCGAGCGCATCTTCGACCCCTTCTTCACCACCAAGCCGGTGGGGCAGGGCACGGGCCTGGGCTTGTCGGTGGTGCACGGCATCGTCAGCAGCCACCGCGGCGTCATCGCCGTGGACAGCGCGCCCGGCCGCGGCAGCACCTTCCACGTCTACCTGCCGCGCGCCGAGGGGCTGCCGGCTGCGGGCACCCCGGCCAGCGGCGCACCCGTCGCGCCGCGCGCCGGCATCGGCCAGGAACTGCTGTACGTGGACGACGACGAGGTCATGGTGCTGATGGTGCAACGCCTGCTGCGGCGCGAGGGCTACCGCGTGGCCGTGTGCGCCGACGCGCGCGAGGCCCTGGCGCTGGCCAACACCCAGCCGGCCCGCTTCGACCTGGTGGTCAGCGACTACAACATGCCCGAGACCTCGGGCCTGGAGCTGGCCGCGCACCTGCTGCGCCTGCAGCCGGGCCTGCCCATCATCATCAGCAGCGGCTACGTTTCCGACGAGCTGCGCGAGCAATCGGCCGCCCTGGGCGTGCGCGCGCTGCTGGCCAAGGAACACACGCTGGACCAGCTGCCGGCGCTGGTGGCGCGGGTGCTGGCGGGCGTGACCGAGAGCGCTTAGGCGCCGCGGCGCCCCGGTATGTGCTGCGGCGTGGCCGTGGCCGACAATGCCGGCATGTCTTCCCCCACCGCCGACGCCCCCGCGCTGCTGCGCCACCTCAACCCCGAGCAACTGGCCGCGGTCACGCTGCCGGCGGTGCCGGCGCTGATCCTGGCCGGCGCCGGCTCAGGCAAGACGCGGGTGCTGACCACGCGCATCGCCTGGCTGCTGCAGACCGGCCAGGTGTCGCCCGGCGGCGTGCTGGCCGTGACCTTCACCAACAAGGCGGCCAAGGAGATGCTGACAAGGCTGTCGGCCATGCTGCCGGTGGCCGTGCGCGGCATGTGGATAGGCACCTTCCACGGCCTGTGCAACCGCTTTCTGCGCGCGCACTGGAAGCTGGCCGGGCTGGCCCAGGGCTTCCAGATCCTGGACAGCAGCGACCAGCTCAGCGCCGTCAAGCGCGTGATCAAGGCCATGAACCTGGACGAAGAACGCTTCGTGCCCAAGCAGGTGAGCTGGTTCATCGCCGGCAACAAGGAAGAAGGCAAGCGCCCGCGCGACGTGGAGGTGCGCGACGAGCAGACGCGCAAGCTGGTCGAGGTTTACCAGGCCTACGACGACCAGTGCCAGCGCGAGGGCGTGGTCGACTTCGCCGAACTGATGCTGCGCACCTACGAACTGCTGCGCGACAACGACCCGCTGCGCGAGCACTACCAGCGCCGCTTCGGCCATGTGCTGGTGGACGAGTTCCAGGACACCAACCGGCTGCAGTACGCGTGGCTCAAGATGTTCGCGCCACCAGGGCATACGCCCGCGCAGGGCGTCTTCGCCGTGGGCGATGACGACCAGAGCATCTACGCCTTCCGCGGCGCGCGCGTGGGCAACATGGCCGATTTCGAGCGCGAGTACCGCGTGCAGCGCGTGGTCAAGCTCGAGCAGAACTACCGCAGCTGCGGCCACATCCTGGACGCGGCCAACGACCTGATCAGCCACAACCAGCAGCGGCTGGGCAAGAACCTGCGCACCGACCTGGGCGCAGGCGAGCCGCTGCGCGTGTTCGAAGCCACCAGCGACTTTGCCGAGGCGCAGTGGCTGCTGGAAGAGGCTCAGGCGCTGCACCGCGCCGGCATGCCGCGCAGCGAGATCGCGCTGCTGTACCGCAGCAACGCGCAAAGCCGCGTGCTCGAAAGCGCGCTCTTCAACGCCGGCCTGCCCTACCGCGTGTACGGTGGGCTGCGCTTCTTCGAGCGCGCCGAGGTCAAGCACGCGCTGGCCTACCTGCGCCTGCTCGAGAACGTCAGCGACGACACCAGCTTTCTGCGCGTGGTCAACTTCCCGGCGCGCGGCATCGGTGCGCGCAGCATCGAGCAGTTGCAGGACGCCGCAAGGGCCAGCGGCCGCAGCCTGGCCCAGGCCGTGGGCGCGGTGCCGGGCAAGGCCGGCGTCAACCTGCAAGGCTTCGTGGCCTTGGTGGACGCCATGCGCCAGGCCACGCAGGGCCTGACATTGCGCGAGATCATCGAACACATGCTGCACCACAGCGGCCTGCTGGATTTCTACCGCACCGACAAGGAAGGCCAGGACCGCATCGAGAACCTCGAGGAACTGGTCAACGCGGCCGAAAGCTTCGTCACGCAAGAGGGTTTCGGCAAGGACGCGGTGGCGCTGCCGGTGGACGAGCAGGCCGACGGCGCCACGCCCGACGCCGAGACCGGCGAGATCATGTCGCCGCTGGCGGCGTTCCTGACCCACGCCAGCCTGGAGGCCGGCGACAACCAGGCGCAGGCCGGCGCCGACGCCATCCAGCTGATGACGGTGCATTCGGCCAAGGGGTTGGAGTTCGACGCGGTGTTCATCACCGGCATCGAGGAAGGCCTGTTCCCGCACGAGAACGCGCTGTCCGACGCCGACGGTCTGGAAGAAGAGCGCCGGCTGATGTACGTGGCCATCACGCGCGCGCGCAAGCGCCTGTACCTGAGCTTCAGCCAGACGCGCATGCTGCACGGCCAGACGCGCTACAACGTCAAGAGCCGCTTCATCGAAGAGCTGCCCGAGGGCGCGCTGAAGTGGATCACGCCGCGCCAGCAGGGCTTCGGCTCGGGCTATGCGCGCGAGTACCAGCAGGCCTGGCAGCGCGGCAGCGGCCTGGGTGGCATCGTCGGCGCCGGGCGCGTGGCGCCGGCGCCGCCGCCCCTGCCTTTCGTGCCCGCGGCGCCCAGCGGCCAGCAAGGGCTGCGCGTAGGGCAGACGGTGTTCCACACCAAGTTCGGCGAAGGCGTGATCACGGTGCTGGAAGGCCGCGGCGCCGACGCCCGCGCCCAGGTGAGCTTCGGCCGCCACGGCAGCAAGTGGCTGGCCCTGGCCATCGCCAAGCTCACGCCGGTGGATTGAGCTCGCTGGTCTCCGGCGTGGCGGCGCCGGTCGCGCCGCCGAAGCTGTCGTTGAAGGTGAACAGCAGCGAGATGTAGAACACGGCCGAGAACACCAGGCCACCCGGCACGCCCAGCACTCCGGCCAGTTGCGGCAGGCCCAAGAGGCCGAAGACAAAGGCCGTGGCCACGCCGAACAGCAGCACCGCACCGACCCAGCCCAGCATGTAGGTGAAGAAGGCGCCGCGGCTGCGCCACACCGCCAGCGTGCTGGAGAACAAGGCCTGGCCCACGCTCTGCCCGCCCCAGTGCACCAGCGCCGGCGCGTGCCAGTAGGGCACCGACAGCGCCGTGCCCAGCGTGGCGCCCAGGATCAAGCCCCAGCTCACGCCCGGCTCGGCCAGCAGCGCGTCGATCTCGGCCTGGGCCGATTCACCCTTGGCCATCAGCTGCTGCAGCCGACCCCAGGCGCTGTCGGACACCTGGTCGACGATGAGCAGGATGACCAGCGCCGCCAGGCCGTAGCCCACGCACAGCACCAGCAGCGCGCGCCGGCGCACCGGGTCGCCCTGCAGCGGCTCGAAGAACTGGCGCGGGTGCACCGGCCCGTCCAGCAACGCCGAATGCGCCGCGATCATGAAGCCCAGCGACAGCAGCGGCAGCGCCATCATCTGCACCAGCGCGCCCAGCACAGGCACCAGGCTGACCAGCAGCGCCCCGCCCAGGAACACCGCAAACAGGGAGGTGAAGGCCATGGGCCGCCGCCCGAACAGGCGGAAGGCGTCGGCGATCCAGCGCGGGCCGCGCGCGGCGGGGACGGGTTTGAGCAGCAGGGCCATCGGATGCGGTGTTGGGGGGCAGGTTGCTAGTGCGGCGGGTGCCAGGGCCGGTCGCGGCGCTCGCGCAGCACGCGCTCGAAGTGCAGGGGATCCTTGGGCTGCAGCAGGGCCGCATCGCGCGGCAGGTGCCAGTCCCACAGGCGTGAGATCCAGAAGCGCAGCGCGGCGGCGCGCAGCAGCGCCGGCATTGCGCGCGCCTCGCCTGGGGTGAGCGTGCGCTGCTGCTCGTAGGCGGCGACAAAGGCCGTGGCGCGCGCTTCGTCCAGTGCTCCGCTGGCCAGGTCGGTGCACCAGTCGTTGAGGCACACGGCCAGGTCGAACAGCAGCCAGTCGGTGCCGGCGAAGTAGAAGTCGAAGAAGCCGCACAGGCGGTCGTCGCCGGCGGTGTCGTCGAACATCACGTTATCGCGGAACAGGTCGGCGTGGATGGGGCCGCACGGCAGTGCCTGCCCGCCCGGCGACGCCGCCAGGTGCTGCTGGAAGGCCAGTTCGTCGCGCAGCAGCTCGGCTTGGTCTGCGCCCAAATGGGGCAGCACCTGCGGCGCGATCTCACACCACCAGGCCAGGCCGCGCAGGTGCGGCTGTTGCGGCTCGAAGCTGGCGCCGGCCAGGTGCATGCGCGCCAGCATGGCGCCCACCTGCGCGCCATGCGCCAGGGCCGGCGCCAGGCGGTGGCTGCCGGGCAGCCGCGTCACCACCGAGGCCGGCTTGCCGGCAACAAGGTGCACCAGCCCACCCTGGGCGTCGGGCTGCGGTGCCGGTACCGGCACGCCGTGCGTGGCCAGGTGCTGCATCAGCTGCAGGTAGTAGGGCAGTTGCTCGGCCGACAGGCGCTCGAACAGCGTCAGCACCCATTGCCCGCGCGTGGTGCTGGCGTAGTAGTTGGTGTTCTCGATGCCCGAGCGTATGCCCTGCAGGTCGGTCAACTTGCCCAGGCCCAGCGACTTGAACAGCGCTTCGGCCTCGGCCAGGCCGACTTCGGTGTAGACCGCCATGGCGGCCGGCTAGAAGCTCAGCACCGACCAGGCCCGCTGCCCGGTGGCGCCGCGGTCCTGGGCCGGGTCACGCCCGGCCGGCCCGACGATGATCTCGTACGGCGCCACCTTGCCCAGCTTGCTTTGCACCGTGATGCGCTGCGGGGCGCCGCGCAGCCGGGTTTCCTCGATGCGCGCGCCATCGTCTTCGATCACGGTGCGCTGGGCCACGGCTTCGGCCGGTGCCGGGGCGGTGGCCTGCGCCGGAGCCGCGGTCACCTGGGCGGCCACGGGCCCCGCCAGTGCGATCAGCAGCACGGCGCCAGTGGCGCGCCGGGCAAGGCAGGCAAGGGCATACATGGCGGTCATTCTACGCACCGGCCCGGCCCGCCGGGCCGCGCCACAATGCCCGCATGAACGAGCGACTTCTGCTGCTGGTGGACGGCTCCAGCTACCTCTACCGCGCCTTCCACGCCATGCCCGACCTGCGTTCGGGCAGCGGCTTCCCCACCGGCGCCATCCACGGCATGGTGGCGATGATGAAGTGGCTGCGCGAGCGCTACCCGGCCGAGCATGCGGTGTGCGTGTTCGACGCCAAGGGCCCGACCTTCCGCGACGCCTGGTACGACCAGTACAAGGCCAATCGCACGCCCATGCCCGAGGCCCTGGTGCAGCAGATCGCGCCCATCCACGAAGTGGTGCGCCTGCTGGGCTGGCCGGTGCTGGAAGTGCCCGGCATCGAGGCCGACGACGCCATCGGCACCCTGGCGCGCGTGGCCGCGGCCAGTGGCCACCAGGTGCTGATCTCCACCGGCGACAAGGACCTGGCGCAACTGGTCACGCCCGCCGTGACGCTGATCAACACCATGTCCAAGCCGCCCGAGCGGCTGGACGTGGCCGGCGTGCAAGCCAAGTTCGGCGTGCCACCGGAGCGCATCGTCGACTACCTCACCCTCATCGGCGACGCGGTGGACAACGTGCCCGGCGTCGACAAGGTAGGCCCCAAGACCGCTGCCAAGTGGATCGCCGACCACGGCAGCCTGGACGGCGTGGTGGCCGCCGCCGCCAGCATCAAGGGCGCTGTCGGCGACAACCTGCGCAAGGCGCTGGACTGGCTGCCGCAGGGGCGGCGCCTGATCACCGTCAAGACCGACTGCGAGCTGGCCGACTGGGTGCCGGGCTGGCCAGAACTGGAGGCACTGGCCCTGCGCCCGGTGGACCAGGCCGGCCTGCTGGACTTCTACGGACGCTACGACTTCCGCACCTTCCGCAAGGAACTGGAGTCGGCCCCGGCCGGTGCCGGCGCTGCAGCGGACGCCGCCACCCCGGCAGCTCCGCGCCCCGAGCACCCCGACCTGGCGCGCGAGTACGAGACCATCCTCAGCTGGGAGCGCCTGGAGCATTGGCTGGGCGTGCTGCAGGCGGCCGATCTGGTGGCGCTGGACACCGAGACCGATTCGCTGGACGGCCTGCGCGCGCGCATCGTCGGCATCAGCTTTGCCGTGGAGCCCGGGCGCGCCGCCTACGTGCCGCTGGCCCACAGCTACCCGGGCGCGGCCGACCAGCTGCCGCTGGATGCCGTGCTGGCGCGGCTGAAGCCCTGGCTGGAAGACGCGGCGCGCGCCAAGCTGGGGCAGAACATCAAGTACGACCTGCACGTCTTCGCCAACGCCGGCATCGCCGTGCGCGGCTACGTGCACGACACCATGCTGCAGAGCTACGTGCTCGAGGCGCACAAGCCGCACGGCCTGGAGTCGCTGGCCGAGCGCCACCTGGGGCGCAAGGGCCTGAGCTACGAAGACCTGTGCGGCAAGGGCGTCAACCAGATCCCCTTTGCGCAGGTGGAAATCGATCGCGCCGCGCAGTACTCGGGCGAGGACAGCGAGATGACGCTGCACGTGCACCAGCAGCTCTGGCCGGCCGTGGCCGCCGATGGTGACAACAAAGGCGGCTTGCGCTTTGTCTACGAACGCATCGAGCTTCCGGTGGCGGCGCTGCTGTGCCGCATAGAGCGCCACGGCGTGCTGATCGACGCCGCGGTGCTGGCGCGCCAGAGCACTGAGCTGGCCGAGCGCATGGTGGCGCTGGAGCAGGAGGCCTACGCCATCGCCGGCCAGCCCTTCAACCTGGGGTCACCCAAGCAAATCGGCGAGATCCTGTTCGGCAAGCTGGGCCTGCCGGTGAAGAAGAAGACGGCCAGCGGTGCGCCGTCCACCGACGAAGAAGTGCTGCAGGAGCTGGCCGCCGACTACCCGCTGCCGGCGCGCATCCTCGACCACCGCGGCCTGGCCAAGCTGAAGGGCACCTACACCGACAAGCTGCCGCTGATGGTGAACCCGGCCACCGGCCGCGTGCACACCAACTATGCGCAGGCGGTGGCGGTGACGGGCCGCCTGTCCAGCAACGACCCCAATCTGCAGAACATCCCCATCCGCACGCCCGAGGGCCGGCACGTGCGCGAGGCCTTCATCGCCCCGCCCGGTCATGTGCTGATGAGCGCCGACTACTCGCAGATCGAGCTGCGCATCATGGCCCACATCAGCGAAGACCCGGCGCTGCTGCGTGCCTTCGAGCAAGGGCTGGACGTGCACCGCGCCACCGCCAGCGAAGTCTTCGGCCTGCCCGTGGCCGATGTCAGCAGCGAGCAGCGGCGCTACGCCAAGGTCATCAACTTCGGCCTGATCTACGGCATGGGCGCGTTCGGTCTGGCGTCCAACCTGGGCATCGAGCAGAAGGCGGCCAAGGACTACATCGACCGCTACTTCGCGCGCTTTGCCGGCGTGCGCCGCTACATGGACGAAACCCGCGTCAAGGCGCGCGAGAAGGGCTATGTCGAAACCGTGTTCGGGCGCCGCCTGTGGCTGCCCGAGATCAACTCGGGCAACGGACCGCGCAAGGCCGGCGCCGAGCGCCAGGCCATCAACGCGCCCATGCAGGGCACGGCGGCCGACCTCATCAAGCTGGCCATGATCGCGGTGCAGCAGGCCATCGACGACGAGGGCCGGGCCACGCGCATGGTGATGCAGGTGCACGACGAACTGGTGTTCGAGGTGCCCGAGGCCGAACGCGACTGGGCCCGCGCGGCCATCCCGCGCCTGATGGCCGGCGTGGCGCAGCTGAAGGTGCCGCTGCTGGCCGAGGTGGGAGAAGGGAAGAACTGGGACGAGGCGCACTGAGCGCGCGCCTCGCCGCCTGCCTCAGCCCGAGGTGCGCGTCGTGCGCGGCGCGTTGCCGCTCTGGCCCTGGACCACGCGGAAGCCCTTGTCGTCCACGGTCACGGGCGCGCCTGGCGTGGGCTGGGTGCTGCTGGTAAAGGTGCGCAGGCTGCCGTCATCCATGCGCACCCTGACTTCGTATTCGGTGATGGACTTGCTGCGCTTCTCGATCTCGTTGCCGGCGAAGCCGCCGCCCACGGCGCCGATCACGGTCATCGCGGTCTTGCCGCTGCCGCCGCCCATCTGGCTGCCCACCAGGGCGCCGGCCACGCCGCCAGCCACCGCACCAACGCCCGAGCCTTCGCCCTTGCGCTGCACCGGGCGCACGCCCTCGATCACCCCGCAGTGTGCGCACAGCGCGGCGGTCTGGGTGTCCAGCGGCGGACGCTCGGCGGCGCGCTGCACGGGGGCTTGCACGGCCTTGGGCTTGGCAGTCGGGGGGGTGGACTTGGCAACGGGGGCCTTCTCGGCCTCGGCCACGACCTGAGCGGGCTCGGAACCGCTGGGTGAGCGCAGCAGCATGCCGGCGGCAAGGCCGACACCGGCCAGGCCCAGGCCGCCGGCAATGAGCCAGGCGTTGCGTTTGGTGGCGAAAGACGTGGTCGGGGTGAGGGTCTGGGACATGCGTAATCTCCTGTTCACGGCAGCAAGCGCTGGCCTGGGCCCGGATGGGCCCGTCTGTACATAACGCGGCGCAAGGTCCGCAGGATGGCCTGTTGCGGCGCGGCGCTGTTACCGGATGCTTCGGCGGCGCGCCTTGGCTACGCCCGGATGCGATTGCAAGGCCTTGCAGGTCATGCGCTGCCGCCAGTGGACAATCGCTTGTTTCATCCAGAAGGGTTATCAGTGGATCTGAAGGTGCCTATCGTGATCACCGACGAACTGACCGACGAGGTCATCAAGTCGACGGCGCAGCTCAATCTCGCCAGCGGCGAGATCACGCGCGTCGAGTACCAGGAATACGACGTGGACGCTCGCGGCCTGCCGCCCCACAGCGACGACTACGAGTTCACCAGCGGCACCCTGTCCAACGAGGGCAAGGACGTGGAATTCGGCGTGGTCGTGAACCGCACCACTGGGCAGTATTCGGTGAGCGCGGGCGAACTGCTGGAGATCAAGGTGCGCGCCGCGGCGCTGTTTGCTGGTGTCAGCGGCAAGGCCTTGCTCGAGAAGGCCGAGGGCAAGGCCGCGGCGCCCACGGGTGGCCGCCGCAGGATGCACTGAAGGCCTCAGGCGGCCACTTCGTCCCAGGGCGCGGTGCTGTCGTCGGCCGGCGCCGCTGGCGCGGGCGTGGCGTCGGTGGTGGCAGCGGGCCCGGGCAGTTGCACGCCGCCCAGCGCGGCGATCAGGTCAGGGATCAGCTGGCGCAGCTCGCCGGTGAAGATGGCCACGTCGGCGTCGAAGCCGCCGTCCTCGGCCTTGTCGGTGGCGGCCTTGCTGCCTTCCAGCACCACGTCCAGCAGCTTGATCTTCTTGAGCGCCAGCGCCTCGGTCAGCACGAAGGACACGCGGCCGGCCCAGCTCAGCGCCAGTTGCGTGGGCAGCTTGCCCTGCTTGATGTGCTCGCCGACCTCGGCGATGTCCAGCGTGTGGCGCGCGTAGCGCACCGTGGCCTTCTCGCTGTCGGGCTGCTTGAGCTCGCAGTCGCGGTCCAGCGAGAAGCCGGCCGGCGCCTCCTGCTCCACCAGCCAGCCGGCCATGGCCGTGGCCGGGGCCAGCGCGGTCTGCAGCGGCGCCAGGCGCAGGCCGCCGCCCAGCAGCTCGATCAGGCGCGTGACCACGCCATCGGCCTTCTTCATGCTGGACGCGTCCAGCAGCAGCAGGCCGGCCTCGGTGTCTATCCACACACCCGTGCTGCCGCGCTTGGGGAACGCGCGCGGCAGCAGCGTGTGCACGATCTCTTCCTTGATCTGGCGCGCCGCCTTGCCCTTGGGCCGGCGGCCGGTGTCGGCCTCGATCTTGTCGAGCTGCGCCTCGAGCTCGGTCTTGACCACGGCGCCGGGCACGGCCTTGGTCTCGCTGCACAGGCGCAGGATGATCTGCCCGCCCACGCTTTCGGCCAGCACGCCGTGCTGGCGCCCGCGCGGCGCCACCCAGCCGGCGGATTCGGGCTGCGACGCGCCGCAGGGCGCGAAGCGCGCGCCGTCCAGCCGGGCCTCGATCTCGGTGAGCGTGGGGCGATCCCAGTGTTCGATGCGGAAGACGAGGGTGTTCTTGAACATGATCAGGGGCAATCGTTGGGCCGGCCTCGCCCGCAGGGGGCGCGCTGAGCCAGCCGTGAAAGGGATGTCAGTTGGGCGTGTAGGCCAGGCGCACGTAGATGGGCGCGAAGGCCTCGGCCTGGGTCACCTCGAGCAGCTGCTCGCGCGCCAGCTCGAGCAGGGCGATGAAGGTGACCACCAGCACCGGCGTGCCGCGGCCGGCGTCGAACAGTTCGTGGAACTCGACGAAGCGCCGCCCCTGCAGCCGCCGCAGCACGATGCTCATGTGCTCGCGCACGCTGAGCTGTTCGCGGCTGATGGTGTGGTGCTGGTTGAGCCGGGCGCGCTGCAGGATGTCGCGCCAGGCCTGACGCAGGTCGCCGGGGTTGACGTCGGGCCAGCGCGTCTGCAGGCTTTGCTCGACGTGGATCTGCACGCGCAGGAAGTCGCGCCCCAGCAGCGGCAACGTGTCCAGGCCCGCGGCGGCCAGCTTGATCTGCTCGTACTCGACCAGCCGGCGCACGAGTTCGGCGCGCGGGTCCTCGGGCTCGCTGCCGTCGGCGCTCTTGCGCGGCGGCAGCAGCATGCGGCTCTTGATCTCGATGAGCATGGCCGCCATCAGCAGGTATTCGCTGGCCAGCTCGAGGTTGTGGCGGCGGATCTGGTCGACGTAGTCCAGGTACTGGCGCGTCACGCTGGCCAGCGGGATGTCGAGTATGTTGAAGTTCTGGCGCCGGATCAGGTACAGCAGCAGGTCCAGCGGCCCTTCGAAGGCCTCGAGAAAGATCTCCAGCGCATCCGGCGGGATGTACAGATCCTGCGGCATGCGGAACAGCGGCTCGCCATACAGGCGCGCCACGGCGATCTGGTCCACCACCTCGGGTACCGGGGCGTCGACGCCCCGTGCCAGCTCCGGCACGGCGCCGGCTGCGGCCGCCGCGTTCAAGCGCCGGGTTTGGTCTGGTAGACGTAAGGCTGCTGGGCCACCTTGGCTTCTTGCCATTCGGTCTGCTGGCTGCGGTCGAGTGCGCGGTCCCACAGCAGGGCGCGGCCGGCGCGCTGTTCGTCCTCGAGCGTGGGCTTCTTCGCCTTGAGCTCTTCGATGAAGGCGGTGACCTCGGACTTGTAGGGCTTCCAGAACAGGGGCATGGCGGCGGGCCGGTGGGCAGGTAGAGCGCTGATTTTACGCGCCCCTGCGTGACGTCAGGCTGTCGGCATGGGCGATGATCACGGTCTTCATGATCCCCCCGCGCGCCCGGCGCGCCCCGCCGCTTGGAAACCGAGCTCAAGTTTCAGGTGCCGACCGAGCGCAGCCGCGCGCTGCGCCTGGCCGTGGCCACGGCTGCAGCGCGCACGACGCGCCTGCAGGCCGTCTACTGCGACACGCCAGACCGCCGCCTGGCCGCCGCCGGCCTGGCGCTGCGCCTGCGCCGGGAAGACAGCGTCTGGGTGCAGACCCTCAAGGGCCGCGGCGACGGCCTGGCCCGGCGCCAGGAGCATGAAGTGCGCGTGGCCAGCGACGCCGCCGCCATGCCCACGCTGGACCCTCTGCGCCACGCCGGCAGCGCGGTGGGCGCGGCGTTGCTCGCGGTACTTGCAAATGCCGGCCCGCTGCAACCGGTGTACCGCACCGACATCCAGCGCCTGCACCGGCGCGTGCGCAACGGCGGTGCGGTGATCGAGATCGCCCACGACCAGGGCGAGATCGTGGCCGGCGAGCGCCGCCTGGCGGTGGACGAGATCGAGTTCGAGCTGATCAGCGGCCCGCCAGAGGCCTTGCCGGCGCTGGCCGCGCGCTGGGCTGCGCGCCACGGCCTGTGGTGGGACGTGCGTACCAAGTCCGAGCAAGGCCACCGCCTGGCGCGGGGCCTTGCCGGTCCGCCACCGGTGAAGGCGGCCACGCCGGCACTGGCACCCGACACCGCACCGGCCACCGCCTGGCGCACGCTGCTGCAAGCGGCGCTGGCGCAGGCCCTGGCCAATGCGGCCGAGATCGCCGGCGGCAGCGGCACGCCCGAACACTTGCACCAGCTGCGCGTGGGCCTGCGCCGGCTGCGCAGCGTGCTGCGCGTGTACCCCGGCTGGGGCGGCGACGCCACGGCGGCACTGGCGCTGGAAGCCGATTGGCGCGCGCCCTTTGCCGAGCTGGGCGCGGCGCGCGATGCCGACGTGCTGGCGCTGTCGCTGCGCCAGCGCCTGGCCGAGGCCGGGGCACCGGCCTTCGACTGGCCGCAGGCAGCGGTGGCCGCAGCGCCGGCCGATCTGCTGCGTGGCCCGGCCTTCACGGCGTTGGCGCTGCGCACCCTGGCGCTGGTGGCTGCTGCCGCGCCGGCAGCCGTGGTCGGCGCGACCGACGCGCCGCCGCTGGCGGTGGCCGCGCGC
>JALHPY010000062.1 GCA_022842305.1 Rubrivivax sp.
GGCCTGGCCGCGACGCGGCAGCTGGCCAAGCGGCAGCTGACCTGGCTGCGCTCGATGCCGCAGCGCCTGATCGTGCCTTGTGACGCCCTTGACGCGCCGGCGCAGGCCGTGGACCTGCTGCAGCGGCTGGCCGAGGCGGCCTGAGCGGGCGGAACTTGGCACCGTTCTTGCGCGCGTTCAGCGCAGTTGAACTCCCCTCGAGCCGGAGATGCCGCTAGGGTGATGCCCCGAGCGGGGTCCGAGGGGTTCGCGATATAGTCCCGCGCCTCGGCCACATCAGGCCCAGTCGGCTCACGAGGCCGTGTGCAGAACAGTTTCGGCGCCCCGAGCGATATCGAATGCGCGGGTCGACCTGGAGGGATGAGTGGATTTCGCCCAACAACAACGCAACCCGGGCAGGCATGCGCTTGGCTTCGGTTTCGTACTGGTGCTGCACCTGGTCATCGGGTGGGCGCTGATGAACGGCCTGGCCCAGCGCCTGGTCGAGGTGATCAAGTCGCCCCTCGAGACCAAGATCATCGAGGAGGTGAAGCCGCCACCGCCGCCGCCGCCCGACAACCTGCCGCCGCCGCCCAAGTTCGCGCCGCCGCCGCCGTCCTTCGTGCCGCCGCCCGAGGTCAACGTCAACCCGCCGCCGACCCTGGCCCCGACCATCACCACCACGCAGGTGGCGCCGCCGCCCACGGTGGTGACCGTGGTGCCGACGCCACCCGCCCCGGTGGCTGCACCGCCCGCGCCGGTGGCACCGCGCGTGCCGGTGCGGGTGGAGCCCAAGCTCGACTTCGCCAGCGCCTGCTCCCGCCCCGAATACACCGCCGCAGCGCGCCGCGCCGAAGCCTCCGGCGAGACGACCATCGCCTACACCATGGACACCACCGGCACGATCAACGAAGCCGCGGTGGTCAAGTCTTCCGGTGCGACGCGTGAGCACAAGATGCTCGACCGCCTGGCGCTCGAGGCGGTAAAGGCCTGCAAGGGCACGCCCGGTTCGCTGGACGGCAAGTCCGAGAAGCTGACGGCACGTATCACCTACGTCTGGAAGCTCGACAACTAGACCCATTTCAATGGGCGCGGCGTCAGGCGCCGCGCCATCCTGTTTCTTTGGAGTCCACATGACCATCAACAAATTCATCAACGCCCGCTCGTGGGCGGCCCGGTCGCTGGCGTCGCTGCTGGCCGGCTTCGTGCTGGCCTGCAGCCTGCCCACGGCGGCGCTGGCCCAGGCCGCTTCGGCGCCCGAATCCGCGGCACCCGCGGCCGCCGTGGCGCCGGCCCCGCCCGCCGCGCCGGTGGCCCCGACCATCACCGAAGAGGCCGTCGACAACCCCTACGGCCTGAAGGCGCTGTGGGCGCAGGGCGACTACGTCGCGCGCAGCACGCTGATCATTCTGGTCATCATGTCCATGGGCAGCTGGTACATCATCTTCACCAAGCTGTTCGAACAGCGCGCCATGCTCAAGAGCGCGCGCGCCTCGTCCGAGCTGTTCTGGAAGGCCTCGTCGATCAAGGACGGCATGGGCTCGCTCGAAGAAGGCTCGGCCTTCCGCTTCATTGCCGAGCGCGGCATCGCATCGAGTGATCACCACGAGGGCACGATGGTCGAGACCATCGACAAGCACACCTGGATCGGCATGTCGATAGACCGCGCCGTGGGCAACGTGCAGGGCCGCTTGCAGGACGGCATGGCCTTCCTGGCCACGGTGGGTTCCACCGCGCCCTTCGTGGGCCTGTTCGGCACCGTCTGGGGCATCTACAACGCGCTGGTGAAGATCGGCATCAGCGGCCAGGCCTCCATCGACAAGGTGGCCGGCCCGGTGGGCGAATCACTCATCATGACCGCCATCGGCCTGGCCGTGGCCGTGCCCGCGGTGATGGGCTACAACTGGCTGATCCGCCGCAACAAGGCGGTGATGGACGAGACCAAGGCCTTCGCCGGCGACCTGCTCAACGTGCTGCTGGCAGGCAAGCGCGCATGACGCGGCTGCCGCTGCGGCGGCCAGGAGATCTCGCATGTCGATGAACGTCGGCCCCGCCTCCGAAGACGGCGAGGAGCAGCTCAACAACACCATCAACACCACGCCGCTGGTGGACGTGATGCTGGTGCTGCTGATCATCTTCCTGATCACCATCCCGGTGGTCACGCAGTCGATCAAGCTGGACCTGCCCAAGGAACGCAACCTGCCCACGCAGACCAAGCCCGAAAACATCGTCATCGCCGTCAACCGCGACGGCGAGGTCTACTGGGGCATGGAGCGCATGCCCGATATCGAGGCCCTGGTGTCGCGGCTGAAGGTCGAATCGGTCAAGGAGCCGCAGCCTGAGGTGCACATCCGCGGCGACTCCGACGTGCGCTACGAATCCGTGGGCCGCGTCGTCGTGGCCTGCCAGCGCGCGGGCATCTTCAAGGTCGGCTTCATCACCGAACCGCCGGCCGGCATCGCCACGCGGCTGAACTAGGGAACACGCACCATGTCCATGAATGTCGGCAATGCCGCCGAAGACGAGGTGATGGTCGACATCAACACCACGCCGCTGATCGACGTGATGCTGGTGCTGCTGATCATGTTCATCATCACCATCCCCATCCAGACGCACGCGGTGAAGATGAACATGCCCGTGCCCAACAATGCCGCGCCGCCGCCCCGGCCGCCCGAGATCATCCGCATCGACGTCGACTTCGATGGCACCATCGGCTGGAACGGCGAGGTGATACAGGCCGGCGACCGCGCCGCCATCGAGCTGCGCCTGGCCGCCGTGGCCGCGCAGGCCGACCAGCCCGAGGTGCACCTGCGCCCCAACAAGCTGGTGGTCTACAAGCACGTGGCCATGATCATGGCCACGGCGCAGCGCCTGGGCGTGACCAAGATCGGCATCGTCGGCAACGAGCAGTTCCTCTGACCATGGGCATCAAGTTACGCAGCCTCCTGCTGGCACTGACCATGGCCGGCACGCTGGGCCTGGCCCAGGCCCAGGGCGTGCGCCCCGAAGTCGGCAACCCGCTCAAGCAGGCCGGCGAACTGCTGCGCGCGGGCAAGGCCAAGGAAGCGCTGGCCAAGGTGCGCGACGCCGAGGCCGTGGGCGGCAAGACCGCCGCCGAGCAGCTGACCATCGACCGCATGAAGGCCGCCGCGGCGCAGCGCGCCGGCGACTGGCCCACCGCCATCCAGGCGCTCGAGGCGCTGCATGCCAAGGCCGGCGGTGCCGAACAGGGGCCGCTGGCCGAGCAGCTGGCTTCGGCCTACACCCAGCAGCGCAACAACACCCGGGCTGTCGAATGGCTCAACAAGGCGCTGGCCGCCGGCCACAACAGTGCCACGCTCAAGCAGCTGCAGAGCTACCTGCAGTCGGTCAGCGGAGACTTTGCCGCTGTGGCACGCGACGCCGCGGCCGCGGTGGCGGCGGCCGAACAGGCCGGTCGCCGTCCGGATGAAGGCGACCTGCTGCGCCTGGCCGATGCGCAGCAGCGCACCGGCAACAGCGCCGGCTACGCCAACAGCCTGGAAAAGCTGCTGCAGTACTACCCCAAGAAGGACTACTGGAACGCCTACCTCAGCCGCCTGCCGCGCAAGCCCGGTTTTGCCGACCGCTTTGCGCTGGACCTGCTGCGCCTGCGGCTGGCCAGCGGCACGCTCAGCAAGACCGAGGACTTCATGGAGATGGCCCAGCTGTCGCTGCAGGCCGGCCTGCCGGCCGAGGCGCGCGGCATCATCGACCAGGGCTTCAAGGCCGGCACGCTGGGCACCGGGCCCGAGGCCGGACGCCACCAGCGCCTGCGCGACCTGGCGCTCAAGCAAGAGGCCGAGGTCAAGTCCGGGCTGGCGGAGCAGGCGGCCGAGGCCGAGGCTCAACCGGATGGCGACGCACTGGTGCGGGTGGGTTACGCGCAGGTCAGCATGGGCGAGGTGGACAAGGGCATCGCGCTCATCAGCAAGGGCATCGCCAAGGGCAAGCTCAAGCGCCCCGAGGACGCCCGGCTGCGCCTGGGTATGGCCCAGCTGCAATCGCCCAAGACACGCGCCGCCGCGGTGCAGACGCTGCGCGCCGTGAAGGGCAACGACGGCGTGGCCGACATCGCCCGGCTGTGGATCATCCTGGGCGCCAACTGAACACGGCCGCCCTGCCCCGGCCGGCCCCATGACGCTGCCCGATACCGCCAGCGCCCTGGGCCAGGGCGTTTACGCTGTGGACACCGGCTTCCACCGCGACCGCTTCGACGCCGCCTACCTGCTGGTGCAGGACGGCCGCGCGGCCTTCATCGACACCGGCACGCAGATCGGTGCGCCGCGGCTGCTGGCGGCGCTGCAGGCCCTGGGCCTGACGCCCGACGCGGTGGACTACGTGATCCCCACGCACGTGCACCTCGACCACGCCGGCGGCGCCGGCTGGCTGATGCAGCAATGCCCGCGCGCCACGCTGCTGGTGCATGCGCGCGGCGCGCGCCACATGATCGACCCCAAGGCCTTGTGGCTGGGCGCCACCGCGGTGTACGGCGCCGAAGAGATGGCGCGCTCCTACGGCAGCATCGTGCCGGTACCGGCCGAACGCGTGCAGACCACGGCCGAAGGCCTGGAAGTCGCGCTGGCCGGCCGCCGTCTGCGCTTTGCCGACACCCCCGGCCACGCCCGCCACCACCACTGCGTGTGGGACGAGGCCACGCGCGGCTGGTTCACCGGCGACACCTTCGGCCTGAGCTACCGGGAATTCGACACTGAGCGGGGCCCGTGGATCATGCCCTCCGCCACGCCGGTGCAGTTCGAGCCCGACGAGCTGCGCCGCTCGATCGAACGCCTGCTGGCGGCCGATCCGGCCTGCATCTACCTCACCCACTTCAGCCGCGTGACCGAGGTGCCGCGACTGGGCGCGCTGCTGCTGTCGCTGCTGGACGAGCTCACCAGCATGGCACAGGCAGCGAAGCACTTGCCCGACCGCGACGCCGTGCTGCGTGCCGGGCAGCTGGACATCTTTGCGCGCAGCCTGGCAGCCCATGGCTGCACGCTGCCGCGAGAACACATCGCCGAACTGCTGGCCATCGACCTGGTGCTCAACGCCCAGGGCATGGCCCTGTGGCTCGACCGCCCCTGAGGGAACAGACCATGACGCAAGGCGTGCATTTCGGCCTGGACGGCCGCGTGGTGGTGATCACCGGCGCGGCCCAGGGCATCGGCGCGGCCTGCGCGCGCCGCCTGGTGGGCGACGGCGCCGCGGTGGCGCTGTGGGATCTGGCCGATGGCGCGGGCCAGACCCTGGCCGATGAGCTGGCGGCTGGCGGCGCGCAAGCGCTGTACTGCCACTGCAACGTGGCGCGCAAGCCCGAGGTCGAGGCCGCGCTGGCGGCCACGCTGGCGCGATTCGGCCACGTGGACGGGCTGGTCAACAACGCCGGCATCTTTCGCGCCGCGCCCTTCCTGGACATCACCGAGGACGACTGGGATGCGGTCATCGCCGTCAACCTGAAGGGCGCCTTCCTGGTCGGCCAGGCGGTGGCGCGCGAGCTGGTCACCAATCCTGGTCCGCGGCGCGGCGCCATCGTCAACATGAGCTCGGTCAACGGCCGCCTCACCATCCCCAGCATCGCCAGCTACAACGCCAGCAAGGGCGCCATCGACCAGCTCACGCGCGTGATGGCGCTGGCCCTGGCCGACCAGGGCGTTCGCGTCAACGCCGTGGCGCCCGGCACCATCGCCACCGAGCTGGCGCTGAACGCGGTGCTCACCAGCGAAGAAGCCAAGACGCGCATCCTCAGCCGCACGCCGATGAAGCGCCTGGGCGAGCCGCAGGAGATCGCCGACGTCACGGCCTTCCTGCTGAGCGACGCCGCCAGCTACGTCACCGGCGAGATCGTCGTCGTCGACGGTGGGCGCATGACGCTGAACTACACCGTGCCGACCTGATCAGCCGGCGCCTCCAGCAGGACCCGGTGCCTGGGGTGTGTGACATGCCCGCCTGACCGACAATCGCAACCATGAAATACCTGCACACCATGGTTCGCGTCAGCGATGTCGAAGACTCGCTGCATTTCTGGCGTGATGCATTGGGCTTGAGCGTGCTGTCGCGGCGCGATGTCGAGGCCGGCCGCTTCACGCTCATCTTTCTGGCCGCGCCGGGCGACGACGCGGCGCAGATCGAGCTCACCTACAACTGGCCCGATGCCGACGGCAATGCCGAGACCTACAGCGGCGGCCGCAACTTTGGCCACGTGGCCTACGCCGTGGACGACATCCACGCCACCTGCGCGCGGCTGATGGCGCAGGGCGTCACCATCAACCGCCCGCCGCGCGACGGCCGCATGGCCTTCGTGCGCTCGCCCGACGGCATCTCGGTCGAACTGCTGCAGGCCGGCGGCGCACTGGCGCCGGCCGAGCCCTGGACTTCGATGCCCAACGTCGGCAGCTGGTAGCCATGTACCTGCCGCGCCACTTCGAGCAGCCCGACGCCGCGGCGCAGGCCGCGCTGATGCAGGCGCACCCGCTGGCCACGCTGGTCACGCTGCAGGACGGCGCACCCACCGCCGATCACATCCCGCTGCAGTACGACGCCGCGGCCGGCGTGTTGCGCGGCCACGTGGCACGCGCCAACCCGCTGTGGCGCGCGGCCGACGGGCAGGCGGTGCTGGCCGTGTTCCAGGGCGCGCAGGCCTATGTGTCGCCCAACTGGTACCCGGGCAAGGCCGAGCACCACAAGGTGGTGCCGACCTGGAACTACGCCGTGGTGCACGCCCATGGCCGGCTGCGCGCCGTGGACGACGCGCCCTGGCTGCACGACCTGGTGACGCGCCTGACGGCACAGCACGAATCAACGCAGCCCGCGCCCTGGGCCGTGGCCGACGCGCCGGCCGACTACGTGCAGCAGATGCTGCGCGCCATCGTCGGCATCGAGATCGCGGTGGAACGCCTGGTGGGCAAGTGGAAGACCAGCCAGAACCGCAACGAGGCCGATCGCCTGGGCGTGGCCGACGGGCTTGCGGCGCGGCCCGCAGGCGCTGATGACGCGCGCGCCATGGCCGATCTGGTGCGAAACTCGATGCGTCCCGACTGAACACCAAGGAGCGCCGCATGCGCACCAAGCCACTGTTCGCCACCCTGCTGCTCATGGCCCTGGGCGCCCTGCCCGCGCCCGCCTGGGCCCAGAAGCTGGCGCCCGGGCTGTGGGAGCACTCGTTCACGATGAAGACCGGCAGCGGGCGCGTCGAGGCGGCGATGGCGCAGATGCAGCAGCAGCTGGCCGCGATGCCGCCCGACCAGCGCAAGAAGATGGAGGCCATGATGGCCGGCCAGGGATTGGGCATGGGCATGGGCCCCGGCAAGCCGAACACGCTGCGCGTGTGCCTGACGCCCGAGCAGGCGGCACGCGATCAGATGCCGCAGCAGGACACGCGCTGCCAGCAGACGCAATCTCAGCGCAGCGGCAATGTGCTGAAGTTCAAGTTCAGCTGCAGCGGAGACCCGCCCAGCACGGGCGAAGGCGAGTACACGATCGTCAGCGACAAGGCGCACAAGGGCCGCATGGTCGTCAGCACCGTCGCCCAGGGCCAGCCCGAGCGCATGGAGATGGAGCAGTCGGCCCGCTGGCTGGCCGCCGACTGCGGCAGCGTCAAGCCCAGGCCGTAGCTCAGCCGCGCAGCGCCGACGCCGCGCGCGCCAGCGCCGTGATGCGGCTCCAGTCGCCGGCGTCGATGGCGTCCTGTGGCGTCAGCCACGAGCCGCCGCAGACCTTGACGTTGGGCAGCGCCAGGAACTGCGGCGCGGTCTCGGGCGTGATACCGCCGGTGGGGCAGAACACCACGTCGGCAAAGGGCCCGGCCAGCCCCTTGAGCAGCGGTATGCCGCCGGCCGCCGTGGCCGGAAAGAACTTGAGGAAGCTGTAGCCGTCGGCGTTGGCCGCCATCACTTCACCGGCCGTGGCCACGCCGGGCAGCAGCGGCAGGCCGATCTGGCGGCAGCCCTGGCCGATGGCCGCGGTGTAGCCCGGGCTCACGCCGAACAGGCAGCCGGCGTCGCGCGCAGCCTGCGCGTCGGCCAGGCTGCGGATGGTGCCGGCGCCGACGATGGCTTCGGGCACCGCGCGTGCGATATCGCGCATCGCCGCCAGCGCCACCGGCGTGCGCAGCGTCACCTCGAGCACGCGCACCCCGCCGGCCACCAGGGCGCGCGCCAGCGGCACGGCATCGGCCAGCCGCTGGATCACGATGACCGGGATCACCGGGCCATGGGGAACGAGTTCGAGCGTGTCCTGCATGTCCTGTCCTGTCTTCAAAGCCATGTCACCGCGCCCTCTTCGGCGCTGCGGACGTTGCGCCGCATGCCGGCGAAGAGCTCGCGGCCCAGGTCGTGGGCGTTGACTTCGGCCTGCGCGGCGGTCAGCGTGGCCGGCGCGCGCGCGGCCCATTCGGCCGGGTCTACCAGCGCGTCCAGCGTGCCGGCCAGGGCGTCCAGGCGAATCAGGTCGCCGTCGCGCACGCGCGCCAGCGGGCCGCCGGCCAGGGCCTCGGGGCTGACGTGGATGGCAGCCGGCACCTTGCCACTGGCGCCGCTCATGCGGCCATCGGTGACCAGTGCCACCTGGAAGCCCTTGCCCTGCAGCACCGCCAGCGGCGGCGTGAGCTTGTGCAGCTCGGGCATGCCATTGGCGTGCGGGCCCTGGAACAGCACCACGACGATGACGTCGCGGTCCAGTTCGCCGGCCTTGAAGGCGGTCTGCAGGTCTTCCTGGCAGGTGAACACGCGCGCCGGGGCCTGCACGATGTGGCGCTCGGCTGGCACGGCCGAGGTCTTGATCACGCTGCGCCCCAGGTTGCCCTGCAGCAGGCGCAGGCCGCCGGTCTGGGAGAAGGGTTCGGACGCCGGCCGCAACACGTCGGCGTCACCGCTGGCGGCGGGCAATGCGCTCCAGCGCAGGCGGCCTGCTTCCAGCACCGGCACTTCGGCATAGGACGCCATGCCTCCGGCGCTGACCGTGGCCACGTCGGCGTGCAGCGTGCCGCTGTCCATCAGTTCGCGCAGCACGAAGCCGGGCCCGCCCGCGGCCTGGAACTGGTTCACGTCGGCGCTGCCATTGGGGTAGACGCGCGCCAGCAGCGGCACCGCGACGGCCAGGTCGGCAAAGTCGGTCCAGTCGATCAGGATGCCTGCGGCGCGCGCCACCGCCACCCAGTGGATCAGGTGGTTGGTGCTGCCGCCGGTGGCCAGCAGCGCGACCATGGCGTTGACGATGACGCGCTCGTCCACCAGCCGGCCGATGGGCATGAAGCGCTGCGCCCGGGTGATGGACAGCACCGTGCGCACCGCCTCGCGCGTGAGCGCCTCGCGCAGCCCGGCGTGCGGGTGCACGAAGGCCGCGCCCGGCACGTGCAGGCCCATGGCTTCCAGCAGCATCTGGTTGCTGTTGGCCGTGCCATAGAAGGTGCAGGTGCCGGGGCCGTGGTAGGCGGCGCTTTCGGCCTCGAGCAACTTGTCGCGCCCCACCAGGCCCTGCGCCGCCTGCTCGCGCACCCGGGCCTTGTCGTTGTTGGACAGGCCGCTGCTCATGGGCCCGGCGGGCACGAAGACGCAGGGCAGATGGCCGAAGTGCAGCGCGCCGATCAGCAGGCCCGGCACGATCTTGTCGCACACGCCCAGCAGCAGCACGGCGTCGAACACGTCGTGGGTGAGCGCGATGGCCGTGCCCATGGCGATGGTGTCGCGCGAGAACAGGCTCAGCTCCATGCCCGGCAGACCCTGGGTGACGCCGTCGCACATGGCCGGCACGCCGCCGGCCACCTGCACCGTGGCGCCCAGGTGCCGGGCTTCTTCGCGGATGAGCGCCGGGTAAGTTTCGTAAGGCTGGTGCGCCGACAGCATGTCGTTGTAGGCGCTGACGATGGCTATGTGCGGCGCTTTCTCGGCCACCACGCGAAACTTGTCGCTGGCGGGCAGCGCGGCGAAGGCGTGTGCCACGTTGGCGCAGCCCATGCGTTCGGCACCCGGCGGGCGCTGCACCAGCCGGTCCAGGCGCTGCAGGTAGGCCAGGCGCGTGGGTGCACTGCGTTCGGCGATGCGCCGGGTGACTTGGACGAGGGCTGGCTTCATGGGGGCGACCTTGTAACCGAGCGGTTGATTATCTGGTAACTGAGTTACATCGTCAATTCGACGCAAATGTCACAACGGCCATCGCCCATTCCATAACCCATGGCCCGCAGGCCGTGCGATGCTGGCGCCCGTGCTGCAGCCCATACCGCCAGAGTTGATGCTGGGTGACCCCGCCGAGTCGCTGCGCCGCCTGCGCGCGCAATGGCAGGGGCGCAGCGAACGCTGGATCTTCGGCTACGCCTCGCTCATCTGGCGCCCGGAATTCGACGCCGCCGAGCACCACCCGGCGTTGGTGCACGGCTGGCACCGCGCGCTGCGCATGCGTTCGCGCATCAACCGCGGCACGCCACAGCAGCCGGGGCTGGTGTTCGCGCTGCTGCCCGGCGGCGCCTGCCGCGGCATGGTCTACCGGCTGCGGCCCGAGAACGGCGAGGACGAACTCGAACGCCTGTGGGCGCGCGAGATGCCCACCGGCGTGTACGACCCGCGCCTGCTGCCCTGCCGCACGCCGCAGGGCACGGTGCTGGCGCTGGCCTTCACGCTCAGCCGGCGCAGCGAGGCCTGCCTGCCGCACCTGCCCGACGACGAGATCCTGCACATCCTGCGCCACGCCCACGGGCGCTGCGGCAGCACGCTGGACTACCTGGCCGAAACCTCGCTGGCGCTGCGCGAACGCGGTGTGCAGGACCGCGAGATCGAGCGCCTGATGACGCTGGCGCGCCGCCACGGCCTGCTTCAGCCCGAGGCGCGGCGCAGCGCTTCCAGGTCGGAAGGCGTGTCGACGTCGAGCAGCACGCCCGGATCGTCGAGCTCCAGGCCCTGCGCCGGGTAGCGCGCCATCAGCCGGCGCGCGCCCTCGTCGCCGCGCAACTGGATCAGCTCGGAAAACAGTTCTGCGGCAAAGCCCACCGGATGGCCGCGCCTGCCGCGGTGCTGGGCGCAGACCACGGCCTGCTGTTCCAGCGCCGTGGCCACGGCCAGGATGCTGGCCGGGCGCACCAGCGGCATGTCGCCCGGCAGCACCAGCCAGCCCGGTGCACCGGAGCGCTCGGACACGCCGGCGGCGATGGAGTGGCCCATGCCGCGCGCCGCGTCGGCAGCGCTGAGCACGACGATGTCGCGCGTGGCCAGCACCTCGCTCACCACGTGCAGCAGCGCTGCCGTGGTGACCACCACCACCGGCAGCTGCGTCTGCACCGCCTGGCGCACGGTGCAGGCCAGCACGGTGGCGCCGCCGAAGGCCTGCTCCAGCTTGTGCTGGGCTCCGGCAAAGCGGCTGCCCCGGCCCGCGGCCGGCACGACGATGGTGGGACGGAATCTCATGCTTGTTCTGGCCCGGCTCTGCGGCCCGGCGCGCTTTCCTCTGCGGCGAGAATGGCCGTGCCGACTGCGCCCAGGTAGTGGGGCGTTCACTTACGGCGTTCCACTTAAGGGAAGCACCCGGTCGCGGCCTGTTTTCTATACTGCACCTATGGATATCGCCGATCTGCGCAAGAGTTACGAGCGCGATGCGCTCGACGAGCAGGCCTCGGCCGCTGACCCTTTGAAACAATTCGAGCGCTGGTTCGAGCAGGCGCTGGCGGCCCAGCTGCCCGAACCCAACGCCATGACGCTGGCCACCGTGGGCCCAGGCGGTCAGCCGTCGACACGCGTGGTGCTGGTCAAGGGCTTCGATGCCCGCGGCATCGTCTGGTACACCAACTACGACAGCCGCAAGGGCCGTGAATTGGCGGCGCTACCGCTGGCCGCGCTGCAGTTCCACTGGGTCGAACTCGAGCGGGTGGTGCGCATCGAGGGCAGCGTGGAGAAGACGTCCGAGCAGGAATCCGACGCCTACTACAAGACGCGGCCGCTGGATTCGCGCTTGGGCGCCTGGGCCTCGCCGCAGAGCCAGGTGATCGCCTCACGCGCTCAACTGGTGGGCGCCGCCGCCCTGGCCGCGGCGCAGTACGCGCTCAACCCGCCGCGACCACCGCACTGGGGCGGCTACCGGCTGGTGGCGACGCAATGGGAGTTCTGGCAAGGCCGCAAGAGCCGTCTGCACGACCGCCTGCGCTACCGCCGCGAAGGAGAGGCCTGGGTGCGCGAGCGCCTGGCGCCCTGAGCCAACTGCCGCCTGGACGCGGCTGTTTGCGGCTGCAGATGCTCCTTGCGGCTGCTTGCGCCTACTTTCGAGTCTTGGCGGCGGCCTTCTGATTCGCCGCTGCGGCCACCGCGACCGCCACGCCCGGCCGCGGCGGCGCCGCCAGTGCCGCCTCGAGCCGCTCGCACAGCGTGCGCAGGATCTTCACGCGGGCATAGGGTTTGTCGTTGGACTCCACCAGCGTCCACGGCGCCTCGCCGGTGCTGGTGCGGTCGACCATGTCGCACACCGCCTGCCGGTAGGCATCCCACTTGTCGCGGTTGCGCCAGTCGTCCTCGGTGATCTTGAAGCGCTTGTGTGCCACCTGTTCGCGCGCGCGAAAGCGCTTGAACTGCTCCTCGCGGCTGGTCTGCAGCCAGAACTTGACGACGATGACGCCGGCCTCGGTCCGCTCATGGAGCGCGCGCACCGGACCGGCGTCCGCGTCGTGCGCTGCGGGATGATCGCTGCGGGGCTTCGGATCGACCGCAGGCCCGGCTGACCTAGGCTCTAGGCCGACCGAAGCAACCGGATGAGCACGTCGATCACGTCGCTGCCGGTGGGTGACTTCAGCCGGTGCTGGCTCAGCGTGCGGGCAAGGTCGGCCCGCGCCAGCACCCGGTAGTCCGAGCGGATCAGGATGCCGGCGATGGCGCGCTGCGCCTCCAGCGACCGCGCCAGCGGGAACAGGCCGGCAATCGCCTGCAGGCTTTGCGGATCGGCAAGGCGCTGCCGCGCCAGGGTGTCGAGCGCGCGCAGCTGCGCTTCGCCGGCGGCCATGCGGCCGATGTTCGAGGTCAGGGCGCGCAGTTCGCCGACGCCGGCGAGCGGGCGGTGGCGCAGGTAGATCTGCGCGATCGCGACTTCCTCGTCGCGCGGGCTCGACAGCGCCTGGACGGTACGCCCATGCGACTCGGGGTTGCCCAGGCATGCCAGCGCGGCCGCGTGCGTCAGGTCGCCCGGACGCGCCGCGCCCTTGGTCAGCAGTTGCTGTGCCTGGCCGGATGCAGAGCCCGGATGCGTGGCGCAGATCAGGTCGACCTCGGTCGGGCTCAGGCTGCCGCGGCCCATGCGGTCCGCGATCATGTGCAGGAACTCGGTCTGCTCCTGTGCGGGAGACAGCCAGCCGAGGGTGCGCGCCAGCGCCATCATGCGGGTCTGCACGGCCGCCTCGTCGGCGTCGCGCGCGAACTCGAGGTAGCGGTCGCGCGGGCGCTGGTCAGCCTGGATCGCGGCGAGTGCCGCCGCAACCTCGGGACCCCGGGTTTGCGCCGACCCGATCGAAGTCGCGTAATGCTCGAGGTGATCGAGGAACATGCGCACATCGGTGACGTCGCGCTGCAGCACCTTGTGCATGAAGGCGATCTTCTGCGCCGGCGAGGGCTTGTCGTCGGCAAGGCCGCACACGTCGCCGCGGAAGTCCGCGTTCGGATCAGCAGCGGTCAGCCCTGCGACGGCCACCATCGAACTGGGTGCGAACAGGCCCAGCAGGGTCGGGCTGGCGCGGCCGCTGGCGATCTCGCCCGCGGGTGCCGAACGGAAATAGCGCTCGAGCAGCGGCCCTGCCGAGCGACCGAGCGGCGCCTGCGAGGAAAAGCCGTACAGCACCGGCACGTTCTTGAACACATGACGCAGGCGGTCCCGGGTGCTCTGGCCGTAGCGCTCGCTCAACTGGGCGGACAGGCGCTTGGCATCCGCTGGCGAATGGCCGGAGCGGACGAGGCTGCGCAGCACTTCGTCCGACGGAACCTGCGTCGGCTCCGACTTGAGGGTGTTGCAGCCGAAGAGGTAGACCTCCTTGAGCTGCGAGAACAGGCCGTTACACGACGCGCTGCACGAGGCCGTCTGCATCTCGTGCAGCGTCAGGAACTCGCGATTGACGAAGCTGTCGGTATAGAACTCGGTGCCGTTGTCGAAGTGGCCCGAAATGACCAGCGCATCGCAGGTGACGCCACTGCGGCAGGCCGACGCCAGCCAGTCCGGCCGGCCGCGCTGCACCAGTTCGACCACCCGATACCCGTCGCGCGGCAGATGGCGCTGAAAGCTGTCCCTTTCGTCGGGCGAGTTGACGGTGATCGTGCACACCGTCTTCGGGGCGGCGCGGGCGTCGAGCGGCCCTGTCAAGGCCAGGCAGCTCAGCAGGGCGGCCGCGGTGGCGAAGATGGATCCGGGACGGGCGGTGGATGGCAGCATGTGTCAGTGTTTCACACGCCGCACGGGCCCGGCGAGCGGCGTGTAACCGATCGCGCGCTCGTGCCGCGCCGCGGCCGGCGCGCGGCACCGCCCTCAGGGCGATTGAAGCTGGCGTATCAGCGCGTCGATCATGCTGTCGCCAGCGGGCGAAGGCAAGCGATCCTTGAGCAGCGTGCGCGCCAGCTTGGGGCTGGCCAAGGTGCGGCGATCGGCGCGGATCAGGATGCCCGCCACCGCGCGCTGGACGGAGGGCGACGTGGTCTGCGAGAAAAGCCGTACCAGCATTTCCAGGATGACGCGGTCGGACACGTAGTGCCGGCCCAGCGAATCCAGCGCATACGCCTGGGCTTCCGACGGCGGCATGCGGACGATGTCCACCGCGATGCCGCGCAATTCGGCCGCGTCGGTGATGGGGTGGTGGCGCAGATAGGCCTGCGCGATGCGCACATCCGCCGCGTCGGGGCTGACCAGGCCCTGCAGCGTGCGTGCACGACCTTCGGCGCTGCCCAGGCAGGCGCGCAGGGCGGCGTGCGGCACGTCGTCCAGCGGGCTTCCCGGCACCACGCGCCGGTTGAACGCCCCGTCGAGATCCTGCTCCTGGTTCAAGGTGCAGGCCAGGTCCAGTTCGGTGACGCCAACCGTGCTGCGGGCCTGCAACTCGCCCAGCATCAGCGCCAGTTCAGTCCAGCGCGCCTCGGCCGACAGCCAGCCCAGGTCGAGCGCAACGCGAAGCATGCGCGTGCGCACGGCAGGCTGATCGGCGTCGCGCGCGAAGCGGAGATAGCGCATGCGGGTTGCGTCGTCGCGCGCGATCGTGCCCAGCGCCTCGGTCACCTCGGAAGTCTGTCGTGCCGGGTCTTCGAGTGCCTTGGTATAGCGCTGGATGCGATCGAGATGGACCCGGGCCTCGGCCATTTCGCGCTGCAGGAGCTTGTGCACGAAGCCGAGCCGCTGCGCGTCCGACAGACGGTCATCGACGAACTGGCACACGTCGCGCCGCACGTCGGCTTGCGGATCCTCGTCGGTCATTCCCTGGGTCACGGCCATCTCGAAGGGCGCGAACTGCCCCAGCAGGCGGCTGCTGGTGCGGCCGCGGCCGATCTCGCCGGGGCCGTTGGTGCGGAAGAAGCGATCCAGCGTGGAGGCCGCGACCGGCCCCAGCGGCGCCATCGACGAGAAGCCGTAGATCACCGGCACGTCCTTGAAGACCTGCCGCATGCGGTCGAGGCTGCTCCCGCCGTGCTCGGCATTCAGGGCACGCAAGTGCTTCTCGGCCTCTTTCAGCGAACGCCCTTCGCGCACCAGGCTGCGCACGATCTCTGCCGTGGCGCTGCTCAGAGGAACCGGGTTCAGGGTATTGCAGCCGAAGAGGTAAGCCTCTTTCAGGCGCGACAGGAGCCCCGGGCAGGAATTGCTGCACGAGACACGCTCCAGCTCGTCGACGGGCAGGAATTCGCGGGCCTCGAGCCGATCGGAGAAGAACTCGTTGCTGCCGTCGTAGTGCCCGGAAATGATCAGCACGTCGCAGGAGATGGCCTTGCGGCAGGCCGAGCCGAGCCAGTCGGGCCGGTCGCGCTCGACGAGTTCGACGAAGCGGTACTTCGACTCCGGCAGGTGGCGGCGAAAGACCTCCTTCTCGTCGGCGGAATTGACCGTGATGGTGCAGACCGTCTGCTTGTCGGCCCGCGCGGGAGGCATCGACAACGACAGCGCCGCTGCGACCGCAACGAGAAGGAACATTCGGTGCCAGCGCATGCGGCCATCGTAGTCATTGCCCTGCCGGCGGCGATGTTCGATACCGAACAGAGAACCGTTCGAATCGCCGGCGGATAGGCCGTTCAAGCGCACTTCTCGTGGCGCTGGGGCTGGCGCTGGGGTGGCCAGCGCCATCGGTCGAGGCTTCTAGTGGGATCTTCTCGATCACCGGTTGCTCCAGGATCGCCGAAATGATCTTCAGCTCGCCACCGCAGTTCGGGCAGTGCTACAGATCGTGGCCGAACACGCGCTTGAGCAAATTGGCCCAGCTCAGGGAATAGGGGCGGCGAGATCAGGACAAGCAATGTCTCTTCAGGGTCGCGAAGAGCCGTTCGACCTCAGGCCAGCCAGCAGACGCGCGCAGGCTCCGACCCAGGCATCGTCGGCGCGCTGCCGGTGGGCTTGACGGGCTTGGAACAGGGTGGCGCATGCGCTAGCCAGCGCGCGCCTTCTTCTTTGCCGCCGCGGGGGGCTTGTCCGCCAGCGGCCGGCGCGGCGGCGCCGCCAGTGCCGCCTCGAGCCGCTCGCACAGCGTGCGCAGGATCTTCACGCGGGCAAAGGGTTTATCGTTGGACTCCACCAGCGTCCACGGCGCCTCGCCGGTGCTGGTGCGGTCGACCATGTCGCACACCGCCTGCTGGTAGGCATCCCACTTGTCGCGGTTGCGCCAGTCGTCTTCGGTGATCTTGAAGCGCTTGTGCGCCACCTGTTCGCGCGCGCGAAAGCGCTCGAGCTGCTCTTCGCGGCTGGTCTGCAGCCAGAACTTGACGACGATGACGCCGGCCTCGGTCAGCTCGTGCTCGAAGTCGTTGATCTCGGTGTAGGCGCGCAGCCAATCGTCGGGGGCGCAATAGCCTTCGACACGCTCGACCAGCACGCGGCCGTACCAGGTGCGGTCGAAGATGGTGATCTGCCCGCGCCGCGGCACGTGGCGCCAGAAGCGCCACAAGTGTGGCTGGACGCGTTCTTCCTCGGTGGGCGCGGCCACGGGGATGACCTGGTACTGGCGCGCGTCCAGTGCCGCGCAGATACGCCGGGTGGCACCGCCCTTGCCCGCGGCATCCGCACCCTCGAAGGCACAGACCACCGCATGGTCCTTGAAGCGCGGGTCGCGCGCCAGTTCGGCCAGCCGGCCCTGCCAGCGTGCCAGTTCGCGCTGGTAGGCGCGCGCGCCCAGCGCCAGGCTCAGGTCGAGCTCGGTCAGCAGGTTGCGCTTGTCGACGTTCACGCGCAGCAGCGGCAGCGCCGGCGCCACCGGGGTCTGCGCCTGCTCGGCGCTGTCCAGCTTGCTGCGCAGCGCGTCCAGCAGGATGCGGCCCACGGTCAGCTCGCGGTAGCGGTCGTCGCTGGCCTCGACCACGGCCCAGGGCGCCCAGGGTGTGTTGGTGATGCGCAGCATGTGGCCGGCGGTCTCTTGTGCCACGTCGAAGCTCTTGAGCCGGTCCCAGTTCCACTGGGTCACGCGCCAGGCGGTGTGCGGGTCGGCTTCCAGCGCCTTGAGCCGCTTGCGCTGCGCCGCCTTGGTCAGGTGCAGCCAGAACTTGAGCAGCAGCGCGCCCTCGTTCACCAGCATGGCCTCGAAGCGGTTGATCTGCTCGGCACGCGCGTCCAGCGCCTTGACGGGCAGGCGGCCCTCGATGCGGTCGCGCATGGGGTCCGAGTACCAGGAGCCGGCGAACACGCCCATGCGGCCCTTGGGCGGCAGCGTACGCCAGTAGCGCCACATCGGCGGGCGGTCGCGCTCTTCCTCGCTGGGCTCTGAGAAGGCCATGGTCGAGATGAAGCGCGGGTCCATCCACTCGTACAGCAGGTTGATGGTCTCGCCCTTGCCGGCGCCGTCCTGCCCGCTGATGAGCAGCAGCACCGAGGTCTTCTTGCGCTGCACCAGCTCGATCTGCGCCTGCAGCAGCGCCTCGCGCAGCTCGGGCAGGGCCTGCTTGTAGGCCTGCTTGCCGATCTTGTGGCCGATCTCCGCCGATTCGAACATCATCGCCCCCCGCTTCGCGCAACGGCGCGACGGAAAGGCCCTACCGTATCAGGCCCGGCGCAGCACGCGCTGCGGAAACGGGATGTCGATACCGGCTTGATTGAGCGCGCGCAAGATCGCCAGATTGACCGCCGAGCGCACGTTGCCCTGGCCGTTCTCGGGATCGCCGATCCAGAAGTTGACGGTCAGCTCCAGGCCGTCGGCAGCGAAGGCCGACAGGAGCACACTCGGGCCCGGTTCGGCCAGCACGCGTTCCGCGCCACGGGCCGCCGCGGCCAGCAGCGGCATCAGCGCGTCCAGGTCGGTGCCGTAGGCCACCTGTACCACGGTGCTGAGCAGCACCTTGGGGTCGGCCAGCGAGGCGTTCTCGACGCGCTGCGTGATGAGCATCTCGTTGGGCACGATGGACTCGCGCCCGTTGAGCGCGCGGATCACGGTGTAGCGCGTGCTGATGTCGGTGATGCGGCCCTCGAAGCCGTCGACCCTGACCATGTCGCCGATGCGCATGCTGCGCTCGGCCAGGATGACGAAGCCGCTGATGTAGTTGGCCGCCAGCTTCTGCAGGCCGAAGCCGATGCCCACGCCCAGGGCGCCGCCCAGCACGCTGAGCGCGGTGAGGTCTATGCCCGCCGCCGACGCCGCGAACAGCACGCCCACGAACAGCAGCAGCGCGCGCAGCGCGTTGGCCGCCATCTTGCGGATGCTCAGGTTCTCGGTGGCGCCGCGCAGCAGGCGCGACTCGAACAGCGAAGAGACCCACAGCGCCAGCACCAGCACCAGCACCGCGGTGATGGCGCCCTCGAGCATGTTGCGCACCGAAATCTTGGCGTTGCCGATCTTCCAGGTGATGTCGTCCAGTTCCTGCAGCATCAGCGGCAGCACGCCGGTGATCCACAGCACCACGCCCAGCCAGACGACCCAGGACAGGCTGCGCTCGACCGTGCGCATCAACTGCGACGCCGGGAAGGCGCCGCGCAGCACGCGCACCGTCAGGCGTATGGCCGCCAGCGACACCAGGATGGGCACCACCAGCCTGAACACCGCGATGGGCAGCTGATCGGCCAGGCCCCAGCGCGCGGCCAGCGCCAGCAGCAGCGTGACCAGCGGAAAGAGCGCGCCGTCGACGATGCGCCTGCCGAACCAGATCGAGCCGGGCTCGGCCTGCGGGCCGCGCAGCAGACGCACCATCAGCCAGCCGACCAGCAGGCAGCTGAGCAGCACGCCCAGTTCGATCAACGCGGTCGGCTCGAGAAGGCCGCGCACGAGCCCTTGCAGCTCGTCGGCCGTCAGCGGGCGATTCATCGGATCGGCGGCAGCCGGCTCAGTGAACGTCGGCCAGCACCCGCACGTGCGCAGCCACGCTGCGCGCCAGCGAACTGAGCGCGTAACCGCCCTCCAGGCAGGAGACGATGCGGCCGTGGCTGTGGCGCCGGGCGACGTCGACCAGGCGCTGCGTGATCCATTCGTAGTCCGCTTCGACCAGGCCCATCTGGCCCAGGTCGTCTTCGCGGTGGGCATCGAAGCCGGCCGAGATGAACACCATCTCGGGCGCGAAGCGGTGCAGCGCCGGCATCCACATGGCCTCGATCGTCTCGCGCACCGCCGGGCCCCGGGTGTACGGCGGCACCGGCACGTTGACCATGTTGGTGCCCTTGGGCACGGCGCCGCTGTAGGGGTACAGCGGGTGCTGGAAGAAGCTGCACATCAGCACGCGATCATCGCCGGCGATGATGTCCTCGGTGCCGTTGCCGTGGTGCACGTCGAAGTCGATGATGGCCACGCGCTTGAGGCCGTGCACGTCGAGCGCGTGGCGCGCCGCGATGGCCACGTTGTTGAAGAAGCAGAAGCCCATGGCTTCGTCGCGCGTGGCGTGGTGGCCGGGCGGACGCACCGCGCAGAAGGCATTGAGGGCGCGCCCGGCGATCACGTCGTCGGTGGCCGCGATGGCCGCGCCGGCAGCGCGCAGGGCCGCCTGCAGCGTGGCCGGGCAGGCGATGGTGTCGGGGTCCAGCGCCTTGGTGGTGCCACCTTCGCGCACCTGCTCGAGCAGGTCGACGATCTCGGTGACGTAATGCGCGGTGTGGGCGCGCTCGATCTGCTCGATCGTGGCCTCGGGCGCGTCGCGGAAGCTGAGCGCGATGTCCAGGCCGGTGGCCAGCAACTGGTCGGAGATGGCGTCCAGCCGCGCGGCGCATTCGGGGTGGCCGGCGCCCATGTCGTGAAGCCGGCAGTCGGAGTGGGTGTAGAAGGCAGTGGTCATGCTGTTTTCGAGTATGGTCCCGCGGATGGACGATAGCCTTACGCGCCAGCTGTCTCGGCTGGTTGACCAGATTAGCACGATCGTTGTCGGCAAGCGCTCGCAGATCGAGGACTGTGTCGCCTGCCTGCTGGCCGGCGGCCACCTGCTCATCGAAGACGTGCCCGGCGTGGGCAAGACCACGCTGGCCCATGCGCTGGCGGTGTCGCTGGGGCTGGACTTCCGCCGCGTGCAGTTCACCGCCGACCTGATGCCCAGCGATCTGATCGGCGTGAGCGTGTTCGAGCGCGCCAAGGACGCCTTCGTCTTCCACCAGGGCCCGGTGTTCGCCCAGGTGCTGCTGGCCGACGAGATCAACCGTGCCGGGCCCAAGACGCAGAGCGCGCTGCTCGAGGCCATGGAGGAGCAGCAGGTCTCGGTCGAGAACGAGACGCGCGCCCTGCCCCACCCTTTTTTCGTGATCGCCACGCAAAACCCCAGCGACCAGCTGGGCACCTACCCGCTGCCCGAAAGCCAGCTCGACCGCTTCCTGCTGCGCATCACCCTGGGCTACCCCGACCGCGCCGCCGAGCGCGAACTGCTGACCGGCGGCGACCGGCGCCTGGCCGCCAACCAGCTGCAGCCGGTGCTGCCGCCGGCAGCGCTGCAAGCGGCCCAGCTGGCCGTGCACCAGGTGCGTGCCGCCCCGCCGCTGCTGGACTACCTGCAGGCGCTGATCGCCGCCACGCGCTCGGGCGCCTGGTTCGTGCAGGGCCTGTCGCCGCGCGCCGGCATCGCCGTGCTGCGCGTGGCGCGGGCGCGCGCGCTCATGGCCGGCCGGGATTACGTGGCACCCGAGGACGTGCAGGCCATGCTGCCGCAGGCGATAGCCCATCGCCTGGTGCCGGTGGCGGCCGCCGGGCGCGGCGCGGTCGAGCAGGTGCGGGCCATGGTCGAGGCGGTTGCCATCCCCTAGGAATGCGGCCCCCTTCCCGCTGGTCGCCGCGCGCGCGCTTTCGTGCCTGGTTGCGCGCGCGCCTGCCCCTGGCCGACACCTGGACCCTGGGCCAAGGCAACATCTACATCCTGCCCACGCGCGCCGGCTTCACCTTTGCCGGCACGCTGGTGGTGATGCTGCTGGCGTCCATCAACTACCAGCTGAGCCTGGGCTACGCGCTGACCTTTCTGCTGGCCAGCGCGGCCCTGGTGTCCATGCACCAGACGCACGGCAACCTGCGCGGCCTGACGCTGCACCTGCGGCCCACCGCGCCGGTGCACGCCGGCAGCCCGGCGCTGCTGGAAGTGGTGCTCACCAACCCCGGTGGCCAGCGCCACGCGCTGGCGCTGCGTTATGAAGACGACCCGGCCACCGCGGTCTACACCGACGCCCCGGCCGGCGGCCAGGCCGTGGCCCATCTGAGCTTCGTACCGCCACGCCGCGGCTGGCTGACCCTGCCCACGCTGCAGGTGGAAACCGTGTTCCCTTTCGGCCTGTTCCGGGCCTGGACGGTGTGGCGGCCGGCGGCGCGTCTGCTGGCCTGGCCGCAGCCCGAGCATCCGGTGCCGCCCCTGCCGGCGCTGGGCAGCAGCGCCGGCGACCAGCAGCCGGTGAACCGCGGTGCCGGCAGCGAGCTCGACGGCGTGCGCCCCTGGCGCCGCGGCGACACCATGCGCCAGGTGGTGTGGAAGAAAGTGGCGCACAGCGGCGAGCTGGTCAGCCGCGAAACCACCGGCAGCGCCGCGCGCGAGCTGTGGCTGGACTGGGCCGACACCGTGGGCGACCCCGAGCGCCGCCTGTCGCGCCTGGCCGCCTGGGTGCTGCAGGCCGACCGCGACGGCCTGAGCACCGGCCTGCGCCTGCCCGGGCGCGAACTGCCACCGGGCCAGGGCGACGTGCACCGCCGCGCGGCGCTGGACCTGCTGGGCCAATGGGCATGACGGCTTTCAGCCTGCGCGAACGCGCCGCCCACCTGCCGCGCGAAACGCGCGACACGTTGTTCCAGCTGGCGGTGATCGCCTGGGCCATCACCCCGCACCTGCTGCACCTGCCGGCCTGGTGCAGCCTTATGGCCGGGGGCCTGCTGCTGTGGCGCGGGCAGATGGCCGTCAGCGGTGCCGCCCTGCCGCACCGCGCCGTGCTCACCGCACTGCTGTTGCTGGCCTGCGGCCTGACGCTGTGGCAAGAGCGCACGCTGCTGGGCAAGGAAGCCGGCATCACGCTGCTGGTGATGCTGATGACGCTCAAGACGCTGGAGCTGCGCGCGCGGCGCGACGCGCTGGTGGTGTTCTTCCTGGGCTTCTTCCTGCTGCTCACGCACTTCCTGTACTCGCAGTCGCTGCTCATCGGCCTGTGGCTGCTGGCCGCGGTGTGGGCCCTGCTGACCGCGCTGGTGCTGGCACACATGCCGGTGGGGCGGCCGCCGCTGGCCCAGGCCGGCGCGGTGGCGGCGCGCATCGCGCTGCTGGCGCTGCCGGTGATGGCGGTGCTGTTCGTGCTGTTCCCGCGCATCGGCCCGCTGTGGAGCCTGCCGCAGGACGCCGCCGGCAAGACCGGCCTGTCGGGATCCATGCGCCTGGGTGGCGTGGCCTCGATCGCCGAGGACGATTCCATCGCCCTGCGCGTGCGCTTCCTGGGCCCGGTGCCGCGGCCCGAGCAGCTGTACTTTCGCGGCCCGGTGCTGACGCGCTTCGACGGCCGCGAGTGGACGCGCGGCGCGCCCAGCTTCCGCCCGCGCCTGGAACTGCAGAACCTGGGCACGGCGCTGCGCTACGAGATCACGCTGGAGCCCAGCCGGCTGCCGCTGCTGCCGCTGCTGGAGATGACCCCCGAGCGCATCGACACCGCGCCACAAGTCCCCGGCTGGGCCCCGAGCCAGCGACCCGACGGCCAGTGGCAGACCGAGCGCCCGGTGGACGAGCGCCTGCGCCTGCAGGCCAGCGCCTGGCTGGAACACCGCCACGGTCCACGCGACCCCGTGCCCGCGCTGCGTGAACACCTGCAGCTGCCGCCACGCGCCAACCCGCGCACGCTGGCGTGGGCAGCACAGTTGCGCAGCCGCCCCGGCATGGAAGGCGCCGATGCGCGCGCCCTGGCCGGCGCCGTGCTGGCGCACATCGCCAGCGACGGCTACACCTACACGCTGGAGCCGGGCCCTTACGACATCGACGCCATCGACGAGTTCTGGCTCGACCGCAAGCTGGGCTTCTGCGAACACTTTGCCAGCGCCTTCGTCGTCATCATGCGCGCGCTGGAGGTGCCGGCGCGCATCGTCACCGGCTACCAGGGCACCGACCCCGGGCCGCAGGACGGCTGGTGGATCGTGCGCCAACGCAACGCCCACGCCTGGGCCGAGATCTGGGTGGCCGGTGAGGGCTGGCAGCGCGTGGATCCCACTGCGGCCGTGGCGCCCGACCGCGTGCGCGGCGGGCGCAGCCTGACCCTGCCGCCGGGCCTGGTGGCCGGCGCCATCAACACCCTGGACCCCGATCTGCTGCACGCGCTGCGCGGCGCCTGGGAAGCCGCCAACAACCGCTGGAACCAGTGGGTGCTGGGCTATGCCCGCGGCCAGCAGTTCGACCTGCTGCGCCGCCTGGGCTTTGCCGCCCCCAACTGGCAGGACCTGGCCTACCTGCTGATCAGCCTGCTCAGCAGCGGCGCCCTCGCCGGCGCCGCCTGGGCCTGGTGGGACCGCCGCCGGCAAGACCCCTGGCAGCGCCTGCAGCAGCGCGTGCAGCAGCGTCTGGCCGCCTTGGGCGTGGCGGTGCAGGCGCACCACGCGCCGCGCGCCCGCGCGGCGCTGGTG
>JALHPY010000063.1 GCA_022842305.1 Rubrivivax sp.
CTTGCTGTAGTGCGGGGCGAGCGCGTCGATGGCAAACGGCAGTGCGGGCAGGGTATGTTCCATGGCGGTGACCTCTGTAAGTGGAATAGCTGCGGCCATTGTAGGCAGCCGACCGCTAGCCCAACGGCGGCGGGGCTTCCACGCTCAGCACCTCGGCCCGGGCCTGACCGTCGGCCCACACCGCGCGCACCTGCTGACCCGGCACCAGGGCATGGGCCGAAACCACCGGCCGGCCGTCGGCCGACTCGACCCAGGCATAGCCGCGCTGCAGCACGCGCTGCGGATCCTGCGCCTGCAGCCGGCCCTGGGCGGCATCCAGCAGCAGCGCCTGGCGCTGCAGTTGCACGGCGACCGCCCGGCCCAGGCGCCGGGCGAGCTCGCGCGGGGCTTCGGCCTGGCTCTGCAGCCGCGTCTGCAGGGCGCGCAGCAGCCGGGCGCCGCGCTCGTCCAGACGCTGGCCCTGGCTCAGCAGTGATCGGCCCGGCTGGCCCAGGCGCAGCGCCAGCAAGTCCAGACCCTGCGCGCGCTGCTGCAGCGTGCGCTCGACGGCGGCCCCCAGGGCCGCGCCACGCGCCTGCAGTGCGGCCAGGGCCTCGGCCTGGGCCGGCGCGGCCAGTTCGGCTGCGGCCGTGGGCGTGGCAGCGCGCAGGTCGGCGGCCAGGTCGGCCAGGGTGATGTCGGTTTCGTGGCCCACGCCGCAGACCAGCGGAATGCCGCTGGCGGCCACGGCGCGCACCACGCGCTCGTCGTTGAAGGCCCACAGGTCCTCGAGCGAGCCGCCACCGCGCACCAGCAGCAGGGTATCGACCTCGCGCCGGCGGTCGGCCAGGCGCAGCGCGGCCTCGATCTGCGGTGGCGCATCGACGCCCTGCACCGGCGTGGGATAGATCACCACGCGCACCTGTGGCGCGCGCCGCTGCAGCGTGGTCAGCACATCGCGCAGCGCCGCCGCGCCGGGCGAGGTGACCACGCCCAGCACCTGCGGCCAGGCCGGCAAGGGCCGCTTGCGGCTCGCGTCGAACAGGCCTTCTGCCGCCAGGCGGGCGCGGCGGCGCAGGAACTCCTCGTACAAGGTGCCCACGCCCACGCGCTGCAGCGCTTCGGCGATGAGCTGCAGTTCGCCGCGCGCCTCGTACACGCCGAAACGGCCGCGCAGCTCGACCTGCTGGCCGTCGGCCGGCGCAAAGTCCAGCAAGGCCGCGGCGCGGCGGAACATCGCGCAGCGCAGCAGCGCCGGCGCGCCGTCTGCGTCCTTGAGGGAGAAATAGCAGTGGCCGCTGGCGGCCCGCGAGAAGCCCGAGAGCTCGCCGCGCACGGCCACGGCGCCGAAGCGCGCGGCCAGCGCATCCCCCGTGGCCAGCAGCAGGGCCTGCACGCCCCAGGGCGCACGCGCCGCAATCGCCGGGTCGGGCGTGTTCACAGGCCCCGCCGCAGCAGGCGAGATTGGGGTATTCCACAATGAGGCACCTGGGCCGGTCGATGCCAGATTTGCGTAGACAACGCTTGGACAGAGTCGCGCAAGTGATTGATTCGCATTAAAAAATGGCGACCATTCTTGGTGCAGCGCCGGGCGCGGCCGCCAAGCGGCGGAAAGGCTTCAATGTGAAACCGCAGGCTTGCCCACAAGCTTATCCACAAGCCGGGGCACCGGTCGCGCGGGCATGGGCAGGCTCACCAAGCGTTGCTTTTGCGGGCGGGCCTTCGGCCATAATCCGGCGCCACGCAGGCACCCCAGCCGGCGCAACCCGGCGCGAGACGCAACTTGCTTTCGATCATACAAGCGGCCGGCTGGCCGATCTGGCCCTTGATACTGTGCTCGGTGGTGGCCATGGCGCTGATCATCGAGCGCCTGTACCACCTGCGGCGCAGCGTGGTGGCGCCCACCAAACTGGTGGAAGAAGTGGTCGGCGTGACGCGCACCAGCCTGCCCTCGGCCGACGTGATCGCCAAGCTCAACGAGAACTCGGTGCTGGGCCGCGTGCTGGCCGCCGGCCTGCGCGCCGTGATCAGCGAGCCGCGCCTGAATGAGACGGCGCTGCGCCAGGCCTTCGAAAACGCCGGCCGCAGCGCCGTGCACACGCTCGAGCGCTACCTCAACACCCTGGGCACCATCGCCGCGGCGGCACCGCTGCTGGGCCTGTTCGGCACGGTGGTGGGCATGATCGAGATCTTCGGCTCGCAGGCGCCGGGCACGGCCACCGGCGGCAACCCGCAGCAACTGGCGCACGGCATCTCGGTGGCCCTGTACAACACCGCCTTCGGGCTGATGATCGCCATCCCCTCGCTGATGTTCTACCGCTACTTCCGCGGCCGCGTGGACGAGTTCCAGCTCGTCATGGAACTGGCCGCCGAGCGCATGGTGCCGCACCTGCTGCGCTTTGCGGTGCGCACGGGGGCTTAGGCGTTGAAGTTCAGCCGCCGCCGCATGGAAGAGCCGGAGATCAACCTGATCCCCTTCATCGACGTGCTGCTGGTGGTGCTGATCTTCCTGATGCTGTCGACCACCTATTCGCGTTTCACCGAACTGCAGATCAACCTGCCTTCGGCTGATGCCGAGAAGCTGCGCGACCGGCCCTCCGAAGTGGTGGTGGCCGTGGCCGGCGACGGCCGCTACTCGATCAACCGCAGGGCCGTGGATGGGCGCAGCGTCGAGGTGCTCACTGCCGAACTGGCGGCGGCTTCGGGCGGGCGCGCGGACACCGTGGTCATCATCTCGGCCGACGCGCTGGCGGCGCACCAGACCGTGATCAACGTGCTCGACGCGGCCCGCCGCGCCGGGCTTTCGCGGCTGACCTTTGCCGCCCAGGGCGGCAACGGCCGCTGATGAGCCGCGGCCACCGCTCGTGAGCCTGGCCGGCCGCCTGGAAGACCTGTTCACGCGCCACTGGTGGCAGTCCAAGCCCAGTTCCATGGGCCAGTTGCTGGCACCGCTGGCCCAGCTCTACGGCCGGCTGGCCGCCTGGCACAAGCGCCTGGCACGGCCGCAAAGCGCGCCGGTGCCGCTGCTGGTGGTGGGCAATGTTGTGGCCGGCGGCGCTGGCAAGACGCCGACGGTGATCGCCCTGGTCAATGCACTCGTGGCTGCGGGGCGCCGGCCGGGCGTCATCTCGCGTGGCTACGGTCGCAGCGGCAACGCCGTGATGCGCGTCACCGTGGCCAGCACCCCGGCCGAAGTGGGCGACGAGCCCCTGCTCATCCACCGCCGCACCGGCGCACCGGTGTTCGTGGGCCGGCGCCGCCTGCAGGCGGCGCGCGCACTGTGCCAGCGCCACCCCGAGGTCGACGTGCTGGTGGCCGACGACGGCCTGCAGCACCACGCGCTGGCGCGTGACGCCGAGTTGCTGGTGTTCGACCAGCGCGGCATCGGCAACGGCCTGCTGCTGCCCGCTGGGCCGCTGCGCGAGCCCATGCCGCCAGCGCCGGGCCCGCGCCAGCGCGTGCTCTACACCGGCGGCGTGGAAAGCACGGCCCTGCCGGGCGCGCTGGCCACGCGCCAGTTCAGCGGCGCCTGGCCGTTGCCGGCCTGGCGTGACGGCGATGTCACCCAGTCGCTGCCCCTGTCGGCGCTGCGCGGCCGGCGCCTGCTGGCCGCGGCCGGGCTGGCCGCGCCCGAGAAGTTCTTCGGCATGCTCGAGGACGCCGGCCTGAGCATCCGCCGCCTGCCCCTGCCCGACCACTACGACTACGCCACCCTGCCCTGGCCCGCCGACACGCCCGAGGTGCTGTGCACCGAGAAAGACGCGGTCAAGATCGACGCCGCGCGCCTGGGTGCCACGCGGCTGTGGGTGCTGCCGCTAGACTTGCGCCTGCCCGACCACCTTGTCGCCGAGTTGCTGACCCTGCTGAAGCGCCGCCCATCATGAGCCTTGACCACCGCCTGATCGACCTGCTGGTGTGCCCCGTGTGCAAGGGCGCGCTGGAGATGCAGCGTGACGCCGAACAGCGCCCCGTGGCCCTGAGCTGCCGCGCCGACCGGCTGGCCTTCCCCATCCGCGACGGCATCCCGGTGATGCTGGAGAGCGAGGCCCTGCCGCTGGATGGCCCGGCCGAGGTGGCCGCGCCCGCGGCAGGCCGCCCTTGATCTTCACGGTGCTGGTGCCGGCGCGGCTGGCGTCGACGCGCCTGCCCGACAAGCCGCTGGCCGACATCGCCGGCAAGCCCATGGTGGTGCGCGTGGCCGAGCGCGCAGCCCAAAGCGGTGCCGCACACGTGGTGGTGGCCTGCGACGACCCGCGCATCGCCGCGGCCTGCGCCACGCATGGCGTGCAAAGTGTGCTGACAAGGGCCGACCACCTCAGCGGCAGCGACCGCCTGGCCGAGGCCTGCACACTGCTGGCGCTGGACGGCGACGACGTGGTCGTCAACGTGCAGGGCGACGAGCCGCTGATCGACCCGGCCCTGGTGCGCCGCTGCGCCGAACTGCTGTCCGAACGCCCCGACTGCGTGATGAGCACGGCGGCGCATCCGCTGGCCGACGTGGCCGAGTACCTGGACCCCAACGTCGTGAAAGTGGTGCTCGACGCCGCCGGCCGCGCGCTGTACTTCAGCCGCGCACCAATCCCCTGGTGGCGCGACGGCCATGCTGGTGGCGTGAAGGCCCTGCCCGTGCCCGCACCGCTGCGCCACGTGGGCCTGTACGGCTACCGGGCCGGCTTCCTGCGCCGCTTTCCCGCACTGCCCCAGGCGCCGCTGGAAGGCTGCGAGGCGCTGGAGCAGTTGCGCGTGCTGTGGCACGGCGAGCACATCGCCGTGCACGTGGCCGCGCACGGACCCGGCCCGGGGGTCGATACACCGGCCGATCTGGCCCGCGTGCGTGCGCTTTTTGCCTCGGGCGCGGCGTCAGCCTGACGCCGGGAAGCGCGTGATATTCTCGATTTGAGGCAGGCGGCAGAGCGTCCCCGCGCCCGCGAGACACCGCACAACATATCTAGGAACGCGATGAGAATGATCCTCCTGGGCGCACCGGGCGCCGGCAAGGGCACGCAGGCCAGCTTCATCTGCCGCCACTTCAACATTCCGCAAATCTCCACCGGCGACATGCTGCGCGCCGCGGTCAAGGCCGGCACGCCGCTGGGCGTGGCCGCCAAGAAGGTGATGGACTCGGGCAGCCTGGTCAGCGACGAGATCATCATCGGCCTGGTGAAGGAACGCATCGCCCAGCCCGACTGCGCCAGCGGCTTCCTGTTCGACGGCTTCCCGCGCACCATTCCCCAGGCCGAGGCCTTGAAGACCGCCGGCGTCAAGGTCGACCTGGTGCTCGAGATCGACGTGCCCGACGAGTCCATCATCGAGCGCATGAGCGGGCGCCGCGCCCACCTGCCTTCGGGCCGCACTTACCACGTCAAGTTCAACCCGCCCAAGGTGGCCGGTGTGGACGACGTGACCGGCGAGCCGCTGATCCAGCGCGACGACGACAAGGAAGAAACGGTGCGCAAGCGCCTGCAGATCTACCAGAGCCAGACCCGGCCGCTGATCGAGCACTACTCCAGGTGGTTCGCCACAGGCGATGCCCTGGCGCCGCGCTGCGCCCGCATCAATGGCACCGGCACGGTGGACGAGATCACGGCGCGCGTAATGGGCGTCCTGGGCGTCTAGGCACGGACGATTCAGTTGCCGATGAGTTCGAGTCGGCGTTCGATCCGTTCGATTCGATCCACCAAGCGATCCAGGGCCAGTTGCTGTCGCGCATCCGTTTCATCACCTGCCGAAACCTCGCGCTTGACCAGCACCATGGCCGACTCCAAGCTCGACATGCGGTGCTTGATGTCCCCCATGTCCTCGGCGATACGGTCCACGCGGCCACGGATATGGCGGAGGTGCTCAATGATCAAGTTTTCGACGGCATCGGTCATCAACAGGCTCCCCAGCGTTTAGGCGAGAACTCCGAGTTTATTGGCAAGAAGGACATTCTGTATGGACATCGCAGGCAAGGTCTTCATCGTCACCGGGGGTGCATCGGGCCTGGGCGAGGGCACGGCACGCATGCTGGCCGCGGCCGGCGGCAAGGTGGTGGTGGCCGATCTGCAGGTCGAGGCCGGCCAGGCCGTGGCGGCAGCCATTGGCGGCGTGTTCGTCAAGTGCGACGTCAGCCAGGAGGCCGACGGCCAGGCCGTCGTGGCCGCAGCGCTGGGCCTGGGCAAGCTGGTGGGCCTGGTCAACTGCGCCGGCATCGCGCCCGCGGTCAAGACCGTGGGCAAGGACGGCGCGCACCCGCTGGCCACCTTCGGCAAGGTCATCACCGTCAACCTGATCGGCACGTTCAACATGATCCGCCTCGCGTCAGAGGCCATGTGCAAGAACGAACCCGAATCAACCGGCGAGCGCGGCGTGCTCATCAGCACCGCCAGCGTGGCCGCGTACGACGGCCAGATCGGCCAGGCCGCCTATTCCGCCAGCAAGGGCGGCGTGGTGGGCATGACGCTGCCCATCGCGCGCGACCTGGCGCGCAACGGCATCCGCAACATGACCATCGCCCCGGGCATCTTCGGCACGCCCATGCTCTTTACCATGCCGCAGGCCGTGCAGGACGCACTGGCCGCCGGCGTGCCCTTCCCCAGCCGCCTGGGCACGCCGCAGGACTATGCCAAATTGGTGAAGCACATCTTCGAGAATGACATGCTCAACGGCGAAGTCATCCGGCTGGACGGGGCGATACGGTTGGCGCCGAAGTAAGGCCGCAGGCGGCGCGCGCGGCGGTAGCCGGGCGCTCATTCACGCTTGAACCGTCGTGTTTCTGCGGGGCCTGGAATCTGCAGCCATGCGCATTGCCCCCGTCGAAGCCGCCGCGATTCGGCGCGTGACGACCGAAGTCGCTGGTCAGCGCGAGCGGCCTGGGTGTCAAACCACCTTCACGAAGCGGCCATAGGGCTTCAACGCTGCATCAGACGTGAGTAGCGTCAGCCGCTCTTCAAGGGCTTGGGCGACCAACAGGCGGTCAAAGGGATCGCGGTGGATCCATGGCAGGCCGGCCACCCTTGCAAGGTGAGCCGGCTGGATCGGCAGTTCTGCAAAGCCCTCGGAAATCAAGGCGCCGTGCAGCAACTTCACGTCGACCGAGAATCCCGGTCGCGCCAGCGAAGTCTTGATCGCCACCTCCCACAGTGACGCCAGGCTGAAGATCAACGGCACCTCACGCGAGCGCAATTGCCGGCTTGCCTTTGCGGACAGGCGTTCCGGCGCGAACGCAGCCCACAGGATCAGGTGCGTGTCGAGCAAAAGCATGTTCAGGGCGCTGTGCCGAACATGGCTTCGATGTCACTCCGAAAGGCCTGCTTGACGTCGAGCGCCACCGTTCCCTTGCCGGCCAGGAAGCCCAGTGTCCTGAGCGCCGGCGGCGCGTCGATCGGCACCACGCGCACCATCGGCTTGCCCGCCTTCGCGATGATGAATTCGCGCCCCTTGGCCGCCTGATCCACCAGCCGCGAAAGATGGGTCTTGGCCTCGTGGATGTTGACGGTGGTGGGGCTGGTCATGTACGGTCTTCTGAACCAAGTTGAGTGGACTAAGTCTATCATCCAGTACAAGGGTTGAGCCCCGGGTGCTCCTCGAATCGTCGCTCCATCCGCCTGGGCACGCGGCAGGATCATGCCAAGCTGGTGCGGCACATCCTCGAGAACGACAGGCTCGACGGCGAGGTCATCCGGCTGGATGGGGCGATACGGCGTGAGCGTCCAGCCGTCCCATATTGACGGCCTGTCGATCAGTCGCTCGGCGGGTTGATCTCGTCGGTCGTCTCGCCTGTCTCGTAGAACCTGGCGATGGCCTTGTCCAGCCGGTTGAGCAGGGCGTTGAGTGTTTCGCCATCGCGTCTGACGAGCATGGCCAGCGCGTTGTGGCCATCGGCAGCGGTGGCCGCGCATTCGATCGGACCGATGGGTCCAACCGTGATGTCGCCGCCGTCGTCGATCAGCGCTTCGATGTTCTTCACTGGGATGGCGGCTCGCATGACGCCAGTGCTTGCCAGCGATGGGGCAGGAGCTCTTCGATCCTGCTGTTGAGCTGCGTGGGCAGCCGTTGCAGCACGTCGCGCAGGTAGGCCCAGGGGTCGTGTCCGTGGAGCTTGGCCGACTGCACGAGGCTCATCACCATCGCTGCGCGCTGACCCGCGAGCTCGCTGCCGACGAACATCCACGCCTTGCGCCCCATCGCCCAGGGTTTGATCTGTCGCTCGAGGTGGTTGTTGTCGATGGGCACGGCGCCGTCGTCGAGGTGACGGGAGAGCGCGGGCCAGTGGTTGAGCGTGTAGTCGATGGCCCCGGCCGTCGGGCCGCCGTCGGCGACGAGCCGTCGCTCCAGTTCGAGCCATGTCTTGAGCTTGCCCCACAGCGGCTTGGCGAGCTCGCGGCGCACGGCCTGGCGCTCGTCGTCGGGCAGGCCGCTGAGCTCGCCCTCGATCTCATAGATGTTCGCGAAGCGCCGGATCGCCTCCTCGGCCAGCGGGCTGGCCCCGGCCTTGGCCAGCTCGTCGAACTTGCGCCGCGCGTGCGCCACGCAGGCCGCGGCCATGCGATCGGGGTACACCCGTGCGTCGAGCACCGTGTCGTACGCGCCGTAGCGGTCGGTCAGCAGCGTGCCGGCCCATCGCCCGAGGCCTGTTCGCTCGTCGCCGGCAAGAAAGCCCACCGGGTACTGCGCCCCGCGCCCCAGGCAGAAGTCGTAGACCACCCCCGGCGTCGGATCGTGGTGGCTTCTGGCGTAGGCCCAGACATAGGCTCTCTTGGTCTTGCCCGCGCCGGGGTCCAACAGCGCCACCGGTGTCTCGTCGGCGTGCAGCACCCGGCAGCCGAGAACGAAGCGCTTGTGCACGTCGTACAGGGGCTCCAGCGCCGCGCCGGCCTGGCCGGCCCACGCCGCCAACGTCGAGCGCGGCGTGTGCACGCCCGAGCGCGCGTTGATCGTCTCCTGCCGGTAGTACGGCAGGTGGTCTGCGAAGCGGCTGATCAGCGTGTGCGCGAGTAAGCCGCTGGCTGCGATGCCACCGTCGATCACTTCCGGGATGGCCGGCGTCTGCGTCAGGGTCTGGCAGCAGCGGCACGCCCACTTGCCATAGATGTGGCGGTGCACGAAGAATTCGGCCGGCACGATGTCCAGTCGCTCGCTGACGTCCTCGCCAACGCGGGTCATCGGCGCACCGCAGTCCGGCGTGGGGCAGTTGGTGTTGTCGGGCTCGTGGCGATGCTCGACGCGCCTGAGGTGCGCCGGCAGCGCCTCGCGCCGCGGACGACGCGGGGGCGCCTTGGGCTTGGCCGTGGCTTCGCCGGCGGCCTCCTCGCGCAGCCGGTCGAGTTGCGCTTGCAGGCTCGCTTCATCCTCGGTCAGCGTCTCCTCGAACAGGCGGCGCTGCTCGGCGCTCATCGCCTCGGTCTTGGCGCCGAACTTCCAGCGCTTGAGCCGTGCAAGCTCGAAGTTGACCTTCTCCAGCTTGGCATCGCGCCAGGCGATGTCGCGGTCCTTGCGTTCGATGAGCTGTTGCCGGCGCTCGAGCTCGATGGCTTGATGCTAGATGTGCTCGAGCATCTGTGCGGCCAGTGCTGTGACGGCCTCGGGCGTCAGACCTTGCAGGTCCTGGGCCTTGAGATCGCGCATGCCGAGCATGCGCTGCATGATGCCGATCTCAACCGCCTCGCACCATTGGCAGATGTCCTGTCAACGTGCCGCCGCACGGTGCCGGGCCGATGGCAGCGAGCTCACACTCGCGTGATCACACTCATCTCGGGCAGGCGCTGCCAGGGCAGGCCCACGACCAGGGCATCGAACTGCGCCTGCGTGAGCGACAGCGGCGCGGCCGGGGCCTCGCGGGGCCACACGAAGCGCCCGGCGTTCAGGCGCCGCGCGGCGCACCACACGCCGAAGCCGTCGTGCACCAGCAGCTTCATGCGCGTGGCGCGAGCGTTGGCGAACAGGTAGCCGTGGTGGGCGTGGGCGGCACCGGTGACTTGAACGACACAGGCCAGCAGCCGCTCGGCACCGGCGCGCATGTCCACCGGCGCGCTGCATAGCCACAGGCGATCGATGCGGATCACTTGAGCAGGCCCGAGGTCAGCTCGCGCAGCCAAGCCGTGCAGTCGCCGGCGGCCGAAGTCGGCCAGCGCACGCTGAGTTGCAGCGTGCCACGGCGCAGTTCGACGTGGATGGGCTCCAGGGTCGCACAAGGCGTGTCGGTCTGCCTGGTAGGCTCGGCGCACGTGGCCCGGGCGGGCGCCTCCAGCTCGATCGGCAGGAACCGTGCATCGGCAGCGGTCAATGGTGCGGCTGCGCGCGGCGGCACGGTCGCGGCGGCTGACGCCATCACGGCAACCGGCGCCTGGATGCCTGTGCGCTTGAGGCCGCGGCCCACGAGCCACTTGCGAACGAGATTGGCGTTCAGGCCATGGGACAGAGCAACAGCGGCGATCGATGCGCCAGGCTCGCTGCAGGCCGCCAGGACCTTGGCCTTGAGTTCGGCACTGTGCCGTCGGCGGGGAACAGGGTTGGAGTGCATAGGTGTCCACCAATCGAATAGGTGGACACCATCGTCAGCGCCGACTCAGGGACAAGCAAGGTGGGATGGCTGGACGCTCACGATACGGCTGGCGCCGAAGTGAATCTCGCCTTCCGCAGCGCGCCACCCCCAGCCACAAATGCGAAGAGGTGACCCACGGGCCACCTCTTCTTGATTCAGCCCCCTTGAAGGGGCTGCGAAGGTCAGAACTTCAGGTTGGCACCCAGCGTGAAGTAGCGACCGATCACGTCGTAGGTCTGCGGGAAGGTGTTCCCGCTGTTGGCCGACGTCGAGCCGATGGTATTGCCGACTTCGGGAGGCTTCTTGTCGAACAGGTTGTTGACCGACAGGCTCAGACGCAGCGTCTTGTTGAAGGTCCAGTTGACACCCAGGTCGAAGTAATCGTACGACTTGATCGAGGAGTAGGGAGCGAAGAATCGCGCGCCCGTGGACGGATCCGCGATGCCGGTTTCATGGCGCACCCCGCTCAGGTGGCGCCAGTTGAGCGTTGTCGCCCAATCACCCATCGTCCAGGTCGTGCGCTGGTTCCACTTGGTCTTGTGGACCGGGCCCTCACCCTCGCTGACCGTGCCGCAGGCCACACTGTAGAAGCCCACGCAATCACGGTTGGTGGATGTGGGCGACGCCTGGAAGTCGTACTTGTCGAGGAAGCTGGCATTCAGTTCCAGGTCGATGCGACCCAGGTTGGCGGGAGCACCAACGCTCTGCAGGGAGAACCCGTAGGAGATGCCCAGATCCCAGCCCGATGTCTCGATGGTGCCGAGGTTGGAAGTGGCCAGCAACACGCCGGGAGCGGAAGCTCCGTTGAAGGTGCCGGTGGCCGGATTGCGTCCGACCTTGGAGCAATCCGAATTGAAGGTAAGGCCCGGGTTGAACGCGGTCGAGTAGCAGCCATCCAAGATGTCGTCGACGGCAGGGTTGGACACCGCACCGTTGACCTTGATGCGCCAGTAGTCGACGCTCACCGCCAGGCCCTGCACCGCCGCCGGCTGGAACACGAAGCCAATGGTCGTGGTGTCGGCCTCTTCGGGATTGAGTGCCGGATTGCCACCCGACAAGATGTTGACCTGACCCGCCGACGGCGCCGAGAGCCCGCCGATGGACGCCACCGGCACGCCGGTCAGGCGGCACAGGTTGGACAAGGTGCCCGCGACGTTCGCATCGGCCGCGTTGATGTTCGTTCCCTGGCAGGGATCAGCGGCCAGGTTGTCAAGCTGCGTGACCAGGGGCGCGTAGAGCTCGTCGACATTGGGCGCGCGCGTCGCGCGCTGCTGCATGGCCCGTACACGGAAACCCTTGGCAGGTTCCCACGTTGCACCGATCTTGTAGGTGCCGTAGCTCTGCGACGTGGTCGTCGAGAACTTGGTGTGGCGGTAGCCCAGTTCGAGATCGAGCTTCTCGGCCATCGGCTTACCGTTGACGAGCGGAATGACGGCCTCGCCAAAGAACTCTTCCAGCTTCAACTCGCCGCTGCGGTCGGGCTGCGGTGCGCCCGTGCCCAGGACCTCGCCGTTGATCTGCGTCGGTGCATCCGACTTGTTGCCGGCACTCACGGTGCGCGACTCGACGCCGAACGCGACGTTGATCGGACGGCCGCTGAAGGGGCTGGTGACCGCACCCAGATCACCCGACACCGAAGCCGAGTAGATCTTCTGCTCGACTTGTTGCGTCAGCACCGCATCGAGGTTGATGAACTTCTGCATCGCGGGCGTGATGGAGCCCGCTGCACCGAAGACGTTCAGGGGCACGCAGCCGTTCGCGGTGTCCAGGCAGTCGGTGGTGGACAGGGCACGCAGTGCCTGCTGGACCTTGGAGTAAGAGCCCCAGTTGATTCGAGTCTGCAGCTGATCTGACTTGCCCAAGGACGCATAGACGTCGTAGCTCCAGTTGTCGACGATGCCACCGCGCAGGCCGGCGGTCCACTGGAACATGGTGTTCTTGAAGTCGTTGATGCGCGGTCCGAATTCCACGAAACGACGACCCAGGGGCAGCAACACCTCACGGGTGTCGTCCGCACACTGAGCCGGGGTGAGCGGACCGACCACGGTAGCATCGCAAATGGCCTGCCGCACCGCCGGCGTGATGTACGGATTGCCCAGGGGCACGAAGTAGTCGTTGAAGAAGGTGCCGCTGGCGGCCACATGGCTGCCCACGTCGGCCCGCGTGAAGAGCAACTGGGTGTAGGCCTCGGCCTTGTCGTTGAAGACGTAGTTGCCCAGGGCCGTGAACTGGGTCCGCTTGAGCGGCGTCTGGTAGTAGTTGGCGGGGTTGAAATTGAAGGTCTCGACGCCCGCGGAAGGTGCGCCCGTGGCGGGGTCGACCTGGAAGCCGTTGACGCCCAGATCGACATACACCGGCACGGTGGTGAAGGATCCCTGCCGGTTGCCGGTGGTCGACGAACGCGAAGCCTCGCCGATCGGGCGTGAGTCCTGGCGCAGGGCGCTGGTATTGGTGAAGCCGAAGCTCAATGCCACATTGCCCCTGCCGCCGTCCAGCGAAGCGCCCATGGTGAGGTCGGTGCGCACGCGCTGGGCGTCACCATGACCGGAGGCACCGTAAGAGCTGTTGAGCTCGATGCCGGTGAAGTTCTTGCGCAGGACAAAGTTCGCCACGCCGGCCACCGCATCGGCGCCATACACCGCCGACGCACCGCCGGTGACCAGGTCGACGCGCTGCAGCAGGGCGATGGGGATCACGTTGGTATCGACCGAGCCGCTCAAGTCGAAGGGCACCACACGCCGGCCATCGATCAGCACCAGCGAACGGTTGGAGCCCAGGCCGCGCAGGTCGATGGTTGCACCACCAGCCGTGCCGTTGTTGGTGCCTGAACCAATGCCGGGAAGTGCAGCCGGCAGGCCCTTGAAGAACTCTTCGACGACCACGGGCTGGGAGGATCGAATGGCCTCCACGCCAACGGAGAGGACGGGACTGCTGGAACTGACGTCGATCGACCTGATGCGTGAGCCGGTGATCTCTACACGGTCGGTCGTCTGTGCCACTACTGGCATTGTGGTGGTGGCGAGCGTGCCGCCCAGCGCTGCCAGTACCCCTGCGCAAACCTTGGTTCTCTTGAACATTGCCCTCACTCCTGTTGAAAGTAGATACGTCACTCCCACTACTCAGCACGTTCTGTACCAGCAAAGCCGAAGGCCGACGCCGGAAGAGTGGGTAAGCGATGTCGCAAGATTGTCACGTCGACGCCAAGTGGCCACTTCGGGGAAACCCATGACCGTTGCTGCAGCGATGCAGTTGGGCGACGCGCCTCGGCAATGGTCGGCGTGCTCGCGACAGGCGCAAGTGCGGCCACAAGAGTGGCGGCAACACCCGGGGCCCTGTGCGGGGCTGGCGACGCGGTTCGGGCGCGCGCTGACGCTAGAGAGCCGCTTGCAGCCGCGGCACCGCCGCCAGCAAGGCGCGGGTGTAGTCGTCGGTAGGATGCTCGAGCACTTCTGTGCTGGCGCCCTGCTCCACGATCAGCCCGGCCTTCATCACCGCCACACGATCGGCGATGTACTCGACGACGCCGATGTTGTGGGTGATGAACAGGTAGCTCACGCCCAGCTCGCGCTGCAGTTCGCGCAGCAGGTTCAGGATCTGCGCCTGCACCGAGACGTCCAGCGCCGAGGTCGGCTCGTCGCAGACGATGAGCCGCGGCTGCACCGCCAGCGCGCGCGCGATGGCGATGCGCTGGCGCTGGCCGCCTGAGAATTCGTGCGGATAGCGCCCCAGCGCGTCGCGGCGCAGGCCCACCTGGTCGGTCAGGCGCTCGATGCGGCTGCGGCGCTCGGTGGCATCCAGGTCGCCCTGCAGCGCGGCCAGTCCTTCCTCGAGGATGTCGAACACGCGCATGCGCGGGTTCAGGCTGGCAAACGGGTCCTGGAAGATGATCTGCACCTGGCGGCGCGCGGCGCGCAGATCCTCGCCCTGCAGTTCCAGCAGGTTGCGGCCTTCCAGCAGCACGCGCCCCTCGGTCACCGAGATCTGGCGCAGCAGCTGTACGATGGCCTTGCCGGTGGTCGTCTTGCCACAGCCCGATTCGCCCACCAGCGCCAGCGTCTCGCCGGCACCGACCTGAAAGGACACGCCGGCCACGGCGTCGAAATGGCCCTTCACGCGCTGCAGGATGCCGCCGCGGATGGGGAAGCGCACGCGCAGGTCCTGCACGTCCAGCAGGGGGCCGGTGGCCAGATTGATGCGCGGTGCCGCGGGCTGGGCTGCGGCAGCCACCACCTGCGCGGCCGCGGCGGGCGCGCCGGGGCTGTAGAGCAGGCAGCGCACCTCGTGGCGCGCTGCCACGTCGATGAGGTCGGGCAGCGTGCCGGCGCAGTGCGGCATGGCCTGCGCACAGCGCGGCGCGAAGCGGCAGCCCGTGAAGCGCTGCGTCAGCGGTGGCACGGTGCCGGCGATGGCCTCCAGCGGCGCGCCGCGGCGATCGCCCCCGGGCAGCGCGCGCATCAGCGCGCGCGCGTAGGGATGCCGGGGCGCAGAGAAGAACTGCTCGGCCGGCGCCACCTCGATGATCTGCCCGGCGTACATCAGCGCCACGCGGTGTGCCATGCCCGAGACCACGGCCAGGTCGTGGGTGATGAGCAGCATGCCCATGCGCTGCTCGCGCTGCAGGTCCTTCAGCAGGTCCAGGATCTGCGCCTGGATGGTGACGTCCAGCGCCGTGGTGGGCTCGTCGGCCACCAGGAAGTCGGGCTCGGCCGCCAGCGCCATGGCGATCATCACGCGCTGCTTCTGGCCGCCGCTCATGCGGAAGGGGTAGTCGTCCAGGCGGCGCTCGGGCTCGGGGATGCCCACGCGCGTGAGCCATTCAACAGCCTTGGCGCGCGCCGCCTCGCCGCGCAGCGCGGTGTGCGCCTCGATGGCCTCGACGATCTGCTGCCCCACCTTCATCACCGGGTTGAGGCTGGTGCCGGGCTCCTGGAAGATCATGCCGATGCGCCCGCCGCGCACGCCGCGCATCTGCGATTCGGGCAGGCCCAGCACGTCGGTCTGGTCGCGGCCCTGGCCGATGCGCACCTCGCCGCCGGCCACATAGCCGTTCTCGGGCAGCAGCCGCATCAGCGCCAGCGCCGTCATGCTCTTGCCGCAGCCCGATTCGCCCACCAGCGCGAAAGTCTCGCCGCGCTCTATGGACAGGCGCACGCCGTCGAGCGCGCGCACCAGGCCGGATTCGGATTCCAGCTCGACTTGCAGTTTGTCGATGTGCAGCATGGTCAGGCTGCCTTGGCAGCAGCCAGCTTGCGGCGGCTGCGGAAGTTGCGCGCGCGCGGGTCGAAGGCGTCGCGCACGCCGTCGGCAAACAGGTTGGCGGCCAGCACCAGCGTGACCATGAAGCCGAAGGCCGAGGCAAAGCTCCACCACACCAGCGGGTCGCGGCTCATCTCGTTGCGCGCCAGGTTGATCATGCCGCCGAAGCTGTTCATCGACGGATCGACGCCCACGCCCACGTAGGACAGCACGGCCTCGTACAGGATGAGCGAGCTGAACTCGAGCACGGTGACGATGAGCATCAGGTGCGCCACGTTGGGGAAGATGTGCCGCGCCATGATGCGGCCGTGGCTGATGCCGAAGGCCGACGCCGCCTGCACGTATTCGAGCTCGCGCAGCTTGAGCGTCTCGGCGCGCAGCAGCCGGCACAGGCCGGCCCAGCCGGTCAGGCCCAGCACCGTGCACAGCAGGAAGAGCTTGAGGTCGGCACGCTCGGCGCCGGTCTCGAACATGTCGGGGTTCTTGTCCAGGAACACCTGCACCATCAGCACGCAGGCGGCGATCAGCAGCACGTTGGGCACCGAGGACAGCACGGTGTAGATGTACTGGATGATCTCGTCCACCCAGCCCTTGAAGTAGCCCGCCAGCAGGCCCAGCGTGACCGCCAGCGGCAGCGTGGCCACGGTTGCCAGGGTGCCGATGACGAAGGCGGTGCGTATGCTCTTGAGCGACTGGTAGAGCACGTCGTTGCCGGTGAGGTCGGTGCCCAGCAGGTGGTAGGGCCCGGACAGTGCTGAAGCCGGTCCGGCCAGCAGGGACAGCACCCAGATCGTGGCCAGGGCCACGTGCCAGGGCACCTGGCTGTGGCGCGAGCGCACCAGTTGCCAGGCCTGCGCCAGCGGTTCGCGGCGGGCGCGGGCCAGCACCAGCAGCAACACCAGACTCAGGCCCACGGCCATCAGCGCACCCAGGCCCAGGCCGATGGCCGCGCGGCGGGCCACATCGCCGGCCCATTCGCGTTCCGGATCCTTCAGGTGGCTGCCGCCAAACACCAGCCGCGGTGCCACGCGCCGGACTTCGCCGTCGACTTCCAGCGATTCCTTGGTGAAGCCCAGGTAGGACAGCGGGCGCGAATAAGTGGCCTCACGCGACGCCAGCAGGTCCGCCAGCACGGCATCCAGCAGTGAGCGCGTGCGCGTGTCGTAGGCCACCGCCGCGCCCGGCGCCGTGGCCACGGCATCGAGCCGGGCGCGGTAGTGCACGCTGTCCAGCAGCGTCACGCCCAGGCACAGCAGCAGCACGATGGACGAGGCCAGCGCCGGCCCATCGCGGAACACCTTGCGCCAGTTGGCGGCCAGGTCGGGCTTGCGCAGCACCACCACGGCGTAGGCCACCAGCGCCGCCAGCAGCAGCCAGATGGCGGCGTCGGTCCACAGCAGTACGAACTTGGGCATGGTCTCGTCCTCAGGCCAGCCGCACGCGCGGGTCGACCCAGGTGTAGGCGATGTCGATCAGCACGTAGGTGGCGATGTACAGCAGCGAACCCACGAAGACCATGCTGCGCACCACCGCGAAGTCCTGCTTGCCGATGGCTTCGATCACGTAGGCCCCCAGCCCGGGCAGGCCGAAGAAGCTCTCGAACACCAGGCTGCCCAGAAACACATAGGGCAGGTAGCTGCCGGCGCTGGTGATGATGGGGATGAGCGCGTTGCGCAGCACGTGGCGGTACAGCACCGCGCTTTCGGCCAGGCCCTTGGCGCGCGCGGTGCGCACGTAGTCCTTGCCGATTTCCTCCAGGAACATGGCGCGGTACAGGCGCGCCTCGCCGCCCAGGCGCGCGATCAGCGACAGCCCTATGGGCAGGGCCAGGAACTTGACCGCATCCAGCCCCGGCGCATAGCCCGAGATCGGCGCCAGCATGAGCACGCGCGAGAACAGGAACTGGCCGACGATGATGTAGAACAGGCTGCTGATGGACAGCATCACCACGCAGCTGACCACACCCCAGAAGTCGAGCGCCGAGTTGCGGAACATCACCAGCAGCAGCGCGAATGCGGTGCTGGCGATCACCTGCAGCATGAACAGCGGCAGCGCCATTTGCAGGCTCACCCACATGCGCGAGCTCACCTCGTGGCGGATGTCACCCGCACTTTCGCTGTCGGCACGGCCGAAATCCAGCGCGAACAGCGAGACCGAGCGTTCCCAGAAGATGGTCTCGGTGAGCTGCTCGCTGCCCTGCTTCTTGGCGTTCAGGTACAGCGGCTTGTCATAGCCGCGCTCGCTCTTCCACTTCTCGATGGCCTCTTGCGTGACACGCTTGCCGCCCAGGTTGAGACGCGCCATGTCGTCGGGCGTGTTCACGGTGAAGAACAGGATGAAGGTGGCCAGGTTGACGCCCACCAGCACCAGCAGCGCGTAGATGCTGCGGCGGAAAAGGAAATTGAGCATGCGTCGGTCGCCCCGTCAGGCCATTACTTCGCCGCGGGCGTTGGTGCGCTCGCGCAGGCGCAACTGGCGCCGCGCCAGCCACACCAGCGCCGCCACCGCTGCCGCCAGCAGGCCCAGCGGCCACCACACCGGGCGGTTCCAGGCCTGCAGCGCAGCCACGCGCGCGGGCACATCCAGGCGCAGGTAGCGGCCGTGGTCGCGGATCAGGATGGCGGGCTGGTAGTTGAGCACCCAGTGCTGGGCGGCGCCCGAGGTGTAGGGGAAGAAGCCCATGGTCCAGGGCGCGTCCTCGCGCACCACGCGCACCATGTCGTCGATCAGCTGCTGCTTGGCGGGCCCATCTTCCATCGTCTTCATCTGCACGAACAGGCGGTCGTACTCGGCGCTGGCGTAGTTGGCGGTGTTCTCGCCGTCGTGCTTGGTCTTGCCGGTGGGGCCGTACAGCAGGAACAGGAAGTTCTCGGCGTCGGGGTAGTCGGCCAGCCAGCCCAGCCAGAACACCTGGTACTTGCCCTTGCGCACCTTGTCCTGGAACTGGTTGTTGTCGGTGGCGCGCACCTCGAGCTGGATGTCGACCTTGGCGAACTGGCGCACCACCCAGTCGATCTCGGGCTTGCGCTCGGGCGTGGCCGGGGCGTAGTAATCGTAGTTCAGCACCAGCGGGCGGCCGCTCTTCTGGTCACGGCCGTTGGGGTAGCCGGCCTCCACCATCAGTTGCTTGGCTTCAGCGATGGCGCGGCGCACCGCCTTGCCATCCTTCCAGACGTGGGTGACGGGGTTCACGCCCTCGGGGGTGCCCTGGCGCGAGCCGAAGATGCCCGGCGGCAGCGGGCTCATGGCCGTGTCGCCGGCCTTCTTGGGGAAGACCTTGGCGTACTCTTCCCAGTCGATGGCGATGCTGATGGCCTGGCGCAGCTTGCGGTTGCGCGCCTTCTGCTCATCGCTGTTGACGCCGCTGTCGCCGTCGCCCAGCACCGGGTCGAGCATGTTGAAGCCGATGAAGTAGCTGTTGACGTCCGAGCCGCGGTTCAGGCGAAAGCCCTTGTCCAGGTACTCGCGGCGCACCTCTTCGCTGTCCTGCATGGCCACCAGGTAGTCCATGCCGGTATCGGTGCGCTCGAACACCTCGAGGTCGTAGAAGCCCTGGCGGAACTTGCCGCGCTGCGGCACGGCCTCGCGTTCGATGGTCGAGACCAGGGTGTCGATGAAGGGCATGCGCTTGCCGCAGTCGTCCAGCAGGCCGGCCTCCTTGTCGCCGGGCATGCCCTCGCAGGGGTAGAGCTCGACGCGGTAGTTGGGGTTGCGCTTCATCACGTGGCGCCGGTCCTTGACGAACTCCACCATCATGTAGGGACCGGTGCCCACCGGCCACATGTCCAGCGTCAGACCACGCTCGGCCAGGCCGGGCTGGGCGTAGAAGGCGTCGGCCTCCCAGGGGATGGGCGCCAGGAAGGTCATCTGCATCCAGTAGCTCCACTGCGGGTACTTGCCCTTGATGCGGATGCGCAGCAGGTGCTTCTCGGGCGCGCTGGCACCGGCCAGCGGCCAGCGCCGGAAGTCGAGGAAGGGCTTGTCCTGGCTGGCAGGGTCCAGGCCCTGGCGCAGTTTCTTGTCCTCTTGGCGGATCAGCAGGCCGTATTCCTTCAGGCCCACCACGTACTCGGCAAAGGTGCTGAAGATGGGCGCGGTGATGCGCGTGGTGGCATGGCGCTTGAGCGCGTACACAAAGTCGTCGGCCACCAGTTCGCGCGTGCCCTGGTACTCGAAGTCCAGCGGCGTGCGGCGCTGGCCCAGTTCACCCGGCTTCATCGCGTGGTAGCGGTGGCGGCCCTGCTCGTCCACGGCAAAGGCCGGGTGCGGCTGGAACATCACGCCGGCCCTGATGGGCACGTCGTAGATGCTTTCGGCCACCAGCTCGCCGGGCGCATCGTCGGGCAGGGGCTGGCCGTTCTTGTCGATGTAGCGCGGCTTGGCCACGGCCGCGGCGGTCTTGGGCACCAGCTGGAACGGCCGCTTCAGGTAGTGGTAGCCGTAGGGCGGCTCGTAGATCTGGTAGGTGTAGGCGGTGTCGTTGCTCCAGTACGAGGCCGTGGGGTCCAGGTGCCGGGGGGAGCTCTCGACGACGGCGCTGTGCAGCGTGTTGGACGCTGCCGAGCTGTCGGGCCAGGGGTTGTTGTTGCAGCCGGCAGCCAGCCAGACCGCAGCGGCCAGAGCCAGGAAGCGCAGCACGGTGCGCCAGGCAAGCGATGGTCCGCGCATGCGGCCTCCAGGTTGCGCCCCACCATGGGTTCGCCGCGGGATGACCGCGGCGGCAAGGGGGGCCAGAAATACTTTCGCCTTCACGCAACCCCTGGCTCGTGGCCCCGGGGTCCGGAAGGCGTCACGGCCATTCTAGGGTGCCGCAGCGGCGGGCGTGCCCCGGGGTTTGCCTGCCGGGCAGCTACCAGCCGATCAGCACCTCGCGGCCCTGCACCAGCAGTTGCACGCGCCGGCCCACCGGCAGCGTGAGCTTGGGCTGCACATGGCCGAAAGGCAGGCCGGTGAGAATGGGCACGCTTGTCGCCGCGCGCAGCCGAGCCACCACCGACCTGAGCGTGTAGCCGCGGTCCAGCGGCGATGGTCGCCAGGCGCTCACCGCCCCCACCAGCACCGCCTTCTGCCGCGCCAGCACGCCCGCCTGCAGCAGTTGCAGCAGCATGCGTTCGACGCGGTAGGGGTGCTCGTTGACATCCTCGACAAACAGGATGCCCCCCTTCACCGCCGGCCAGTGCGGCGTGCCCAGCAGCGAGCACACCATGCTCAGGTTGCCGCCCCACAGCGGCCCGCGCAGGGCCAGGCCGTCGAAGCCGGGCTCGGTGCGAAAGCCCACGGCCTCGAGTTCGCCCGACAAGGCCTCGGTGAAGCAGCCGCTGGTCACGTCGTCCACGCCGCCCTGCTCTTCGGTGCGGCCAAAGTCGTCCAGCGCCATGGGCCCGGCCCAGCTGCCGGCGCCGCTGTGCGCCAGCAGGCCCAGCTGCAGCGCCGTGAAGTCGCTGTGCCCGACCCAGCGCGTCCCCTGCTCCACGGCCTTGGCCAGCAGCGGCCAGTCGATGCGGTCGAGCAGCGGCGTCAGGCCGTAGCCGCCGCGCGTGGCCATGGCCACAGAAGGCGCGGCGCGGGCCACGCGGTGCAGGGCTTCCAGCCGCGCCTCGTCGCTGCCGGCGAAGCGCTGCGCGCGGGCCAGCGCGCTTTCGTCGATGGCGGCCTCAAAGCCCAAGGCGGCCAAGCGCCGGGCGGCACGGCGCAGATCGGGCGCGCGTGCCACCACGCCCGAGGGCGAGAACAGGGTCAGGGCTGGGAGCATGCGTCAGTCGTCGTCTTCTTCGTCCAGGCCAGGCAGATGCAGCTCCAGCGCCTCACCCGTGGGGATCACCGGGCCCTCGGGGCCGGGCATCCACATGCTCGCCGCCCGCTCCTGGCGGCGCTGGCGGCGGCGCTCGGCAAAGAAGTCGCGCAGCAGCGTGCCGCAGGCATCGGCCATCACGCCGCCCAGCACCTGGGTCTGGTGGTTGAGCTGCGCCTGGGCAAACAAGTCCAGCACCGAGCCGGCGGCGCCGGTCTTGGGGTCGGGCGCGCCGAACACCACGCGCTTGAAGCGCGCGTGCATCAGCGCCATGGCGCACATGGCGCAGGGCTCCAGCGTCACGTACAGCTCGCACTCGGGCAGCCGGTAGTTGCCCAGCAAGGCAGCGGCGTGGCGCAGCGCCACGATCTCGGCGTGTGCCGTGGGGTCGTGCGTGGTGATGGGCCGGTTGTAGCCGGTGGCGATGAGCTGCGGGCCCTCGGGCGTGGCGCGCACGATCACCGCACCCACCGGCACCTCGCCCACCAGCAGCGCGTTGTGCGCCTGGTCCAACGCCAGACGCATGCCACGCTCGTCGGCCGGGGACAGAGGCTGCTGGGAGTCGTGGGCGGGGGCATCCATGGCAGCCGATTATCGGCGGCGGCCTCCCGGCCCCCGCGGCGCTTGCGTTCCGTCACCCAGCGCACGAAGCGATACAAGGGTTATCCCTATACTGCAGCGCAATAGTCGGATATTTCCGGCCGACAAGGACCCCCGTGAACCTCGCACCCACCCTCAAGGCCCTGCCCCGCACCGCCCTGCCCGGGCTCGACCCGCTCAAGGCCGTGGCCACCTGGTGGCAGGGCATGCGCTCACCCGCGCCGCGCGTCAGCCTGGCTTTGCAGGGCGGCGGGGCGCACGGCGCCTTCACCTGGGGCGCGCTCGATGCCTTGCTGGAAGACGGCCGACTGGGCTTCGAGGGCCTCAGCGGCAGCAGCGCCGGGGCCATGAACGCGGTGGTCATGGCCGACGGCTGGCGCCGCAACGGGCGTGACGGTGCGCGCCAGGCCCTGGCCGAATTCTGGGCTGCCGTGGGCCGGCAGATGCCCGCGGGCATGGTCAGCCATGGAGAGGGCGACGACATCAGCCTGGCGCCGGTAGGCAAGATGCTGGCGCATTGGGCGGCCTGTTTCTCGCCGTCGCAGCTCAACCCGCTGGACCTGAACCCGCTGCGCGACCTGCTGCAGACCCAGGTCGACTTCGAAGCGCTGCGCGCCGC
>JALHPY010000064.1 GCA_022842305.1 Rubrivivax sp.
TCAAGATGAGTCTTGCCGGGGCCTTGAGCCCCCTGAAGAGTCGTTCGAGACCAGGACGTTGATAGGCCGGGTGTGGAAGCGCAGTAATGCGTTGAGCTGACCGGTACTAATTGCTCGTGCGGCTTGACCCTATAACTTTGACGATGAGTCAGACGGGTTATGCCAGAGACGCAATCTGCTGATTAAAGACTCTATGAATTCGCTGCGACGTGCGTGCACGCCGCGGCAACAAGTCAAGCCTGATGACCATAGCAAGGTGGTCCCACTCCTTCCCATCCCGAACAGGACAGTGAAACGCCTTAGCGCCGATGATAGTGCGGGTTCCCGTGTGAAAGTAGGACATTGTCAGGCTATTACCCAGAAGGGGCCCGATTCGCAAGAGTCGGGCCCCTTCGCCATTGGCGCGCCGAATTCACAGGGCCCGTGATCAAGCCGCTGATCTGAGTTCGCGTCGCAGTATCTTGCCGACGTTCGACTTCGGCAACTCGTCGCGAAACTCGATATGTTTGGGTCGCTTGTAAGCGGTGAAGTTCTCGCGGCAATAGTCTGCCAAATCGGACTCGGACAGCAGGCTGTCGGAGCGCACGACATAGAGCTTCACGGCTTCCCCGGTGCGCTCATCCGGTATTCCCACGGCTGCGCATTCGCTCACGCCGGGGTGCATGCTCACGACCTGCTCGATCTCGTTGGGATAGACATTGAATCCGGACACCAGAATCATGTCCTTCTTGCGATCGACGATGCGCACACTGCCGTCGGGAGCCATGACACCGATGTCTCCCGACTTGAAAAACCCATCGCCGGTCATCACCGCTGCAGTTTCTTCGGGGCGCTGCCAGTAGCCGGCCATGACCTGGGGTCCGCGGATGCAGATCTCCCCGGCCTCGCCCAGGGGAACATCCTTGCCAAAGTCGTCGCGGATCGCAATTTCGGTTGAGGGCACGGGTAGACCAATGGTCCCGGTGAACTCTGGGGTGTCCAGACGGTTGGATGTGGCCACCGGCGAGGTCTCGGACAGCCCATAGCCTTCAACGATCGGGCAGCCGGTAATCCTAAGCCAGCGCTCCGCCGTCGCGCGCTGCACCGCCATGCCGCCACCGTTGCTGACAACCAGGCCTGAAAAGTCCAGCCGCGCGAAGTCAGGCTCGGCGGCCAGCGCATTGAACAGTGTGTTGACGGCCGGGAACATGTTCACCCGGTAGTCCGCCAGCGTCTTCACGAAGCCGGGAATGTCGCGGGGGTTGGGGATCAGCAGGTTCATCGCTCCCAGATGTGCGCCCATGAGCGCACAAATGGTCAGCGCAAATATGTGATAGAGCGGCAGTGCGCAGACGATGGTCAACTGCTGATCCCCGACGCGGTCCAGCATGGGCTTGAACCAGGCCTCGCACTGCATGATGTTGGCCACCACGTTGCGATGAAGCAGCGTTGCACCCTTGGACAAACCCGTGGTGCCGCCGGTGTACTGCAAGAAGGCCACATGATCAGGCCCGACATCGACGCGTCGCAGGTTCATGCGCGAGCCGGCGTCCAAGGCCGAGGAAAAGCGCGTCACCGTTCGGCCCCCGCCCAGCGGAAGTGCGAACTCGGGGACCTGTCGGCGCAGGTGGCGGATGGCGAAATCGATGAGTCGGCCGCGCCAGAAACCCAGCAGTTCGCCCACCGAGCCGAGGACCACATGACGCACGGGGACGTCGTGGACGACTTCCTCGAACGTGTGGGCAAAGTTCTCCAGCACCACCAGAACCTCGGCGCCGGAGTCGCGCAGTTGGTGCGAGAGCTCGCGCGCCGTGTAAAGCGGGTTGACGTTGACCACCACATGACCGGCGCGCAACACGCCCGCCAGCGCCACCAGATACTGGGGCACATTGGGCATCATCAGCGCGACGCGCGTGCCCGGCGCCAGGCTCAACGATTGCAGCCATGCTGCGAAGGCCTGGGACAGCTCATCGAGCTGACCGAAAGTCAGGCGCTGACCCATGCAGGCCAGCGCATCACGCCGCGGGTGGCGACGAAAAGCAGACTCCAACAACTCAGACAGACTGCGGTAGGCCTCCACACGCGCCTGCGCCGGCACGCCCGCCGGGTACTGCTGAAGCCAGGGAAAACTCGATTGAGCCACGTCGTCCTTCCGTTCCGAAGATCCGCGATGGTGGCCCGCCAGCACCCGGCGCGGGAACGGTGCTTGCACTAGGCCGCGCCAGCCAGTCCCTCCGCCGACGCCAGGACAGTACCTCCTGCGAACAGCCTGGCAGCGAGCTCGGACTCCCGCTGCGCCACCGTGCCCAGGAACTCTGTGGCGCCCCGCATGGCGCGAAAGGTTTCGAAGCCTTCGACGATGAAGGCATGCAGGGCGCCCAGACCCGCCAGCTGCGCCGGTCCCCGCATCAGCAGCACGCTGCGCCGCAGCAGAGGCTTGCCGGTAAAGTGATCCAGCGCATGCCCGACCGCCAAGACCAGCGCGATCTGCCGATTGCGATCGGCCTGACGTCCGACAGCGCGCCAAGCCGACGCGTAAGCCTGATCGGTGGTGATACTTGCGTCATAGACAGAAGCCATGGCGGAATCCAGGCGTTCCGACAGGGCGTGGAGCTCGGCCACCGCCGCCACCGTGGTCACGACTTCGTCACTGAACAAGCGCACCAGCGCCGGCACGATGCGGGCGAACTGATCGTCGCGGTGCGTGAAGTCGGCCGGCCCGTACAAGTCGTTGAGGAAGAAGCGCGCGGCAGTGGCGTAGCGCGGGTGGGCCAGCAAGTCGGCGTAACTGTGCTCGAAGCGTGCTTGCTGATAGGCCTTGACCGCGAGCACCCGCGCGGCCAGCGCGGGGTCGGCCGCGCGCCGCAAACGTTCGGCGCGCACCTGCTCCAGGAAACTCAGGATCGCGAAGCCTCGTTCGTTCATGATCGGCGCGGGCCGCAGCCCATGGTTGTCATCTTGCTCCCGCCTCGATGCTGTGGGTTAGTCGTGCTTCCCTACCGGATGGCGCGGCAATGATGCAACACTGGCATGCATGAAGAGACGCAGCTTGCTCAAGGTCGGGGCTGCCGCAGGCGTGTTGCTGGCCTTGGCCGGTGGCGCCCTGACGCTGGTCCAGCCAGCGCGCCGCAACGGCCAACTCACTGAGGCGGGCCGCGCGATCTTTGCGGCGCTGGCCCCAGCTGTCCTGGACAGCATGCTGCCGGCAGAAGGGTCGGCCCGGGTATCGGCCATCGCATCACTGCTCACGCGCATCGAAGCCTCGCTGGCCGGCATGCCGCCGGCCCTGCAGGCCGAAGTGGACGAACTGATCACCCTGCTGGGCACGACGCCCGGGCGCCTGGCCTTGATGGGCCTGAGGCCTGACTGGCCCGAGGCTTCGCCGGCCGAGGTCACGCAGGCGCTGCAGGGCCTGCGGATCTCCCGCCTGGCCTTGCGTCAGCAGGTCTTCCACGCCCTGCGCGACCTGACCAACGCCGCCTACTTTGCCGACGCCAGCACCTGGGGCGCCATCGGCTACCCCGGCCAGCAGGCAGTGTGAAGCCCACAAGGATGCAAGCATGACGGCCGTCCCCGACCCCATCCGCGACGGCCTGGCGCGTGGCTGGAAGGTGCACGGCGGCCCGCACGCGCCGCTGCCCGAAACGCTGGAGGCCGACGTCGCCATCGTCGGCAGCGGTGCCGGTGCCGGCATCACGGCCGAGCTGCTCTGCGCAGCCGGCCTGCGCGTGGTGATCGTCGAAGAGGGGCCCCTGCGCAGCAGCAGCGACTTCCGTCAGCTCGAATCAGACGCCTACCCGCAGCTGTACCAGGAAAGCGCCAGCCGCAAGACGGCCGACAAGGCCATCGCCATCCTGCAGGGGCGCTGCGTCGGTGGCTCCACCACCGTCAACTGGACCAGTTCCTTCCGCACGCCCTCTGACACCTTGCAGTACTGGCGCGAGCACTTCGCCCTGCCGGAACTCACCGACGACGAGATGTCGCCCTGGTTCCTGCAGGCCGAGCGGCGCCTGTCCATAGGCCCCTGGCTGGCCGCGCCCAACGTCAACAACGACCTGCTCCGCCTGGGTGCGGCGCGGCTGGGCATATCGGCCAGTGCCATCTTGCGCAACGTGAAGAACTGCTGGAACCTGGGCTCCTGCGGCCTGGGCTGCCCCACCAACGCCAAGCAGTCCATGCTGTTGACCACCCTGCCGGCGGCCCTGGACAAGGGCGCCATCCTGCTGGTGCAGACGCGTGCCGAACGGCTGGAGATTGCCGCCGACCAGGTGCAGGCCCTGCACTGCAGGCCGGTGGCCCTGAACAGCGGCCCGCTGCCGGGCACGGGCACGCGAGTGCGGGCCCGGCATTACGTGGTCGCTGGCGGCGCCATCAACTCGCCCGGGCTGCTGCTGAGATCGGACGCGCCCGACCCGTATGACCGGCTGGGACGCCGCACTTTCCTGCACCCGGTGGTGGTGTCCACGGCCTTGTTCGAGCAGCCCATCGAGGCCTGGCAGGGCGCGCCACAGACCATGTACAGCGATCACTTCCTGGGCGTGCACCCCATCGACGGCCCCATGGGCTACAAGCTCGAGGCGCCGCCTCTGTACCCGGTGATCTCGTCCATCGCGCTGCCCGGCTTCGGCGCCGAGCAGGCCGCGGCGATGCGCGCCTTCCCGCACACCCATGCCTTGCTGGCCTTGCTGCGCGACGGCTTCCACGCCGAGTCCCCCGGCGGCCAGGTGCAGTTGGGCAGCGACGGCACGCCGGTGCTCGACTACCGGCTCAACGCCTTCACCATGGAAGGCGCGCGGCGTGCGCTGCTGAGCATGGCCGAGATCCAGTTCGCCGCCGGCGCGCGCAGCGTGACGCCCATCCACGAAGCGGCCCGGCCCAGCACCAACTGGGCGCAGGCCAGGAAGAGCATCGAAGCCCTGGCCATGGAGCCTTACCTGACGCGCGTGTTGAGCGCGCACCAGATGGGTGGCTGCGGCATGGCCGGCAAGCCCGAGCTGGGCGTCGTGCGGCCCGATGGCCGCCACTGGCAGCTGGCCAACCTGTCGGTGCACGATGGCTCGCTGTTTCCCACCAGCATCGGCGCGAATCCGCAGTTGTCGATCTACGGTCTGGTGAACCGGCTGGCGACCAAACTGGCGCGCGAGCTCAGCGGCCGCGAAGTCCGCCTGGCCTGATGCTGGCGCGGCTGCAGCAGTTCCTGACGCTGGGGGCGCTGGCGCTGGCGGCAGCCTGGGCGGTTTGGGCCTGGCAACACGGACACAGGGGCTGGGCGGTCGCGGGCGTGCTGCTGGTGCTGGGCGGCCATGCGCTGGTGCTGGGGCTCGAATTCGTGTTGCTGCGGCTGGTGGGACGCGCCGACCCCGCGATGCCGGCCACGCCGGGCCAGCTGTTGCGCGCTTGGTGGGGCGAGGTGCTGGCCGCGCCCCGGGTGTTCTGCTGGCGCCAGCCTTTCTGCAGCCGGCGCTATCCGCACGGGCTGACGGATCAGGCCCAGGGCCGACGCGGCGTGCTCCTAGTGCACGGCTTCATCTGCAACCGCGGGGTGTGGAACCCCTGGCTGCAGCGCCTGCACGCCGGCGGCGTTCCGGTGCTGGCGGTCAATCTGGAGCCGGTGTTCGGCTCCATCGACAACTACATCGACATCATCGAGCGTGCGGTGCAGACGCTGGAACAGGCCACTGGCCTGGCGCCCGTGATCGTGGCCCACAGCATGGGCGGCGTGGCGCTGCGGCGCTGGTGGGCCGAGCGCGGCGACGACGCCCGCGTGCACCGCGCCATCACCCTGGGCACGCCGCACCACGGCACCTGGCTGGCGCGCTTTGCCATGACACCCAACGCGCGCCAGATGCGCCTGGGCTCGCACTGGCTGCAGACCCTGGCCGCGCGCGAGCCGCCGGGGCGCGCGCAGCGCTTCACCTGCTTTTACAGCCACTGCGACAACATCGTGTTTCCGGCGGCTGCGGCCACCCTGCCCGGCGCCGACAACCGCCACATCCCGGGCGTGGCCCACGTGCACATGGCCGAGCACCCCGAGCCCTGGCAGGAGCTGCAGCGCTGGTTGCAGCCCGTCAGCCCGCCGCCGCGCTGAACTGGCGTTCGCCCGGCAGCACCGCGCCGGCCTCGACCTCGCCTTCTGCGGCGATGACCTCGCGCACCTGGCGGTACACCGGCGTGAAGTCGGGCGCGGTGGCCTCGAACAACTGCCGGAAAGAGTCGATCACGAAGTAGGTGGCCTGGAAGCTGTCGATGCGGTAGCGGCTGCGCATCAGCCGCTGCAGATCGAAGCCCACGCGCCGCGGCGCGGGCGAGCGGATGCTGTGGCGCAGCTCGCCGGCCGAGCTCAGGATGCCGGCACCATAGGCGCGCAGCCCGGCCGGCGTGGCGATGAGGCCGAATTCCACCGTGTACCAGTACAGCCGCGCCAGCAGCTCGCAGGCGTCCAGCCGGCTGGCCTTCATGCCGCCGGCGCCATAGGCCTGCATGTAGTCGGCGAACATGGGGTCGAAGAGCAGCGGCACGTGGCCGAACAGGTCATGAAAGATGTCGGGTTCGACCACGTAGTCGAACTCTTCCGGGCGGCGTATCCAGTCGGTCACCGGGAAACGGCGCTGGGCCAGCAGCGCGAAGAAGGCTTCTTCGGGGATCAGCCCCGGCACGCCGACGATCTGCCAGCCGGTGGCCGGCAGCAGGCGCTCGCTGATGGCGTCGAAGCGCGGGATGCGCTCGGGCGCGCCCAGCTGCGCCACCGCGGCGATGAACTCGTCGCAGGCCAGCCCCGGCAACTGCTGCAGCTGGCGCGCGTACAGGCGGCGGTAGGTCTCGTGGTCGGCGGCGGTGTAACGTGCCCAGTCCTGGTCGCAGCTGTAGTCGCTGCGCGCGCGACCGTAATCACCGCGCGGCGGCCGGTCGCCGGTGCCATAGGTCACCGGTGCCACGCCCTGGTTGACCCCGCGCGGCGCGCTCACTTCTTCTCCAGCACGCCGCGGCGCATCTGGTCGAGCTCGATGCTCTCGAACAGCGCCTTGAAGTTGCCTTCGCCGAAGCCCTGGTCGCCCTTGCGCTGGATGAACTCGAAAAAGATGGGGCCGAGCTGGTTCTCGCTGAAGATCTGCAGCAGCAGCTCGCCCGCCTTGCCGTCGATCAGGATCCTGCGCTGGCGCAGTGCGGCCACGTCCTGGCCGTGGCCGGGGATGCGCCGGTCCACCAGCTCGTAGTAGGTGTCGATGGTGTCCAGCAGCTGGATGCCGCTGGCGCGCAGCGCGTCCACCGTGGCCAGCAGGTCGGTGGCGCCCAGCGCGATGTGCTGGATGCCCTCGCCGTGGTAGCGGTCCAGGTATTCCTGGATCTGGCCGGCCTTCTCATTGCCCTCTTCGTTGATGGGGATGCGGATCTGGCCGCAGGGGCTGGTCATGGCCTTGCTCTTGACGCCGGTGACCTGGCCCTCGATGTCGAAGTAGCGCACCTCGCGGAAGTTGAAGATGCGCTCGTAGAAGCCGGCCCATTCGTCCATGCGGCCGCGGTGCACGTTGTGCGTCAGGTGGTCGACATAGGTCAGGCCGTGGCCGGGCGGGTCGAGTTGCGCGCCGGGCAGGGGCTCGAAGTCGACGTCGAAGAAGCCGATGTTGCCGATGTCGCCCGGCTGCGCGCCGCCCTTGCCGCGCCACTTGTCGACCAGGTAGATGAGCGAGTCGCCGATGCCCTTGATGGCCGGGATGTTGAGCTCGCCCGGCCCGGCCGTGCCGGCGTAGGCCCAGGCGCCCTGGCTCTGGGCGCGCGCATAGGCGGCACGCGCGTCCTGCACGCGAAAGGCGATGGCGCAGATGCTGGGCCCGTGCAGGCGCGCAAAGCGCTGGGCGAAGGAATCGGGCTCGGCGTTGACGATGAAGTTGATGCCGCCCTGCCGGTACAGCAGCACGTTCTTGTGGCGGTGGCGCGCGATGGCGCAAAAGCCCATGCGCTCGAACAGCGCGCCCATGGCCGCCGGGTCGGGTGCGGCGTACTCGATGAACTCGAAGCCGTCGGTGCCCATCGGGTTGTCCCAGGGGGTGAATTGCATGGCCGCGCCTTTCTCGTCCGCCGGGGACAAGGGCGCAAGCGTCGCGCAGACACCGGGGCCGCGCAAGTCGTGGCAACGCGGGGCCGGCGCCGGCCCACGCGCGGGGCGTACAGCGATCACCGGGTCCACGCTGTCGGCCCGCTGCACCGTGCGTTCCACGTGCCGCGACGGCCGCGCCGAGCAGTTGGAGATGGTCTCGCCGAAGACTTTGGTGCAACCCTCCAGCTTGAGCAGCTTGGCGGGCGTCACGAAGGGTGGTGCCGGCCAGAAGGCGGCCGCGTCAAAGTCGGCCCGCGGGCTGTGAATAGGTCACAGGGCCGCCGCGCACTGCCGCACAGCGGCGCGGGGAGCGGGTACCTACAGTGAAGTCATTCCGCACCCCCCGCACCCAGGAGAACGACCATGACCACCGCCTTCTTCGCCTCGCTCAGCTCCGCCCAGCCGCTGGCCTGGCTGCAGCAGGCGCTGTCGCCGCTGCCGCGGCCCACGGTGCGCGCCGCCAGCCAGGAGGTGCGCCGCCTGCGCAAGGGCGAGTCGCTGGTGATCGAAACGGCCAACGGCCTTGGCGTGGTCTGCCTGGAAGGCGCGCTGTGGATCGTCCACGACGACGAGCCCAGCGACCCCGCAGCCGCCAACGGCCAAGTGCAGCCGGCGCGCCAGCGCATGACGGTGCGCGCCTTGGCGCATTCGCGCCTGTGCCTGCCGTCCGCCTGATGCGGTACCGCGCGCGCTCACTCCTCGGAGTCGATCTCCTGCAGCAGCCGCGCCGTCGGTTCGGGTGACAGCTGCAGCAGCTCGCCGATCTCGCGCAGATCGTCGGGCAGGGCGGGGTTGTCCCAGCCGTCGCTGCTGTGGCGCGCCACGCGGATGGCCAGCATCACGTTGCGCACCTGCGGCGTGGTGGCACGCGCGCGGTCGTGGGTGATGCTGATCAAGAGCCCGGGCAGGCGCCAGTTCTTCATCAGCTCGTGCTGCAGCTCGGCCAGTTCGACGTTGAGCACCTCGCGCTGCACCACGGCCGTGCGCAGCGTGGGCTCGGCCTGCTGACGGCGTTCGATCTCCAGCGCCAGCGCAGGCGCGTGCAGCCACAGCAGCAGCTCGGCAAAGTCGTGCAGCAGCGCCGCCTCGTGGATGACGGGGGCATCGTGGTCCATGCGGTGCACGGCAAAGCCGATGGCAAAGCGCGCGGCGCGGTGCGAGCGGCGCAGCACGCTCTGGAAGCCCTGCAGCGCTTCGGGCAGCGCGGCCAGGCGCTCTTCGGCCACCGGCGGCGCGGCGAAGGCCCTGAAGAAGGGCGGGATGCCGATCATCACCAGCGCCTCGGTCACCGTCTCGGCGCCGCTGCCTTCGCGCCCGCGGCGCATCTCGGCCACGTGTGCCAGCACCTTGAGCGTCATCAGCGGGTCGTTGACGATGGCGTCAGCCAGCATGTGCGCATCCACCACGTCCTCGTGCTCGCGCAGCTCTTCCAGGGTGCCTGCCGTGTCGGCCAGCACCGGCAGGCGGTGGTGGTCGAAGAGCGAGGCCCAGCCGGCCACACTGCGCGGCGGGTTGGTGATGAAGAGTTCCTGCACGGACATGGGGCAACCGATCACGGGATCATGGACGGTGTATCGACAGCGCCGGCCCCAGGCTTGAGCGCCGCGACCGAGCAGGCCGCCATCGTCTGCCCTTGGCAGCGACCTGCCGTTCCATCGTAGCCCCGCTGGGCTGCTCCCGACCACCGGGGCTTGCCCCTGTTCGAAGGGGCCGGCCCGCGCGACCAAACAGATCGCGCGGGCCTGCGGCCTGCATCACAGGCGGGTCACGCCCGGCAGGTGGCCGACGAGCTGGCCGTTGACGTACAGCGCCCCTTCAGGAGCGCCGGCCTCGGCGTGGAATTCCAGCATCGTTTCGGCGGGCGCGGCCTCGCCCGCCAGCGCCAGCCGCGTGGCCAGGGCTTCGAGGGCGCGGCCGGCAGCCCGCAGCAGCATGGCCAGCGCCAGCCGACCGGGTCCGGCGGCCGAGCCGGCTTCGACAAGCAGTTCTCTCATGATCGTGTCTCCATCGGTGCGGGGCGGCGTGCCGGACTGGCGCCAGAGCAGGCCTCGCAGGGTTCAGGTACAGGGTTTGATGCGGTCGAGTTCGCGGCGCAGTTCAATGCGTGCCTGCTGGCGCGGGCAGCGGTTGCGGTGGGCGCCCGCGCTGCGGCGTCGGCCGGCCATGGCAAAGGGGTTGCGCGGCTTGGGGGTCTTGAGGCTCAGCTTCATCGGGGGTCTCCTTGGCGGTGGTGGGTTCTGAAATGCAGACGGCCCGGGCTGCTGCTGCAACCCGGGCCGTGGCGGCTGGTGTGCCGCGGGCTGTTCAGGCCAGAGGCATCAGCGCACGGGCGCCCCGGGGCAGGGCACCATGGTTGAAAGCGGCAGCCGCTTGCCCGGGGCCGACGAGCGTCAGCAGGGCAATTCGAACGGCGGGGCCTGAGCAGAAGCGCATGGGTATCCAGTGGTGCACCGGCCGAACGGTTCCGGCGGCGGTGGCGGGTGGAGGGGTGCAGCTGGGGTTGTGGACCACCGTCTGCAGGCTTGCGCAAATGATAAACATGTCGTTATCAGTGCGCAAGTGTCATTTCGCAGGCTGTGGCCCCTTCGAACTAGGGGTCGCGGTTTCCCGCAGCCCTGCCGGTCCTATTTGCGGCGCTTGAGCGGCGCCACGCCGCTTTGCGACTGCAGCCACAGCGCGTGCGCGTCCTCGGCTGCCGTCGACAGCGGCCGCGCGCCACCCGCGGCCCGGGGTGACGGGGCCGGGGCAGCTGGCTTGGCGGGAGGCGCCGCCGGCTGCGGCGTGAGCACCTCGCCCAGCAGGTCCAGCAGCCGCGTGCGCGCGCGCTGCGGGTGACGGCGGTAGTAGGTGAGCACCAGGCCGACGATGAAGCGCTCGTCGTCGTCGCGCGGGCTGGATTCGTCCTGCGGCGCGGCGGCCGCTGCGGGCGCCGGCGCGGCGCTGCCGTCGTGCGCCTGATCCATCCAGCCGCGCGGCTTGTGGCACAGGTGCTCGAACTGGCGCGCCAGGCGCTCGCCGATCTGGCGCGAGCGGCCCTTGATCTGGCTCCAGTAGCTGGGCTGGATCTGCACGCGCTCGGCGAAGCGGCGTTCCAGGCCGCGCAGCGTGGCGGCGTCGGCGTGGCGCGCGGTGGCGCGCACGAATTCCTCGAACAGCGCCAGGGCGTTGTCCAGGCGCAGTTCGGCCAGGTCCTTGGGGCTGTCCAGCATGGGACCCGATGATAAATCTTCGTTCATCTGCGGCCCGCTGTGCCCGCTGCGCCCTGAGGTGCCGGTCGCCGCTGCCGCAGTGACAGCAGCGCCGGCGTCGGCGCCGCTCAATCGTCGTCGCGCACCTGGAACTGGCTGACCAGCTGCTGCTGCACGGTGGGCGGCACCGGGTCGTAGTGCGACAGGTCGATGGTGTAGCGCCCCTGGCCGGCGGTGAGCGAGTTCAGGCGCGACTGGTAGCCTGCCAGCTCGGACATGGGCGCCTGGCCGCGCACGACCATCGTGCCCGGCGTGCCGTTGGCCGTGCCGGTGACCAGGCCGCGGCGGCTGGACAGGTCGCCGGTGATGTCGCCCAGGGCGCCGTCGGGCGTGGTGATCTCGATGTGCACGATGGGTTCGAGCACGATGGCGCGCGCCTCGCGAATCGCCGCCAAAAAGGCCTTGCGTCCGGCCGTGGCAAACGCGATCTCCTTGCTGTCCACCGTGTGGAACTTGCCGTCGTAGACGATGACGCGCACGTCCACCACCGGGTAGCCGGCGATGCCGCCGCTGGCCAGCACCTCGCGCACGCCTTTCTCGACCGCGGGGATGAACTGGTAGGGGATGGTGCCGCCCTTGACCTGGTCCACGAACTCGAAGCCGCCGCCGCGCGGCAGCGGCTCGACGCGCAGGAAGACCTCGCCGAACTGCCCGGCGCCGCCGGTCTGCTTCTTGTGGCGGTGGTGGCCCTCGGCCTTGGACGTGATGGTCTCGCGGTAGGCGATGCGCGGCGGGCGCGTGTTGACCTCGAACTTGTAGGTCTCGCGCAGGCGCTCGAGCAGCACGCGCAGGTGCAGCTCGCCCAGGCCGTAGACGATGGTCTCGTTCGTGGTGGCCACGTGCTCGACCTTGAGGCAGGGGTCTTCGTCGACCAGCTTGGTCAGGATCTCCCACATGCGCTGCTCGTCGCCGCGGCGCTTGGGCTCGATCGCCAGACCGTGCACCGGCTTGGGAAAGTCCAGCGGCTTGAGATGGATGTGGTCGTCCTCGGCGGCGTCGTGCAGCACGGCGTCGAAGTGGATCTCGTCGATCTTGGCCACGGCCACGATGTCGCCGGGCAGCGCCCGCGGCACCTCCACATGTTCGCGGCCCTGCAGCATGAACAGATGGCCCACCTTGAAGGGCTTGCGGCCGTCACCGATGTACAGCTGGCTGTCCTTGGTGACCGTGCCCTGGTAGACGCGGAACACGCCCATGCGGCCGACAAAGGGGTCGACCGTGACCTTGAAGACATGCGCCAGCACATGCTTGGCCGGGTCGGGCAGGGCATGCGTGAGTTCGGCCGTGGCGCCTTCGCCCAGCAGGAAGTCGGGCGGGTTGGCCTCGGTCGGGTTGGGCAGCAGCTTGACGATGACGTCCAGCAGCTCGGCCACGCCGGCGCCGCTCTTGGCCGAGACGAAACACACCGGGATCAGGTGGCCTTCGCGCAGCGCCTGCTCCAGCGGCGCATGCAGTTCGGAGGCGTCGATGTCGCCGTCGTTCAGGTAGCGGTCGACGAAGTCGCCGTCGACCTCGACCACCTGTTCCACCAGCGCGCGGTGCGCGGCGTCGACGCTGCCGAAATCGCTTTGCCCTTCGCGGTTGAAGAAGCACTCGACCACCTTGCTGGCGCCGGCAGCGGGCAGGTTCAGCGGCAGGCATTCCTTGCCGAAGACCTCTTGAATCTGCGCCAGCAGCGCCGCCAGGTCCACCCCCGGGGTGTCGATCTTGTTGACGATGATCAGCCGGTCGAGGTGGCGCGAGGCGGCGTAATCCATCATGCGCAGCGCCAGCGGTTCGATGCCCACGGCGGCGTTGATGACCACAGCGGCGGTTTCCACCGCTTCCAGCGCGGGCAGGCTCTGGCCCAGGAAGTCGGTGCCGCCGGGGGTGTCGATGAAGTGCACGCGCGTGTCGGCGTGCACCAGGTGCATGACGCTGGCGTTCAGCGAATGCTGCATCTTGCGTTCGAGCGGGTCGCTGTCGCTCACCGTGCTGCCACGCTCGAGCGAACCGGCGGTGGCGATGGCGCCGGTTCGCGCCAGCAAGGCTTCGGCCAGACAGGTCTTTCCCGCCGCCGACGGGCCCACCAGGGCCAGGGTGCGGATGGCGGCGGGGCTGGCCGGGTTGCCGGGGGTTGGGCTGGGCATGGGGGCTACTCCTTCAGCGTCGTGCGCTGTGTTCTGGTTCGGGTCGGGCCAGCGTATGACAAGCCGCCGCAGGCCACAAGAGCGCGCGTCCTGCCGGCTTGAGGCAGGTCAGGGCACTTGCGCACGCAGTGCTCACTGGAAGGCGACCTCGGCAAAGCTGCGCAGCTTGCGGCTGTGCAGGCTGCCCGGGCGCTGCTCGCGCAGCAGCTCGACCGCGCGCATGCCGATGCGCAGGTGCTGGTCGACGCGCTCGCGGTAGAAATGGTTGGCCATGCCGGGCAGCTTGATCTCGCCGTGCAGCGGCTTGTCGCTCACGCACAGCAGGGTGCCATAGGGCACGCGGAAGCGGAAGCCGTTGGCCGCGATGGTGGCGCTTTCCATGTCCAGCGCCACGGCGCGGCTCTGGCTGAAGCGGCGCTCGGGGCCCGAGTGCGGCAGCAGCTCCCAGTTGCGGTTGTCGGTGGACACCACGGTGCCGGTGCGCAGGATGCGCTTGAGCTCGTAGCCGCTCAGGCGCGTGACCTCGGCCACCGCCTGCTCCAGCGCCAGCTGCACCTCGGACAGCGCCGGGATCGGCACCCACAGCGGCAGTTCCTCGTCCAGCACGTGGTCCTCGCGCATGTAGGCGTGGGCCAGCACGTAGTCGCCCAGCTGCTGGCTGTTGCGCAGGCCGGCGCAGTGGCCCAGCATCAGCCAGGCGTGCGGGCGCAACACGGCCACGTGGTCGGTGATGGTCTTGGCGTTGGCCGGGCCGATGCCGATGTTGATCATGGTGATGCCGCTGCTGTCGGGCCGCACCAGATGGTAGGCCGGCATCTGCGGCAGGCGCGGGGGCGGCGCGCCGCGTGCGTCGCCCGGCTGGGGCGCGCTGCCGGCGCGCCGCGTGAGCGCGTTGCCCGGCTCGACGAAGGCCTCGTAGGCGCTGGTGGGGTCGTCCATCAGCGCGTGGCCCAGCTTGATGAATTCGTCGATGTAGAACTGGTAGTTGGTGAAGAGCACGAAGTTCTGAAAGTGCTCGGGCGCGGTGCCGCTGTAGTGGCGCAGCCGGTGCAGCGAATAGTCCACGCGCGGGGCGGTGAACAGCGCCAGCGGCTGGGCCTCTCCGGCCGCGGGCTCGTGCGTGCCGTTGGCGATGCCGTCGTCCATGGCCGCCAGGTCGGGCAGGTCGAAGCGGTCGCGCATCAGCAGCCGGCGCTCGGGGCTCAGGCTGCCTTCCAGGTGGTCGTGCTCGGCCAGCGAGAAGTGCACGGGAATGGGCTGCGCGCTGGTGCCGACCTCGATGGCCACGCTGTGGTTGCGGCGCAGCAGGTGGAACTGCTCGCGCAGGTAGCTGGCAAACAGGTCGGGGCGGGTGAGGGTGGTCTCGAAATGCCCCGGCCCGGCGACGAAGCCGTAGCTCAGGCGCGAATCGGCGCGCGCCACGGTGTCGGTGCGCACGCGCACGTAGGGGTAGCAGGCGCGCGCCCGGCGGCCGTCGTCGGTGCCGGCCACGAATCGTTGCAGCGCAGCGCGCAGGTGCTCGATGCTGCTGCGGTAGATGGCCTGCACCTGGGCCAGCGCGGCGTCGGCGTCGTCGAACTGGGCCGGGGCGATGTACAGCGGCTGCGCGGGCATGGGGGTGGCGTTGTGGCAAGCGGTGGCAGGGGCATTGTCGGCGCTGCCCGCCACCGCAGCCGGCGGCGCCGGCTAGAGGATGTAGCGCGACAGGTCTTCGTTGCGCGACAGCTCGGCCAGGCGCGCGTCGACCTCGGCCGCGTCGATGACCACGGTCTGCCCGTCGCGCTGCGGCGCGTCGAAGCTCACTTCGTCGAGCAGGTGCTCCATCACCGTGGCCAGACGGCGTGCGCCGATGTTCTCGGTGCGCTCGTTCACATCGAAGGCGATCTGCGCCAGGCGGCGCACGCCGGCCGGGGTGATCTGCAGCTTCACGCCCTCGGTGGCCAGCAGCGCCTGGTACTGCTTGATCAGGCTGGCGTGGGTGCTGGTGAGGATGGCCTCGAAGTCGTCCACCGACAGCGAACCCAGTTCCACGCGGATGGGGAAGCGGCCCTGCAGCTCGGGGATCAGGTCGCTGGGCTTGGCCAGGTGGAAGGCGCCGCTGGCGATGAACAGCATGTGGTCGGTGCGCACCATGCCGTACTTGGTGCTGACCGAGGTGCCTTCGACCAGCGGCAGCAGGTCGCGCTGCACGCCCTGGCGGCTGACCTCGGCGCCACCGTGCTCGGCGCGCGAGGCCACCTTGTCGATCTCGTCGATGAAGACGATGCCGTTGGCCTCGGCCTGGGCCAGCGCGGCGGCGCGGATCTCGTCTTCGTTGACCAGCCTTGCGGCCTCTTCGTCCACCAGGCGCAAGCGCGCCTCGCCGATGCGGATCTTGCGCACCTTGCGCTTGCCCGCGTTCATCTGCGAGAACAGGCCCTTCAGCTGCTCGGCCATCTCGTCCATGCCGGGCATGCCCTGCGGGCCCAGGATCTCGAGCGCCGGCCGGGCTTCGGCCAGTTCGAGCTCGATCTCCTTGTCGTCCAGCGTGCCCTCGCGCAGGCGCTTGCGCAGCACCTGACGCGCGGTGCTGTCGGCGGGCGCGGCCTCGCTGCTGCCGAAGCCCACGCCGCGCGCCGGCGGCACCAGTGCATCGAGGATGCGGTCTTCGGCGGCGTCTTCGGCCAGCGTGCGCTTGGCCGCCATCTGGCGTTCGCGCTCCTGCTTGACGGCCACCTCGACCAGGTCGCGCACGATGGTGTCCACGTCCTTGCCGACGTAGCCGACCTCGGTGAACTTGGTGGCCTCGACCTTGATGAAGGGCGCGTCGGCCAGGCGCGCCAGGCGGCGCGCGATCTCGGTCTTGCCCACGCCGGTGGGGCCGATCATCAGGATGTTCTTGGGCGTGATCTCGGCGCGCAGCTTCTCGTCGACCTGCTGGCGCCGCCAGCGGTTGCGCAGCGCGATGGCCACGGCGCGCTTGGCGGCGTTCTGGCCGACGATGTGGCGGTCGAGTTCGCTGACGATCTCTTGCGGGGTCATGCTCACTTCGGGCTTTCCCCCAGCGTCTCAACGATGTGGTTCTGGTTGGTGTAGATGCAGATGTCGCCGGCGATTTCTAGCGAGCGCTTGACGATCTCGGTCGGCGCCATTTCGGTGTGCGCCAGCAGTGCGCGTGCTGCGGCCTGCGCGTAGGCGCCGCCCGAGCCGATGGCCACGATGCCGTACTCGGGCTCGAGCACGTCGCCGTTGCCGGTGATGATGAGCGAGCAGCTGGCGTCGGCCACGGCCAGCATGGCTTCCAGCCGGCGCAGCACGCGGTCGGTGCGCCAGTCCTTGGTGAGTTCGATGGCGGCGCGCTGCAGGTGGCCCTGGTGCTTCTCGAGCTTGGCCTCGAAGCGCTCGAACAGGGTGAAGGCGTCTGCGGTGGCGCCGGCGAAGCCGGCCAGCACCTGCTCGCGGTGGAGCTTGCGCACCTTGCGCGCGCTGGACTTGACGACGATGCTGCCCAGTGTGACCTGGCCGTCGCCGCCCAGCGCAACCTGCGCGCCGCGGCGCGCGCTGACGATGGTGGTGCCGTGGTAGCTGTCCATAGCGGGGTTCCCGATCAAGGCCATGCGCGGATCCTGCTCTGCCGGACGGCTGTACGCGCCCCCACCGGGTGCAGCGGCCGAGGGCGGCGTGGGGGCGCTCTGCTTCTACACCTTGCGCACCACCACCTTGGCGTGCTCGTTGATGCCCATGGCGCCGAAGAACAGCGCCACCAGCCGGTGCGTCTCGGCGAACTGCACGCTGCGGTTCTCGTTGCGGCGCGCCAGCACCCAGTTGAGCAGGTCACCCGCGGCGATGAAGTCGACGCGGATCAGGCGCGAGCAGGACACGTTGACCAAGGTGGCGTTGCCCAGCTGGCCGTGCAGCCGCGCCAGCGTGGCGCCGATGTCGCCCACCAACTGGCCCGAGAGCTCGACATTGGCCACCGCCACGCCACCGCCCTGGTCTTCGATCAGGCCCGACTCCATGAAGCCGGTGGAGACATCGCTGACCATGGACATCGAGGGCGTGCGCGTGGTCAGGTTGGCGCCGCTCACGTGCACCTTGCAGCGCGCCGATTCCCAGGACGGGGGGCTGACCTCGTAGGTGACGCAGTAGTCGATGGCCGCTTCGTCGAACTGGTCGGCGCGGTTGGCCAGGCGCAGCGCGTCCAGGCGCGTGAGCCAGAACACCGGGTCGGCGTCGCGCACGCCGGTGGGCGCGGACTCTTGCAGCACGGCAAAGAGCTTCTCGCCGGCGATCCAGCGCATCTCGATGTTCTGCCCGGCCCACAGGCGGAACAGCGTGGACAGCTGCATCGCCGCCTCGGCGTCGACGCTGCGCAGATGACCCCAGTCGAAGACCCAGGGCAGCGGCATCTGCAGCGTCTGCGAGCGCAGCCGCGCGACCTCTTCGATGTCGAGCAGGCTGGGGCAGATCCAGCCGACCTCGCCGCCGCCGCGGTGGGGCGCCTCGGTGGAGATATCGGGCTCCTCGGCCACGGCATCGGCCACCAGCTTGGGCAGCGAATACCACTGCGGCGCCGACCAGCCGAACTGCTGCGCGTATTCGAGCGCCAGACTCTCGAACTGCTGCTGCTGGCCGGTGGCGCGGTACAGGTCGAACAGCACCAGCCAGGTCTCGGCGTGCTGGGAGCGGCCGCTGCCCGGGCCGGTGATGCGCTGCAGCGATTCCTCGCACTGAGCGAAGTCGGCGTTGGCGAAGGCGATCACCGCCTCGTCCAGTTCGGGGTCGTGCACGACCTCGCTCACCTCGACCGCAAACGGGTTGTCAAAGTCGGCGCCCCCGCCCAGGTTCAGCGGCGCGCCGGAGACGCTGGGCGCGGAGGGCTCCGGCGCCAGGCCGTTGTTGAACGACACCGCTTGCATCGACGCCAGCGGTGGCAGTGCGGCGGCCATCTGCACCGGAGCCGGCGCCGACGACGACTGCGCCGCCCGTTGAGGGTCGGGCAGGGGCGGCAGGGCCGGCAGGCGCTCTTCGCCCGCGGGGCGGCCCGCGCCTGCGGGCGGTGGGCGCAACGGGCGTTGCAGCACGGCGGGGGTGGTGGCGCCGGACAGGGCGCCGGTGGGGCGGCGGCCGGAATTGGCGAACGAGGGCTCGCCCACCATCTGCTGCTCGATCTCGTCGATCTTGGCCTTCACGCCCTCGGGCCGCGACACGCCGTCGGGCAGGCGCACTTCGGAGTCGTCGATGCGCGACGAGGTGCCCAGCGTGGCCAGTTGCTCGGGTGACAGCCCCTCGCGGCGCACGCGGCGCAGCATGTCGAACTCGCGCTTGCGCACGAAGTCGTTGCGCCGTTTGCGTTCAATCATGGCCTTGAGCTCGGACTTTTCGAGGTCGAGCTCGCGCGAATCTTCCTGGCGCGAATTGAGGTCGGTCCAATCGGTGGCCGGGTTCGCTACGAACCGTACCACCTTGCGGAAGAAGCTCTCGTTCTCGGCCATGGGTTCCAAATGGTACTCCGGCATGCACAGTGCCCGGCAACCGGAAGTGACCAAAAAACCCCGCGGCCGTGGTCCGGGGCCGGAAGGTGTGCAGGAGTCGTCGCCGGCGTGCCGGCGGCGACGCGCCGGCGCCTGCTCAGTCGCCGAACATCTTCTGCTTGAGCTCGCGCCGCTGCTGCGCCTCGAGCGACAGCGTGGCCGTGGGGCGCGCCAGCAGTCGCGCCAGACCGATGGGTTCGCCGGTTTCGTCGCAGTAGCCGTACTCGCCGCTGTCAAGGCGCGTCAGAGACTGCGAGATCTTCTTCAGCAGCTTGCGTTCGCGGTCGCGCGTGCGCAACTCCAGCGCGTGCTCTTCCTCGATGGTGGCGCGGTCGGCCGGGTCAGGCACGATGGAGGTGTCCTCGCGCAGGTGCTCGGTGGTCTCACCGGCGTTGGACAGCAGGTCGTCCTTCTGCTTTTGCAGCCGGGAGCGGAAGAAGTCGATCTGCTTGTCGTTCATGTACTCGGATTCGGGCATCGCGAGCAGTTCTTCTTCGGTCAGGTCGCGCCCGGCCTTGGTCTTCCAGGCGGCGGCCACCTTGGGGTCGACCTTGTGGGTCGGTCTGGCATGGGCAAGCGTATCGGTCATCTCGGGGGCAATGGCCCGCACCGCGGGTGCGAAGCGGTCAGTAAAGCGATTGGGCGCCGGGGCGGCGCTGGGCGCCACCGGAGCAGGTGCGGGTGCGGTCTTGGCCGCGACCGCCTTGGCTGCGGCCTTGGGGGCTGCTTTCTTGGCGGGCGCGGGGGCGGCCGCCGTCGGCGTCTTGGCTGACGCGGCCGGCGTCTTGCTGGCGGGGGCCGCCTTGGCCGGTGGCTTGATCACGGGGACCTCCTCCCCTTGCGGGAACTCGACTGCGGGCCTGATGGGTCCTCAGGGCGCGCGGATTGTAGCCACGCCGCTGCGGCCCATGGCGGCTGAATGGCGCCGAGGCTGCCGGCCCTCAGCTCAGGCATTGCTCGAGCCCCTGCAGCATCACGTCTTTGGGCAGGTCGATGCCGATGAAGACCATCTTGCTGCCCTTTTCCTCGCCCGGCGCCCACTTGGGGCCCAGGTCGCTGCCCATCATCTGGTGCACGCCCTGGAACACCACCTTGCGCTCGCTGCCCTTCATGTAGAGCACGCCCTTGTAGCGCAGCATCTTGGGGCCGTACACCTGCACCATGGCGCCGAGGAAGTCTTCGAGCTTTTCGGGGTTGAAGGCCTTCTTGCTGCGGAAGACGAAGGATTTGACGTCGTCGTCGTGGGCGTGGTGGTGCGGGTGGTCGCAGGCCTCGCCGGGGGCGTGGTCGTGCCCGTGGTGGTCATGGTCGTGGTGGGCGTGGCCGTCGGCCTCGGCCAGGAAATCGGGGTCGATCTCGAGCTTGGCGTTGAGGTTGAAGCCCTTCAGGTCGAACACCTGCGTCAGCGGCACCTCGCCGAAGTGCACCCGGCTTTGCGGTGCGCGCGGGTTCATGTGCTTGATGCGGTGAATCAGCGCCTGCACTTCGGCCTCGGTCACCAGGTCTGACTTGCTGATGAAGATCTGGTCGGCAAAGCCGATCTGGCGCCGCGCTTCCTGGCGCGTGTCGAGCTGGCTTTCGGCGTGCTTGGCGTCGACCAGCGTGAGCACGCTGTCGAGCAGGTAGCTCTCGGCGATCTCGTCGTCCATGAAGAAGGTCTGCGCCACCGGGCCGGGGTCGGCCAGGCCGGTGGTCTCGATCACCACCCGGTCGAAGCTGAGCTCGCCCTTGCGCCGCTTCTCGGCCAGCTCGGACAGCGTGGTGCGCAGGTCCTCGCGGATGCTGCAGCAGACGCAGCCGTTGTTCATCTGGATGATCTGCTCTTCGCTGTCGAAGACCAGCAGCTCGTTGTCGATGTTCTCTTCGCCAAACTCGTTTTCGATGACGGCGATCTTCTGGCCGTGCGCTTCGGTCAGCACGCGCTTGAGCAGGGTGGTCTTGCCCGAGCCCAGGAAGCCGGTGAGGATGGTGGCGGGAATCAGTGACATGGCGAACTTCGGTCGAGCGATCAATCGGCGTCAGATGGGGATCGACGAATGTGTTTCAAGCCCCGCGCGCTGTCAAGGCGCAAGAACTCCGCCGTGTGCGCGTCACGCCGCGGGGCGGGCCTCGGTTATTCTTGGCGCCCCTCCACTGCCGGCACCGCTCCGTGTCCGAACCCGCGTCTCACCGGCCCGCGCGCGCCCATCCCGGCGGCGGCGCTGACAAGGCCGACAAGCGCTCGTTCTTCGAACGCCTGGTCGAATTTCTATCTCCCGGCCCCGACAGCAAGGACGAACTGCTGCGCACGCTGGCCGAAGCCGAAACGCGTGAGCTGATCGAGCCCGAGTCGCGCCTGATGCTCGAAGGCGTGCTGCGCATGGCCGACATGAGCGCCGGCGACGTGATGGTGCCGGCCACGCGCATGGACCTGCTGTCCATCAGCGCCGACTACGACGAACTGCTGCACGCCGTGATCGACACCGCGCACTCGCGCTTTCCGGTGTACGAGGGCGCGCGCGACAACGTCATCGGCATCCTCATGGCCAAGGACCTGCTCAAGCTGCAGCGCGCGCCCGAGCTGAACCTGCGCACGCTGCTGCGCCCGGCGGTGTTCGTGCCCGAGAGCAAGCGCCTGAACGAGCTGCTGCGCGACTTCCGCTCCAACCGCAACCACCTGGCCATCGTCATCGACGAGTTCGGCAACACCGCCGGGCTGATCACCATCGAAGACGTGCTGGAAGAGATCGTGGGCGAGATCGAGGACGAGTTCGACGAGCACGAGCAGGAAAGCGGCATCTACACCCTGGCCGACGGCAGCCACCGCGTGGCCGGTGATGTCGCCATCTCGGCCGTGAACGAGGCCTTCGGCACCCTGCTGCCCGAAGAAGACTTCGAGACCATCGGCGGCCTGGTCGCGCACGAGGCCGGGCGCGTGCCGCGGCGCGGCGAGCTGCGCGAGGTGGGCGGCCTGAACTTCACGGTGATGCTCACCCGTGGCGGCGCCGTGCGCTGGTTCCGCGTGGCGCGCCGGCCGGAATCCGGCTCCGCCACGGACAACGACGTCGCCTGATGTGACTGCTACCTGGCGCGCCGTCGCCCTGGCGGCGCTGCTGGGCGCGGCGCAGACGCTGGCCTTCTTCCACACCGCGCTGTGGCCGCTGCCGCTGCTCACGCTGACCTGGCTGGTGCTGCAGCTGGACCGGGCCACGCCGCTGCGTGCCGCCGGCCTGGGCCTGGCCTACGGTACGGCCTGGCTGGTGGCCGGTGTGTGGTGGCTGTTCATCAGCATGCACCGCTACGGCGGCCTGCCGGCGCCGCTGGCCGGGGCCGCGGTGCTGGCGCTGTGCAGCGCACTGGCGCTGCTGCTGGCGCTGGCCTGCGCCGCCTACGCGCGCTGGCGTCGCGGCGGGGCCAGCGACGCGCCGCTGTTCGCCGCGCTGTGGCTGCTGGCCGAGATGGCGCGGGGCGTGCTGTTCACCGGCTTTCCCTGGGTTGCCAAGAACTGAAGACCTTCGTG
>JALHPY010000065.1 GCA_022842305.1 Rubrivivax sp.
GGTGCGCGCGAGCAGCGCCAGCGCCTGGGTGGCGGCCGAGGCCGCGCTGGCCGCGGCCTCGGCGCGCGTGTTCGCGCTGCTCGACCAGCAGGCCGAACTGGCGCGCGACGAGACCGTGGCCCCGTTGGTGGCGTCCTGGCAAGACGGCCAGGGCCGCCTGCCCTTTGCGCGCCAGCTGTTCAACGACGCGGTCGACGCCCACAACGCGGCGGTGGCGGTTTTCCCCACGCGGCTGCTGGCCAGCGCCTTCGGCTTCAAGGCGGCCGGGCACATCTAGCCCCCTAGCTTGCGCCAGCGCGCGCCCTGCACGGGGCGCGCCTGCGGCCTAGACTGGCCCGATGAACACCTTCCGCGCCGTCACCGCAAGCGTCCCGCCGACCCTCATCGTGCCCCAGGGGCGCGCGCCGGCACGGCCGCCACCCCCGCAGCCGGCGCCGGCGCCCGGCGGTGGCCGGCTGCTGACCAAGACCCAGGTGCTGGGCCTTGCCCAGCAAAGCCGCCCCGTGGCCGTGGCGTTCCCGTGGGCCACGCTCAGCGCCAACAAGACCTACGTCAGCGGGCGTGCCGAACTCACGATCTGGAACGCCTTCGCCATCAGCTGCGGCTCCTTCAGCGAGATCAAGCTCAGCTCGGGCGCGTTCGGTGCCGGTGCCGATGCCCAGGTCTGGGTACGCCTGCCCAGCATCACGCCCGGACAGCTGTTCCTGGTGGAAGTGATCGGCTGGTGCGGCGGCCCCAACGGCGCGCTGCGCTTCGAAACCAAGACCGGCAGCGCCGACGCGCCCATCACCCAGACCAACTACAACCTGCCGGTGGCCGTGACCGACCCCGACGGCGACGCGCTGCTCGTCATCAAGATCAAGGCCCTGCCCCGCGACGGTCTGTCCATCAAGACCATCAAGGTCTGGAAGCTCGACTGATCAGGCCATGATGTGCAGGCCGGCGTCGACGTAGATCACGTCGCCGGTCATGCCCGACGCACCACCGCCCACCAGGAAGGCGACGACGCGGCCGACCTCGGCGATGTCCACCAGCCGGCGCCCCGGCGATTGCGCCACGGCCTTGGCGATCAGCTCGTCGAAGTTGCCGATGCCCGATGCCGCGCGCGTGCGCAGCGGCCCGGGCGAGACGGCGAACACGCGGATGTCGCGCCCGCCCAGCTCGTGCGCCAGGTAGCGCACGCTGGATTCCAGCGCGGCCTTCACCGGGCCCATCATGTTGTAGTTGTTCACCACCTTGTCGGCGCCGTGGTAGCTCATGGTGATGAGCGTGCCGCCGTCGGCCATCAGCGGCTCGCACAGGTGCGCCATCTCGATGAAGGAATGGCAGGACACCTGCATGGCCTGCAGGAAGCCGGCCTGCGAGCAGTCGACGATGCGCCCGTGCAGATCGGCCCGGGGCGCGAAGGCGATCGAGTGGATGGCGAAATCCAGCGCGCCCCATTCCTGGGTGATGCGCTCGAACACCGCCTGCATCTGCCCGGGCTGGGTCACGTCCAGCGGCAGCAGCAGCGATGAATCGAGCTGCTGCGCCAGCGGCTCTACATAGGGCCGCGCCTTGTCGTTGAGGTAGGTCAGCGCGATCTCGGCGCCAAAGGCGCGCAGCTTGGCGGCGCAGCCGAAGGCGATGCTGTCGCCGTTGGCCACACCCACCACCAGGCCGCGCTTGCCCTTGAGCATGTCGCCGATGCGGGCGTTTTCGTCCCACACCTTGGGCAGGGGGTCCAGCGGAAGAGGGAGGTCGCTCATGGCAAGGGGCTCCCGCGGCGGCGCCCGGCCGCGCGGCAAGTAGTGGCTATGGCCCAGTACTTCGGCCGCCAGCCGGCGGGCTTGAGCGCGCGCCGGTGGCGCGTCAGGCGGCGCGCACCGCCTGCAGCTGCGGCGGGTGCGCCAGGGTCTGGTAGATGACGCAGTAGCGCTCGGTCAGCTTCAGCAGCGTGGCCACCTGTTCGTCGGACGCGTCGGTGTCCAGGATGAACTTGAGCGTGATGCGCTTGAAACCCACCGGCGCGTCCTTGGCCACGCCCAGGGTGCCGCGGATGTCCAGGTCGCCTTCGGCCTCGAGCCGCGCATCGCGCAGGGTGATGCCCAGCGCCTTGGCCACGGCGTTGAGCGTGACACCGGCGCAGGCCACCAGCGCCTCGAGCAGCATGTCGCCCGAGCAGGCCTCCAGGCCGCTGCCGCCGCCCAGGGGGTGCAGGCCGGCGGTGACCAGGCCCTTGCCGGTTTCGATCTTGCACGTCACGCCCTCGCCCACGCGGCCCTGGGCGCGCAGGGTGATCAGCGCGGCCTCGGGCTCTTGCTGGTAGCGCTGCTTCAAAGGCGCCTGGATCGCGCGCAGTTCCTCGATGTTCATGCGGGTCTCGCTTCCTGGATGGTGGGGATGAAGGTTGGTCAGGCCGGCAACCCGGCCGCGGCGTTGACGGCCGCCGGGGCCACGCCCAGGCTGGCCGCGGCGGCCAGGATTTCGGCCCAGGTGGTGGCGTCCACCGGCACGCCTTCGGCGCTGCGCCGCGCCCGCCAGGCGCGCTCGGCATCGCCGGCAATCTGCACCGGGCCGTCGGCTTCACGCGCCGGGCTGGCGCGGGCCCAGGCCAGGAAGGCCAGGGCCTCGGCCTCGAAGGCGGCGCGGTCGGCCAGGCGTTCGGGGTCGACCAGGATGCTGAACATGCCGTTGAGCACGCGCTTCTTGCCGGCGTCGGTTTCGCGTTGCGTCATGCCCGAGGCCAGCGCGCCGCCCAGCAGCTCGCACATCAGCGCCAGGCCCCAGCCCTTGTGGCCGCCAAAGGTGAGCAGCGCGCCGAAGGGCGGCACCACGCTGTAGCGCGGGTCCTGCGTGGGCAGGCCCTGGTCGTCGATCAGGCAGCCGGGCGCCACGGTCTCGCCCTTGTTGTGCGCCACGCGCGTCTTGCCCTGGGCGATGACGCTGGTGGCGAAGTCCAGGATCACCGGCGCGCGCCCCGCCAGCGGCACGCCGGCGCAGAAGGGGTTGGTGCCGAAGCGCGCATCCGCGCCGCCGTGCGGCGCCACGATGACGCGGCTGATGACGTTGACGAAGTGCATCGACACCATCCCGGCCGCGGCAGCCACCTCGGCCCAGGCGCCGATGCGCCCCAGGTGGTGGGCGTTGCCCAGCGCCAGGATGCAGCTGCCGTGCGCGCGGGCGCGCTCAATGCCCAGCGCCATGGCCTGCTCGCCGATGACCTGGCCGAAGCCGGCGTGGCCGTCCAGGCGCAGCAGCGCACCGGCGTCCATCAGCACGCCCAGCTCGGCGTTGGGCTGCAGGCTGCCTTCCAGGAACGACGCCGCGTAGCGCGGCAGCATGCCGATGCCGTGCGAATCGTGGCCGGTGAGGTTGGCCTCGACCAGGCGCTGCACCACGGCCTCGACCTCGGCCTCGCGGCTGCCGAAGCCGCGCACCAGCAGTCGCATGGCCTGCAGCAGACGCGGCAGCGGGATCAGGAGTTCGTCGCTCATCGGGTTGCAGCTTGCGCAAGGGTGGCGCGATGCTAGCGTGGCGCCGCGTCATTGCCCGCCGCCGCCACGGCCGTTGTTTGCGCCGCGCGCCAGGGGCACCGTTCAAGGCCAGCGCAGTGGCGTCGATATTGCACCAAGCCCGCGGCCACGCGCCGAGTGCTGCATTCCCGTGTCCACCCCCCGCGAAGCCGACGCCCAATTCCTTGCCGCATCGACGCCAACGCCGCCCGTGGTGGCGTCCGGCCCGCTGCTGCCCTCGGTGTCGATCGTCGAGCGCACCATGGGTCTGGCGCGGCAGTCGCTGTTGCTGGCTCTGGCCGGCGCCGCGTTCATCGTCGGCGGCTTGCTGGCCGAGCGCCTGTGGCTGTCAGAAGCCCAGGAAGCCGCGGCCAACCGCCACGCCCAGGCGCAGCGGCTGGCGGGTGACGTACGGCTGGCCGACCAGTTGCTGACGTCGGCAGCACAAATGGCAGTGGCCACCGGCGAGCGGCGCTGGGTCGACGACTACGACACCCATCTTCCCGAACTGGACGAAGCGCTGGCACAGGCCAAAGCGCTGGCCCCCCCGGCTGCGGCAGGGCGCTTCGAGCAGCAGACGCGCGTGGCCAGCGAGGAACTGGGGAGCATGCGCGAATCGGCCTTCGAGGCGGTGACCGTGGGTGCGGCGGACGTGGCCCGCACGATCTTCGACGGCGAGCGCTACCGCAACAACACCCGGCTGCTGGCCGCCGCCACCGCCGAGTTCACGGCTGCCACGGTGGCGGCCACGCAGGCCGAGCTGACCGCGCTGAAGCGGCGCACCTACACCGTGGGCGCGCTGGCGCTGCTGGGCGCGTTGCTGCTGGGCGCAGCCTTGTGGCGCCGCCTGGCCAGCCGGCTGGCGCGCTCGCGCGCCTATTTTCTGGATGCCGAGGACCGCATGCAGCGCCTGGCTTCGAGCGACCTGCTCACCGGCCTGGCCAACCGCGCCGCGCTGCACGACGCGATGGCCACCGCGATGGCACGCGCCACGCGCGACGGCCATCGGCTGTCGCTGCTGATGATCGACCTCGACCGCTTCAAGCCGGTCAACGATCGCCACGGTCACATGATCGGCGACCTGGTGCTCAAGGAAGTGGCGCACCGCCTGCGGCGCTGCCTGCGCGACGGCGAGTTGCAGGCGCGCTACGGCGGCGACGAGTTCGTGGTGGCGATCGAGGAAAAGGACGGCGCCACGAACGCGCAGGCGGTGGCCGAGCGAATCGTGCGCTCGCTCGGCCAGCCGATGCTGATCGACCATCTGGCCATCAGCATCGGCGCCAGCATCGGCATCGCCCGTTTTCCGGACGATGCAGGCAACGGTGACGAACTCCTGCGCAAATCCGACTCGGCCTTGTACCGCGCCAAGACGCGCTGCCGCGGCAGCGTGTGCCACTACGACACCAGCCTCGACGAGCAGGTGGCCGAGCGCGCCACCCTGGAGCAGGCCATGCGCGAGGGCATCGCGAGCGGCCAGTTCGTGCCCTACTACCAGCCGATCGTCGACCTGGCCAGCCGCAGCGTGCACTCGCTGGAGCTGCTGTGCCGCTGGAACCACCCGCAGCGCGGGCTCGTGCCGCCGGCGGAATTCATCCCCTTGGCCGAGGACTCGGGCCTGATCGGCCCGATGACGCTGTCGGTGCTGCGCCAGGCCTGCGCCGACCTGCCGTGCTTTCCACCACACTGGCGGCTGTCGCTCAACGTTGCGCCGCAGCAGATCCTGGACGCCTCGCTGGTACCGCAGCTGCTGGCCGTGCTGCGCGAGGCGGGCGTGCCGCCGCAGCGGCTGGATGTCGAGCTGACGGAAACGGCGCTGGTCACCGACACCGCGCGCGCACGCCAGGTGATGCAGGCCATGAAGGACGCCGGCATCACGGTGACGCTGGACGACTTCGGCACCGGCTACTCGAGCCTGAGCTACCTGGCCGAGCTGAGCTTCGACAAGATCAAGATCGACCGCTCGTTCGTGCAGACGCTGCACGAACGCCCGCAAAGCGCCAAGATCGTCGCCGCCGTCATCGGCCTGTCGCGCAGCCTGGGCGTGCAGACGGTGGCCGAAGGCGTCGAAACCGAGCGCGACGCGCGCGTGCTGCTGCAGCTGGGCTGCGGCCTGGCCCAGGGTTACCTGTTCGGCCGCCCGTCGCCGGCGCTGCAGCTTGGGGCGTCGGTCGAGTCCAGCGCCGCCTGACCCACACAAGGTGCCGAGTTCCGGCGCGGGCGGTGCCATGCTTGCGGGGAGCGATCTCACGCCACTGCAGACCCGGCAGCTCTTCCCCGCGCAGCGGCGGAATGCCCATGGCAGCGGCTCTCGGATCGCTGCGCCACCCGGTCACGCCCAGGGCGCTCAAGAAGCCGGCGCGTGCGCCGAAGAATGCGCTGACGCCAGAATATTTTTTCTGCAGGCATGGCTTGCACCATCAGCCTCCGTCGCCCTGTTCTGTGAGACCGAACGCAGAAGGTCCCAGGCCGCCGGCGTCGAACCTGAAGCAGTTCCACCATGAAGTACTCACGCCAGCTCTTGTTGTCGATGGCCGTCCCGACGGCGATGGTGGCCGCTGCAGGGCTGACCGTGATGCTCGGCGCCTGGTGGCTTGCCGGCCAGGCACAGCACATCGACACCGCGAAGATCGTCGACCACCTGAACCTCGGGCGCGCGCTCATCGGCGCCCTGACGGCGGTATGCGTCCTGTGCTGCATCGGCTTCACGATCTGGATCCTGCGGTCCGCGCGCGCCGAACTGGGCGGCGAGCCCGCCGAGGCACGCGCGGCGATGGCGGCCATGGCCGACGGCAGGCTCGACCCGCCGCTGGCCCGCGTGCCCGATGGCAGCCTGATGCACTCGGTGCAGCGCCTGTCGGCGTCGTTGCAGGGCACGGTGCGGACCATCCAGGCGGCGGTGCAGCAGGTTCATCTGGCGGCGGGCGAGATCGCCAACGGCAACCAGGACTTGTCCCACCGCACCGAGCAGACCGCCAGCAACCTGCAAAGCTCGGCCAGTTCGATGAAACAGCTGTCGGCGACGGTGAGCCACACCGCCGACTCGGCGCGGGTGATGCAACAGCTGGCCGAGACCGCGGCCGCCGCGGCGCAGCGGGGCGGCACGGCGATGGTGCAAGTGGTGGCCAGCATGCAGGGCATCCAGGCCTCGAGCCAGCGCATCACCGACATCATCGGCACCATCGACGCCATCGCGTTCCAGACCAACATCCTGGCGCTGAACGCCGCCGTCGAGGCGGCGCGTGCCGGCGAGCAGGGCCGCGGCTTCGCCGTCGTGGCCAGCGAAGTGCGCAGCCTGGCACAACGCAGCGCCGAAGCGGCCCGCGAGATCAAGGCGCTGATCGGCGGTTCGGTGCAGCAGGTGCAGGCCGGCAACCAGCGGGTGGCCGATGCGCGGGGCACGATGGACGAGATCATCGGCAGCGTGGAGCGTGTCGGCCGAACCATCGGCGAGATCGCCGACGCCGCCGGCGCACAGAGCCAAGGGCTGGGCCAGGTCAATCATGCGGTGGCCGAACTCGACCACATGACACAACAGAACGCAGCCCTGGTGGAACAAGGGGCCGCTGCCGCCGCCGCTCTGCACGAGCAGGCCGGGTTGCTGACGCAGGCCCTGGCGCACTTCCAGGTTTCCAGGGCTGCAGGCTGAGGGTGCGCGCCCGTGGTGGCGTGTGCCCAGCGGCCTGATGCCAAGGCCGACCGGGCCGCGTTGCCCGGGCCGCCGACAGGCTGCGCCCGTCAGCGCAGGTGCCGGTCGATCTCTTCGTAGAGCCTGGTGACGGAGAAAGGCTTGGCCAGGTAGCCGACGCAGCCGGCCGCGCGCGCCTGGCGCTCAAAGTCTTCCAGCGCGTAGGCCGAGACGGCCACGCAGCGCAGCCGGGCGGTCAGCGGATCCGCGCGCAGGCGCTGCACCACTTCGAGCCCGCCGATGTCGGGCAGGTCGATGTCGACCAGCAGCAGATCCGGGTGCAGCCGCTGCGCCAGCGCCAGCCCACTGGTGCCGTCGGCCGCCACCGCCAGCTCGACGTCACTGCGCAGGGCCAGCAGCTCCTGCATCAGGATGGTGTTGACCGGGTTGTCCTCGATGTAGAGAAGGCGCCGCAGCGGCGCGCCGGTGGCGGGCAGGGGCAGCTGCGCAGCGGGCGGCGGATGGGCCGCAGTGTCGCGGCCGGTCTCGCCGCCGGTATTGCCGCCGGTATCGCGGCGCAGACGCACGGCGAAGGTCGAGCCCTGCCCCGGCGCACTGCGCACCGCGATCTGCCCGCCCATGGCATCGACCAGCTGGCGCGCAATCACCAGCCCCAGGCCGGTGCCCTCGACGTTGCCGCGCTCGGCGCCGACCCGGTTGAAGGGCTGGAACAGGCCTGCCAGCTGTTCCTCGGTCATGCCCGGGCCGGTGTCGCGCACCTCGATGAGCACCCTGTCGCCTTCGTCGCTGACCGCCACTTCGACGAGACCGTCACGCCGGTTGTACTTGATCGCGTTGCTCAGGAGGTTCGCCAGCGCCTGGCGCAGCCGCAGCCGGTCGGCCGTGGCCCGGACGCCGTCGGCGGCGCAATGGCAACGCATCATGACGCCACGGCCCGCCGCCAGCGATTCGGTCAGCGACACGCACTCGGCCAGCAGCACGCCCACGTCGACGGACTCGATGGCCATGCGCAGGCCGCCGGACTCTATGCTGCCCAGGTCGAGCAGGTCGTCGATCATGGCCAGCAGATGCTGCCCGGCCGCGCGCACCTGGCGCACCTTCTGCAACGCGGTCGGGGAGGCGCCCACGGTCGGGTCGAGTTCGAGCAGCTGCGAAAAACCGAGCACCGCGTTCAGCGGCGTGCGCAGGTCGTGGCTCATGCGCGCCAGGAACTCCGACTTGCCGCGGCTGGCCGCCTCGGCCGCATCCTTGGCCGAGGCCAGATCGGCCGTGCGCTGCGCCACCCGTTGCTCGAGCGTGACGTTGAGCGCGCGCAGGGCCTCGGCCTCGCGCCCGGCCTGCACGCGGTGGAACGCGGCCTCGATCACCGCGGGCAGGGCCGTCAGGTAACCCTGGCGCTTGACCACGTAGTCGGTCGCCCCCAGGCGCATCGCCAGCGCCGCGACGTCCTCGTTGCCCTGGCCGGTGACCAGCACCACCGGCAGGTCGAGCCCGAGCTCCTGGCGCACGGTCTTCAGCAGGTCCAGCCCGGTGTCGCCGGCCAGCCGGAAGTCGACCAGCAGCACGTCCACCTCGGTGTCCGCGCCGGGCACGCGCTGCAGGCGCGCCAAGGCCTCGCCCACGTTGCCCACACAGGTCAGGCGCAGGTTCGGTGCATGCGCGGCGAACTGACGCTGCGTCAGGTCGATGTCGAGCGCGTGGTGCTCGACATACAGCACCCGCACCTGCTGGCCGTGGCGCGCGGCCTCGCAATGGTGGGCCGCCAGCGCACCCCTGGCGGTGGCGGCCACGCGCTCAGGGAACCACTCGGTCTTGGCCAGATAGTCGTCGGCCCCGGCGCGCAGGGCGGTCATCACCAGGCCCTCGTCGCCCTGGCTGGTCAGCGTCACCACGGCCAGCGGCAGGCCACGGGCGCGGATCTCGGCCAGCAGGTCGAGCCCGTTGCCGTCGGGCAGGTTCAGGTCGAGCAGCGCCAGGTCGAAGCGCAGCGGCCCGGCCAGTGCGGCACGCGCGGCCGCCAGCGTGGGCGCCACTTCAAGCTGGGCCGGCGGCTGTTCACGCAACAGGGCGCGGCGCACCAGATCGGCGTCCAGCGCGCTGTCTTCGACGTACAGGATGCGCATCGCGCCGCGCTCAGTAGCTGCGCTTGTTGATCACGGTCCAGTACAGGTCGATCTTCTCGCTCACATCCATGAACTTCTCGAACTCGACCGGCTTGACGATGTAGGAGTTGACGCCCAGGTGGTAGGCCGTCTGCACGTCGGCGCTTTCCTCCGAGGTCGTGAGCACCACCACCGGGATCACGCGCAGCGTGGGGTGCTGCTTGATCTGGCGCAGCACCTCCAGGCCATCCACCTTCGGCAGCTTCAGGTCGAGCAGGATCACCGCAGGCCAGGGTTCGCCGGCTTCCCAGCGCGCCAGCCAGCCCAGCGCCTCTTCGCCGTCACGTGCCACGTGGATGGGATTGGTGACCCGGCGACGCCGGAACGCGCGCAGCGTCAGGTCGACGTCCATCGGGTTGTCCTCGACGAGCAGGATGGGGCGGTCGATCATGTTGCAGCGGCCTCGGGCAGTTCGATCGTGAACGTGGATCCTTCGCCCGGCTGGCTGACCGCCCAGACGCGGCCGCCCATGCGGTCCATCGCCTTGCGCACGATCGCCAGGCCGATGCCGGTGCCGGGGTAGTCCTCGGCGCGGTGCAGCCGCTGGAAGATCGAGAAGATGCGGTCGTGGAACTTCATGTCGAAACCAACTCCATTGTCATTCACGGACAGGCGCACGGCATCGCCGCAGCGCTCGGCCCGGATGCCGATGCGCGGCGGCGTGCGGCCGCGGGTGAACTTGAGCGCATTGTCGATGAGGTTGCGCAGCGCGATCACCAGGCCTTGCGCGTCGCCACGCACGCAAAAGGAAGGGTCGATCGCCGTGTCCAGCGCGACCCCTGCAGCGGTCAGTTCCGCGCGCAGGCTGCCGAGCACGGTGTCCAGCATGGCAGCCAGTGGCACGTCCGTCAACGTGAGCTCGCGCCGTTCCAGCCGCGAATAGGCCAGCAGGTCGTCGATCAGCACGCCCATGTGTTGCGTCGCCTGGCGGATGTGGCCGAGAAAGCGGCGGCCTTCGTCGTCGAGTTGCGCCTGGTGGTCGGTCAGCAGCAGCCGGCTGTAGCCGTCGATGCCGCGCAGCGGCGCCTTCAGATCGTGCGAGACCGAGTAGGTGAAGGTTTCGAGCTCGCGATTGACCTGCACCAGGCGTGCAAGGCTGCGGTCGAGCTCGACATTGAGCCGGTCGATCTCGGTGATGTCGACCAGGCAGACCAGTGCCGTGCCTTCCTCGTCGTCCAGGCCCGGCAACGACATGGTCATCATCAGGCTCAGCGGCCGGCCCGACACGGAGGGCAGCAAGCGCTTGGTGGTGAAGAGTCGCTGCCCGGCCCACATGGCCGCCAGCTCGTCGGCGAACTGCGCTTCGGTGGCCGGCGTGGGAAAGAAGGTCTGCAAGTCCGGCTGACGCTCCGACGGCTGCTGCACGTCGTGCAGCGCCAGCGCCTTGCGGTTCAAGCGCTGCACCTTCACCGCGCGCAGGCATTCGTGCACGAAGTCGGGTCGGGCCGCGAAGAAGCCGGGCCCGTCCGCCACGCCCTGTTGGCGCAGGTCGCGCAGCCGCTGTTGCACGCCCGACCAGTCTTCTTCGCCGATCGACACCGGCACGGTCTCGAAGATGGTGCGGTAACGCGTCTCGCTCTGGGCCAGCTGCGCGGTGCGCTCCTGCACGCGCTGCTCAAGTTCGGCGGCCAGCTGGCGCACGGCTTCCTCGGCATGGCGGCGCTCGCTGATGTCGATCCAGGCGCCGATGATCTCGACCGGCACCCCCTGGGCGTCGCGTTGCACGCTGACCTGGTCGCGCATCCACAGCCAGCGGCCGTCGGCATGCTGGAAGCGGTACTCGAGCGTCAGGTCGTCGCACGCGCCCAGGGACTCCAGCGTCTTCAGCAGACCGGGCCGGTCGTCCGGGTGGACGTGGTCGATCCAGAACGATGGCCTTTCGATGATGCGGCTGGGCTCCCAGCCGATCAGTTGCGGCAGGTTCGGCGAGTAATAGGTGGCGGCGAAGTCGCCCTGGGCGCGCGCGGTGTAGATCACCGTGGGCGCGCGCGCCAGCAGGTGGGACAAACGGGCCTCGCTCGCTCGCAGCGCGGCCTCGAGCTGCTTGCGCTGCGAGATGTCGCGGAACATCAGCAGCAGGCCATCCTGGCCGTCGAACTCGATGCGCTCGGCGCTGAACATGACCTCGATGGTCGCGCCCGAGCGCTGCCGGGCCACGCCCTCGAAGCCCTGCACGGCCTGCCCCGCGAGCAGCCGCGCCGCAATCTCGTCGCGCTCCTGCGCGCGCGTCCACAGGTCCAGCTCCACCGAGGTGCGTCCGATCAGCCCCTGGCGCGGGTGCCCGAACAGCTCGCAGAACGCGTCGTTGACCTGCAGGAAACGCCCGCTGTCGAGATCGCTCACCGAGATCGCCTCGGGTGCGGACTGGAACAGCTTCTCGAAGCGTTGCGTGGCCGCCGCCTGCGCGGCCTGCGCGGCCTTGATGGCGTCCAGATCGGTGTGCGTGCCCAGCAAGCGCAGCGGCTGGCCGCTGGCGTCGCGCTCCTGGATGCGGCCGACCGACAGGATCCACTTGTAGCCGCCATCACGCATGCGCTGGCGAAACTCCACCCGATAGTCAGGGCGCCGCCCGGCCACGTAGTCCTCGTAGACGCGGTACACCGCCTCGCGGTCGTCGGGATGCAGCCGCTCGCGCCAGGCGGCGTTGCTCTCGTCAAAGTCCTGCGGCTCCCAGCCCAGCATGCGGGTGTACTCCGGGCTCACCACCGCTTCGCCGGTGCGCAGGTCCAGGTCGTACAGGCCCTGGTTGGCCGCTTCCAGCGCCAGGCGCAGCCTCTCCTCGCTGTCGCGCAGCGTGCGTTCGGCCTGGTTGCGGCGCGTCACGTCCAGGGCCAGCACCAGTTCGGCGGCGCGGCCCTCGAAGCGCAGCGTGTGCGAGCGGATCTCCACCTCGAGCAGCCGGCCATCCCTGGCGCGGTGGCGCCAGGTGCCGGCCTCGTCCAGGCCGTCGCTCACAACCGCGACGTTGGCAAGCAGGCGCGGCACGTCCTCGGACGGGCGGATGTCCTTGATCGTCATGCGCAGGAACTGCTCGCGCGACCAGCCGTACTGGCGCAGCGCGGCGTCGTTGACGGCCAGGAACGCCAGCGTGTCGAGGTCGTAGACCCACATCGGGTGCGGGTTGGCCTCGAACATGGCGCGATGGCTGGCCTCGCTCTCGCGCAGCGCCTGCTCGGCCAGCACCTGCGCCGTGACGTCCTGCACCGTGCCCACCGAGCGCAGCGGCGAGCCGTCGGCCGCATAGAAGCTGCGCCCCTGTTCGTGCACGTGCTTGACGCGCCCATCGCCGAAGCGCAGGCGGTGGGTGAAGGCGTAGTCGCTGCGTTCGGCCACCGAGCGCCGGAAGGCCTGATCGACCGCCTCGCGGTCCTCGGGATGGATGAGCGCGAGGAAGATCTCGTAGCTGGCCGTGAAGCGTGCCGGGTCGACCTCGAAGATCACGAACACCTCGTCCGACCAGCTGAGCGCACCGCTGGGCAGCTCGAGCTCCCAGCTGCCCAGGGCGGCCAGGCGCTGCGCCTCGCGCAGCCGCTGCTCGCTGCGGCGCAGTGCCTCGGTGGCGTGCTGGCGCTCGGTGATGTCGCGCGAAATGCCGAAGACGCCGCGCACCTCGCCGTCGATGACCAGTGCGCCCTTGGTCGTGAGGTGCTGGCGCGGCCCCTGCACTGATGGCACCGCTTCCTCATAGTTCTCGGTGCTGCGCGCCTGCATCACGCGTTCATCGTCGGCCCGGAAGACCTGCGCCACGGCCGGGAACAGCTGGCGGTCGTCGGCGCCGATGATCTCGCCGGCAGGCCGGCCGAGCAGCGAGCCCATGGCCCGGTTGGCGACGATGTAGCGGCCGGCCGCGTCCTTGACGAAGATCGCGTCGGTGCTGCCCTCCACCAGCGCCTGCAGCGTGGCGTGCAGGCGCGCCAGTTCGGCTTCGCGGCGCTTGCGCTCGCTGATGTCGGTGAAGAAGACGAAGATGCCGTCGGCGCCCGGCTGGACGCGGCTCTCGAACCAGGCATCCCAGGGCGGGTAGTACTCCTCGAGCTCGATCGCCACGCCTTCGTTCATGGCGCGCTCGTAGGCGTGGTGGAAGGGCTGGCCCACACCCTCGGGAAACTCGGTCCAGATGTGCTTGCCCAGCAGGCTGGCGGGGTCGCGGCCCAGCAGCCGGCCGGCCTTGCGGTTGACGAAGCGGTAGCACCACTGGCGGTCCAGGCTGACGAAAGCGTCGCTCATGCCATCGAGCAGCGCCAGCAGGTGCTGGCTCAGGCGCTCGCGTTCCTGCTCCGCCTGCTTGCGGTCGCTGATGTCGCGGCTGATGACCAGCGCGGTCGGGTCCGCGCCGGCCACTGCCGGCTCCAGCGCCACCACCGATTCCCAGTGGCGCACGCCCTGCGGCCCCGGGTAGCTGAACTCGATGCGCTCGCTGCGCCCGGTGGTGAACACGCGGCGCAGGGTGTCGCCCCAGAAGTCGACCGTCTCCGGCGGCATCCCCAGTTCGGCGTTGGTCTTGCCGATGAAGGCTTCGGGCGGCAGGCCGGTCGCGCGCACGACCGCGGGGTTGGCGTACCGGTGGCGCCCCTCGCGGTCGAAGCGCACCACCACGTCGGGCAGGTTGTCGGCCAGGCTGCGGAAATCACGCTCGCTGCGCGCCAGCGCATCGCTTTGGCGGGCCAGCACGCGCAGCGCCCCGCCGAGACGGTGCGTGCCCGCCGCCAGGGCAGCCAGCAGCAGCAGCAGTGTCGCAGCCACCCAGGGCAGAAGCTCGTACCAGGGCGCCAGCAGCGTGTCGACGGCCACGCCGTAGGCGACGACGAGCGGCACGCCGTCCGCATCGACGCGCTGGTAGGCCATCTGCCGGTGCACCTGGTCGAGCTGGGTCACCGTGTTGAACGCCCCTCGCGGCGCCTTGGACACCGCGGCGGCCAGCGGCCCGCGCACGGTGCGCCCGAGTTCGGCAGGATCGAAGGGCGCGCGGGCCAGCAACGTGGTGCCGCCGTCGGCCTCGATCCGGAACAGCGCGGCGACGCCGCCTTGGGGTGTGCGCGAGCCCTCGAAGCGGCGCAGCAGCGCGCCATGGTCCAGGGTCACCGACCAGCCGCGCACGCCGTGCGGGTTGGGCGCGGCCGGGCGTACGAGCGGCACGACGAGAACGTCGCCGTCAGCGCGGGTGGGTTGCGGGTGCCAGCGCAACTCGGCCGGCACGGCCTGCGCGTCGCCCTCCAGCACCGGCCGCACCGACACCTGCAGGGGCAGCGCGGCCAGCACCGGCGCCTGTTCCGCCAGCGTCGCGCGCAGCGCGGCCAGGGCTGACTCTGCGGAAGTGGCGCGCGCGAGCCGGGCTTCGAGGCCGTCGATCACGACGCGGCTGAGGTCCAGCGTATGCGCGAGTTCGGTGGCCAGCCGGCCGGCGCGCCGATCGTTCGTGGCAAGCGCCTCCTGCAGGATCGCCTGGCGGTCGAACCAGACCAGGGCCCCCGCGCCGACCAGGGTCAACAACATGACCAGAGCGGCCGCCCAGCGCACGCCCACCACGCCAGCCCACGGCCCGGCCAGGCGGGATGGCGCCGCCTCTTGGATCATCCCCGCATGCACGGCACTGCTCCTCCCTGGTGACGGCAGTCTAGCGGCACTGCTCCCCGCGATTCAGGGTTCTGCGCCCCCCGGCCCGCATGCCTGCCGCCTGGGCGACTGCCGATCTGGGGGCATCGCCCCAATTCAGCGCTTGCCGCGGCGCGGCCCGGCCGCCCATAGTGGAACCATCCACCACCCGATACCGAAGGCCCGCTTGAACGCCACCCCACCCGCACCGCTGCGCCGCACCCTGCCGCTGCAGGCCGCCGACCTGCGCGGCCTGGCCCGCCTGGGCATTGCCGGCGTGCTGGGCGTGACCGACATCGCCGAGGCGCTGCACCACACCATCGCTTCGGGCAGCGCGCCGCTGGGCAGCGCGCCCGCGGGCCGCACCTCGGGCATCACCGGCCTGGTCTACCGCAGCGTGCGCGGCGGCACGCGGCTGGTAGGGATGGGGCTGGACGCGGCACTGGGCCCGGGCCTGGATGCGGCACTGGGCCGCGTGCCGCTGGCGGCCGATACGCCGCGCCAGCCGGCGCGCGAGGCCTGGCTGGCGGTGCTGAACGGCGTCTGGGGTGACCACCTGGCCGAGAGCGCCAACCCGCTGACCATCCCCATGACGCTGCGCCGCGCCGACGCCACGCCCCCGGGCGGGCGCGTCCTGGTGCTGCTGCACGGCCTGTGCATGAACGACCTGCAATGGCGGCGCCAGGGCCACGACCACGGCGAGTTGCTGGCGCGCACGCGCGGCTGGACGCCGGTGTACGCGCACTACAACAGCGGCCGCCATGTCTCGCACAACGGGCGCGAACTGGCGGCGCAGCTGGCGCAGCTGCTGGCCGCCTGGCCGGTGCCGGTGCAGGAGCTGGCCCTGCTGGGCCACAGCATGGGCGGGCTGGTGGCACGCAGCGCCTGCCACCTGGCCGAGGGCCAGCCCTGGCGCCAGCACGTGAGCAAGCTGGTCTGCCTGGGCACGCCGCACCAGGGCGCGCCGCTGGAGCGCGGCGGCCGCCTGGTCGACGGCCTGCTGGGCATCAGCCCCTACAGCGCGCCCTTTGCGCGCCTGGGCCAGGCGCGCAGCGCCGGCATCACCGACCTGCGCTACGGCAACGTGCAGGACGCCGACTGGCAGGCCAGCGGCCGCCACGCCCAGCGTTCCGATGACCGCCGCCTGACGCCGCTGCCAGCGGGCGTGGACAGCTTTGTGATGGCCGCCACGCGATCAGAGACTGCGCAGGGGCTGGGCAGCAAAGTGCTGGGCGACGGCCTGGTGCCGGTGGCCAGCGCCCTGGGCGACCACCGCGACCCGGCGCGCGCGCTGGGCGTGCCCGAAGACCGGCGCCGGGTGATCCCCGGAGCCAACCACTGGGACCTGCTCAGCCGCCCCGAGGTGGGGGCGCAGTTGCAGGACTGGCTGGCCTGACGCCGGCCGGGCCTGCGCCGAACCGGCAACTAAGGCTGGCTAAGGCTGGCCGACGATCGAGGCCGTGGCCATCATTTCCTGGAACAGCGCCATCGACACCTTGCCCGACACGGCAAACGGGTCCAGCACCGGGCGCTCGGAGTACTTGAGCAACAGCGCCGGATTCAGCCGCGCCATGTTCACCTGGCCCATGGCCCAGCCGGCGAACATGCGCTCGCCGATTTCCTCATAGCTGAGCAGTTCCACCTGGCTGTGGCGCGGGTCGCCGGCGATGCGGTTGTACAGGCCGTTGACGGCGCTGCGCCCGCCTTCGAGCACCTGCAGGAAGATGCCTTCGCTGTAGCACAGCACGCCGGTCACCCCCAGCGGCGGGTTCTGGGCGCGGCACTTGCGCAGGATGGCCAGCAGTTCGTCCTGGGCGATGCCGTCCTTGGCACGGCTGGCGTAAAGCAGTCTCACGAGCATGGTGGTTTCCTTCAGCCGTTCTTGCGCGACAGCAGCGAGAGAAATTCGCGCCGCAGGTTGGCGTCTTTGAGGAAGGCGCCGCGCATCACGCTGTTGACCATCGCGGTTTCGGTGTCCTTGACGCCGCGCCAGTGCATGCAGAAGTGGTCGGCCTCCATCACGATGGCCAGGCCGTCGGGGCGCACGCGCTGCTGCAGTTCGTCGGCCAGCATGGTGACGGCTTCTTCCTGGATCTGCGGGCGGCTCATCACCCAGTCGGCGATGCGCGTGTACTTGGAGAGGCCGATCAGGTTGCTGTGCTCGTTGGGCAGGATGCCTATCCACAGCTTGCCGAAGATCGGGCACATGTGGTGGCTGCAGGCGCTGCGCACGGTGATGGGGCCGACGATCATCAGCTCGTTCAGGCGCGCCGCGTTGGGGAACTCGGTGACCGCGGGCATGGGCACGTAGCGTCCGCGGAAGACCTCGTCGATGTACATCTTGGCCACGCGCTTGGCCGTCTCGTTGGTGTTGTGGTCGCTCTCGGTGTCGATCACCAGGGCCTGCAGCAGATCCTGCATCTTGGCCTGCACCTCGGCCTTGAGCTCGGCCAGCTCGCCCTCGCGCACGAAGGCGGCGATGTTGTCGTTGGCGTGGTAGCGGCGCTCGGCCTTGACCAGGCGGTAGCGGATGCGCTCGGAAGCCGGCAGCTGGGCCAGCTCTTCTTCGGTGCGCAGCAGGCGCTGGCCCGGGTCGGTGGGGGGTGCGGCGGAACGTGGCATGCGGCGGGGTCCGGTAGCGATGGGCCCATTGTGCGCCGCGGCCCGGCCCGGCGCTGGCCGCGGCCATTGCCCCGGCGCTGCAGCAGGGACTGGGTAGACTGGGGCATGGCCCGCGACGAACCCGCCCTGCCCTCGCCCGCCTTATCAAGGCTGCTGGACCATGGCGCCGACGCGGTGCAGGCGGTGCGCAGCGGGCGCTCGCTGACCGAGGTGCTGGCCCAGGTGCCGCCAGAGATGCGCCCCGGCGTGCAGGCGCTCAGTTTCCACGCCCTGCGCTGGCTGGGCAGCGCCACCGAGCTGCGCCAGCGCCTGGCGCCCAAGACCCCGCCGCCCAGGGTGGACGCGCTGCTGGTCACCGCGCTGGCGCTGCTGTGGCCGGGCGAGGCCGCGCCCTACGCCGAGTACACCGTGGTCGACCAGGCCGTGGGCTGCGCGCGCCAGCGCGCACCGGCAGCGGCCGGCTTCATCAACGCCGTGCTGCGGCGCTTTCTGCGCGAGCGCGAGGCCCTGGTGGACGCCGTGCGGCGCACGCCGCTGGGCGACTACAACCACCCGCTGTGGTGGATAGACCGCGTCAAGCACGACTGGCCCACCGAATGGCAGGCGCTGCTGCTGGGCGCCAACCAGCGCCCGCCCATGACGCTGCGCGTGAACGCGCGCCGCGGCACGGGTGCGGCCTACGTCGGCCGGCTGGCGGCCCAGGGGCGCGCGGCCACGCTGCTGGACGACCCGGCGCTGGGCGGGCAGGCCGTGGTGCTGGCCCAGCCCTGCCCGGTGCTGCAACTGCCCGGCTTTGCCGAGGGCGAGGTCTCGGTGCAGGACGCCGCGGCGCAGCGCGCGGCGCGGCTGCTCATCGGCGAGCAATGGCTCAAGCCGGGCGCGCGCGTGCTCGACGCCTGCGCCGCGCCCGGCGGCAAGACGGCGCAGCTGCTGGAGCTGGCCGAGCTGGACCTGCTGGCGCTGGACAGCGACCCGCTGCGCCTGGTGCGCGTGCAGGACACGCTCAAGCGCCTGCAGCTGCGCGCCACGGTGCAGGCCGGCGACGCGCGCCAGCCCAAGGCCTGGTGGGACGGCCGGCCCTTCGACGCCATCCTGCTGGACGCGCCCTGCACCGCATCGGGCATCGTGCGCCGCCACCCCGACGTGCGCTGGCTGCGCCGCGCCGGCGACATCGGCGCGCTGGCGCAGGTCCAGGCCGAGCTGCTGCACGCACTGTGGCCGCTGCTGGCGCCGGGCGGGCGGCTGCTGTACGCCAGCTGTTCGATCTTCAAGGCCGAGGGCCAGACCCAGATCGACGCGTTTTTGCAACGCCTGGGCCCGGGCGCGGCGCGACTGCGGCCCGAGTCCCCCGGCCACCTGCTGCCCAGCCGCGACAATGCCCTGGCAGCCGGCGGCGGCGCCACTGCGCCCCTGCAGGATGGTTTCTTCTACGCCCTGATCGAAAAGACCTAGCCAGCACCCGTCCGCATGCAGACCTTGCCGGTAAGCCAACACTTCTTGCAGGGCCTGCTGGCCCTGCTGGCGTGTGGCTGCCTGCTGGCCGCCGCGCCGGCGCGCGCGCAGGGGGTGGAACTGGCCACGCTGCAGACGGCGCGCGCCGACGGTGCGCTCAACCTCGAGTTCGCCGCCCGCGTGACCCTGCCCAAGGCGGTGGAAGACGCGCTGCAGCGCGGCGTGCCCATCTACTTTCTGGCCGAGGCGCAACTGCTGCGCGACCGCTGGTACTGGCGCGACGAGCGCGTGGCGCGCATCTCGCGCTCCTGGCGCGTGGCCTACCAGCCGCTCACCGGCGCCTGGCGGCTGAGCCTGGGCGGGCTGGCCCAGACCTACCACACGCTCACCGAGGCGCTGACCACCGCCTCGCGCAGCGCCGGCTGGAAGCTGGCCGACCTGAGCCAGCTCGACCCCGACAAGGACTACCGCGTGCAGTTCAGCTACCGGCTGGACACCACCCAGCTGCCCGGCCCCATGCAGTTCGGCCTGGGCAGCCTGGGCGACAAGGGCGACTGGGCCGTGGGCGTGAGCCAGACCATCCGGGTAGAGCCGTGAGCGCCGCACGGCCGCTCCGAAGGCGCTCGATCCCCCTCGGGGGGACTGAGTGCCGCGGCTCCAAGTCCGCCTGCGCGGACTTGGACGGCACGAAGGACAGCCGCGTCTCGCGGCTGGCGGCGCGCAGCGCCAAGGGGGCCACATGACCCGGACCGCGCGCTGGGGCTGGATCGTGGCGCTGCTGGCGGCCACGGGCGCGGCGCTGGTGCTGGCCTTCGTGCTGTCCTTCAGCGACCCCGACGGCAGCTACTACGAACGCAATTTCGAGTGGCTGTTCGTCGTCAACGTGGCCGTGGCCGGGCTGCTGGCGCTGGTGATCCTGCTGGTGCTGGGGCGCCTGGCCACCCGCCTGAAGCGCGGCAAGTTCGGCACACGGCTGCTCATCAAGCTGGCCGGCATCTTTGCGCTGGTGGGGCTGCTGCCGGGCCTGGTGATCTACACCGTGAGCTACCAGTTCGTGTCGCGCAGCATCCAGGCCTGGTTCGACGTGCGCGTGGCCGGCGCGCTGGACGCCGGCCTGGCTCTGGGCAAGGGCACGCTGGAGACCCTGGCCAGCGACCTGGTGGCCCAGACCCGCGCCGCGGGCGAACGCCTGGCCGCGGCCGGCCAGCCTTTGACGCCGCTGGTGCTGGAACGGCTGCGCGAGCAGATCGACGCCAGCGAGGTCTCGCTGGTCTCCGACAACGGACAGGTACTGCTCAGCGCCGGTGGCGGCGCCGACGCCGGGCCGCCCGAACGCCCGACCTCGGGCCTGCTGCGCCTGGCGCGCCAGGGCGGCACGGCCAGCCAGTTCGAGGGCCTGGACGAGGAATCGCTGGCCCCCGGCGGCATCGGCGCCCGCGTGCGCGCCCTGGCGCGGCTGCCGCGCAGCGAGATCCTGCTGGCCATCGGCGAAGAGCGCTACCTGATGGTGCTGCGGCCCATCGGCCGCAGCCTGGCGCTGGACGCGCTGGCGGTGCAGGCGGCCTACAGCGAATACCAGCAGCGCGCGCTGGCGCGCGACGGCCTGCGCCGCATGTACGTGGGCACGCTGACGCTGGCGCTGATCCTGGCGGTGTTTGCCGCCGTGCTGCTGTCCATCGCGCTGGGCAACCAGATCACGCGCCCGCTGCTGCTGCTGGCCGACGGCGTGCGCCAGGTGGCCGCCGGCGACCTGACGGCCAAGCCGGTGTTTGCCAGCGCCGACGAACTGGGCGGCCTGACGCGCAGCTTTGCCGACATGACGGCGCAAGTGGCCGAAGCCCGGGCCCAGGTGCAGCGCGGCATGCTGCAGCTCGAAGGCGCACGCACGCGGCTGCAGACCATCCTGGACACCCTGACCGCCGGCGTGATCGTGTTCGACCGCGAAGGCCGCATCGACACCGTCAACCCCGGCGCCACGCGCATCCTGCAGCGTCCGTTGTCGGCCTGGCGCGGGCGGCGCCTGTCCGAGCTGCCCGATCTGAAGGAATTTGCCGACGGCGTGGAGCAGCGCTTCGAGCTGCTGGCCACCAGCCCCGAGGCGGGCGAGCGCGACCAGTGGCAGGAGGGCTTCGAGCTCAAGCGCGGCGACGGCGCCACGCTGACGCTGCTGGTGCGCGGCGCCACCCTGCCGGGCGACACCCGGCTGATGGTCTTCGACGACATCTCCGAGGTCGTCTCGGCGCAGCGCAGCGCCGCCTGGGCCGAGGTGGCGCGGCGCCTGGCGCACGAGATCAAGAACCCGCTCACGCCCATACAGCTGTCGGCCGAGCGCCTGCAGCACCGGCTGGGCCACAAGCTGGCAGGCGCCGACCAGTCGCTGCTGCAGCGCTCGGTGCACACCATCGTGAGCCAGGTGCAGGCCATGCAGACCCTGGTGAATGAGTTCCGCGACTACGCGCGCCTGCCGGCGGCGCAGATGCGACCGCTGGACCTGGACGCGCTGGCCGGCGAGGTGCTGGCGCTGTATGGCCAGGCGCTGGACAACGGCCTGCTGCTGGCGCGGCTGGAACCCGAGCTGCCGCGCATCCTGGGCGACGCCACGCAGCTGCGCCAGGTGATCCACAACCTGGTGCAGAACGGCCTGGACGCGGTGGCCGACCGGCCCGACGGGCAGGTGGAACTGATCACCTCCAGCGCCCGCGGCGAACACGGCGAGCTGCGCGCGGTGCGCCTGACCGTCATCGACAACGGCCCCGGCTTTGCCGACAAGGTGCTCAAGCGCGCCTTCGAGCCCTACGTCACCACCAAGACCAAGGGCACGGGCCTGGGCCTGGCCGTGGTGAAGAAGATCGCCGACGAGCACGGCGCCCGCCTGCGCGCGGCCAACCTGCACGCCGGAGACGAGCCCGACGGACCTGTCACCGGGGCGCGCGTATCCTTGTCGTTTTCCAACTTTGCCGCCGCGTCGGCTTCGGCGGAGGGCGGCGCGGCCGGCCCCGTGCCGGCCACCGCGGGCAGCGCAACGCAGCACACCTAGAGCCCATGGCAACCATCCTGGTCGTAGACGACGAGCTCGGCATCCGCGCCCTGCTCTCGGAAATCCTGGCCGACGAGGGTCACACGGTCGAACTGGCCGAGAACGCCGCGCAGGCGCGCCAGGTGCGCGAACTGCTGCGCCCCGACCTGGTACTGCTGGACATCTGGATGCCCGATGTCGACGGCGTCACGCTGCTCAAGGAATGGTCGGCCGCGGGCCAGCTGTCGATGCCGGTGATCATGATGAGCGGCCACGGCACCATCGACACCGCGGTCGAGGCCACCCGCTACGGTGCCAGCGCCTTCCTGGAAAAGCCCATCACGCTGCAGAAGCTGCTGCGCGCGGTGGACCAGGCGCTGCTCAAGCCGTCGCAGCGCGGCGGCCCCGCGGCCGGCGGCAGCGGTCGCGTCGACGGCCTGCCGGGCGCCGGCCCCGGC
>JALHPY010000066.1 GCA_022842305.1 Rubrivivax sp.
GGCCGCGGCCTGGGCCCGGGCCGGCCAGGCGCGCGCCAGCGCCGCAGCCGCGCCCAGGCTCAGCGCGGCACGGCGTGTCAGTGCGGGCAGCAACATGGCGGCGGCGCGGATCAGGAAGCCGCGCCAACGCGCAGCCGCAGCTCTTGTTCGGCGGTGTTGCCCTGGTCGTCGGCCACCTGCAGGAGCAGGCGGTGCTGGCCGTCGGGTATCTGGGCCTGTTCGACCACCACGCCGCTTTCATTGACCGTGGCGTGCTTCTTCAGGCGGTCGGTCAGGTCGATCTTGAGCAGCCCGTACAGCACGCGGAAGCTGCTGGGCACGATGCGCGCACCCGGCGCGGGCTTGAAGGCCAGCTCGATGCGCACCGGCGCGACCACGCCGCTGCCGCTGGCGTTGGGCGAGACCACGCGGATGGCCGGCGCGTCGGCGCGCGGCGGCACCACCACGCGCGGCACGATCTGCTCGGGCGCATCGGCCAGCGCCCGGGCTTCCTGGCGCGCCTCGGCCGGCGAGATGAGCTCGAAGCCACCGCCGGCCTGGGCGCGGGCTTCGACGAGCAGCATGGCCAGCGCCACACCGGACAGCGCCAGACCGCGCAAGAGCTTGGACATGATGGATTCCTCGGTCGGGTTGGCGTGCCGCGCAGCGGGTCCTGGGGCAGCCTGGGGTCGATTGCAGCACTTCATGATCAGCTTCCGAATGATCCCTAGGGATACCGCGCGGCTTCGGCGCGCGGCGCGATGCGCAGCAGGGTGGCCACCAGCGAGGCCAGCGGCACCGGCTTGCCCAGCAGTGTGCAGCGCGGCGGCATGGGCACGGTGCCCATCACCGCCACGCGCCCGGTGACGATGACCGCCGGCACCAGCAGCTCCCATTCGTCGCGCAGTTCGGCCACCGCGGCCAGGCCGTCGGGCCGGCCGGGGCCCAGGTCCAGATCGAAGACCAGGGCGTCGGGGAAGCGCGGTTCGTCGTCGAGCTGATGCTTGAGCTGGGCCAGCGAGGCGGCGTCGACGATGGTCGCGCCCACGCCTTCGAGCGCGGCGCGCAGCGCCACGCGCGGGCCGTCCTCGTCTTCCAGCAGCGCCAGCAGCCAGCCGTCCAGGCGGCCGGGCTGCACGGCCGGGGCGGCCGGCTCGGCCCCAGCGTCCACGGCCTGCGGCGGGCCGCGGCGCAGCGCCGCCGGCACGCGCACGCGAAAGCGCGTACCGTGACCCAGGCGCGAGACCACCGGCGCCAGCTGCAACCCCAGCTGCGCCGCAAGACCGCGCACGATGGCCAGGCCCAGGCCGCGGCCGCCGCGCGAGGCGCCGCTGCTGGCGTCGCTGAGCTGCACGTAGGGCTCGAACACGGCTTCGAGCTTGTCGGGCGGGATGCCGCGGCCGTTGTCGAGCACGTCGATGACCAGGTCTTCCGCGCCATCGGCATTGCGCCGCGGCCGCACGGCCAGCACCACGCGCGCCGGCTGGCCCTGGTGCACGCCCAGGCTGTAGCGCACGGCGTTGCCGGCCAGGTTCTGCAGCAGGCGCGCCAGCTGGGTGCGGTCGGTCTGCAGCCAGTGGCGCTGGCCGTGCACGCGCAGGCGCAGCAGGCCGGGCGGGTGCGTGGCTTGCAGGCTGGCGGCCACGCCGTCGAGCAGGTCGCGCAGGTCCACGGCCTCGGGGTGCGACTGCAGCGCGCCCTGCTCGATGGCGCTGAACTCGCTGAACTGGTCGAGCATGGCCACGGCGTCGTCGGCGGCGCGCATCTGCTGGCGCAGCAGGTCCTGGCGCCGCGCCGCGGCGTCGCTGCCGCCCGGGGCCTGCAGCGCCTCGGCGAACAGGCGCACTGCCTGCAGCGGCTGGCGCAGGTCGTGGCTGATGCTGGCCAGTAGGCGCGTGCGCGCGCCCTGCAGCGCGGTCAGCTCCTCTGTGCGCTGGTCCAGCCGCGTGATCAGGCGTTCGCGTTCGGCCAGGGCCGCGTACAGGCGCCGGTCGGTGGCGCGGATGTGCATGCGGTCTATCCACACGAACATGGCCGAGAACACCGCGGCCGAGCCCCACAGCGTGGGGTAGTCCGACAGCACCGTGTCCCAGGCCGCCATGGCCAGCGCGCAGCCCAGCAGCAGCGCCATGCCGCCCTCGCGCCGCGCGTGCCAGCCCAGGCTGGCCACGCCCACCAGCAGCAGCAGCGCCAGCGAGGCCGCTGCGCCGCCGGCGGCCACGTGGGCCGAGCCCAGCACCAGCCCGCACAGCGGCGCCAGCAGCAGCGGCTGCTGGCCGCGCCGCGCCAGCAGGGCCAGCAGCGCGGCGCACAGCAGGGCCCAGGCCCAGACCAGGCGCGTGGCCGTGAGCTGCGGCCAGCCGGTGATGCGGCGCATCGCTTCGAGCGCGGCCAGGTCGTAGGGCAGCAGCCATTCGCTCAGGCCCTGGGCCGCCAGCGCCAGCACGCCCAGCGCCACCAGCGCCAGTCCCAGGCGGCGGCGCCGCCGCGGCAGCTGGTCGCCGAAGGCCGCCGCCGCGCCTTCGCGCTGGCCCTCGCGCTGGCGCAACTCGGCACTGGTCATGCGCCGCCTTCAGCGCCCTCTGCGCTTTCCGCGCTGCCCGCGCGCATGGACGGCACGCGGTAGCCGCGCTGACTGAGCAGCACCAGCAGCTTGGTGCGGTTGGGCGCGCCCAGGGCCTGCAGCGTGGCCGTGACGTGCTTCTTGACCACGACCTCGCTGCGGTCGAGCAGGCGCGCGATCTCTTTATTGCGCAGGCCCTGCACCACGTAGCCCAGCACTTCGATCTGGCGTTCGGTCAGGCCCAGTGCGGAGAGCTCGGCCAGCTCGCGCCCGCCAGCGCCGTCGGCTCCCAGCGAGGGCACCGCGGCCATGCCACCCGACACCGACTGCGGCAGGTGGATGCGGTGGTCGACCAGCACGCGCGTCAGCGCTTCCTTCAGCTCGGCCGGCGAGGCGGCCTTGCTGATGAAGCCCATGGCACCGCCGTCCAGCGCCGCCAGCACGGTGTCGCGGTCGTCCTGGGCGCTGAGGATGACCACGGGCACGTAGGGGAAGTCTTCGCGCAGCCGGTGCAGCCCGGCCAGGCCGTGCACGTCGGACAGCGTCAGGTCCAGCAGCACCAGGTCGAAGCGGCCGGCGCTCTGCAGCGCCTGCACGGTTTCGGCCAGCGAGCCGGCCAGTTGCACGCGCAGTTGCGGCAGCACCTCGGCGATGAGCAGTTGCAGGCCGTGGCGCACCAGGCCGTGGTCGTCGGCCAGCAGCAGCGAGCCGCGGGGATGCTGGCCGGAGGCGGGGGCGCTAGTGTTCATCAGTGCGGTTCATCAGTGCGGGTGATGCCGATTGCACGGGGCGGCAGCAAGGTACCACGGCCGACCGCCGCCAGCGTGAACGTATACCTTGGTGTCCTGTGCAAGCGGGCCGGCCCGTGTCGAAATAGCTGCCATGCCGAGCGCCGCTCGGGCTTTCGCAGGAGCCAGCACCATGAACCGCACCGCCGCCGACCTCGTCACCTCCGTCGCCTTGGTCGCTGCCGCTGCCCTGCTGGCCATCGCGACGCCGGCGCAGGCACAGGCACAGACGGCCGAGCAGCTCAAGGCCGAGTTCGCGCGCTCGGTCTACCTGGGCTCGGCAACCCGCGTGCACGACGAGCGCCCGCAGCCGCTGCTGCGCGCCGTGGTGGTGCTGCGCATCAAGCTCGACGACCACAACCGCTGGCAGGCCGAAGTCTTCCGCGACAACCCCGACCAGCCCGAGATGACGCGCGCCGCGCTCGACTCGGTGGCGCGCCTGCCGGCCGCGGTGGGCCTGTCGGCGCAGGCGCAGCAGGCGCTGCGCAGTGACGGCCTGATCGAGGCCTGGCTGTTCCAGAGCGACGGCCGTTTCGCCCTCAAGACACTTGCCAAGCCCCAGAAGGGCGCCTGAGCGTTAGCATTCCATCCACACCGCACCGAAGGATCGCCATGAACATCCCCTCCAAGCTCGCCGTGCTGGCCCTGGCCGCGCTGCTCGCCGCGGGCTCCGCCCAGGCCGAGGAAAAGGTCTTGCGCGAGGGTCAGGTCACCGAGCAGGCGCTGATCGATGCGCTCAGGCCGCCCTCTGCTGCGGCCTCGGCTGCCGGCGACGAGCAGCAGCCGCGCACGCGCGGCTTCCGCCCCACGGTGCGCCCGGCCGTGGCCGCCGCCGGCACCGCCGCCACCGCGGCACAGCCGGGCCGTGCGTCCATCCTGGTCACCTTCGTCACCGATTCGGCCGACCTGACGCCGCGCGCCAAGAGCGCACTCGACGTGCTGGCCGCGGCCATGAAGTCCGACAAGCTGGCAGCCGTCAAGTTCACCATCGAAGGCCACGCCGACCCGCGCGGACAGGAAGAGCGCAACCTCAAGCTCAGCCAGGCGCGTGCCGAGAGCGTGCGCAGCTACCTGATGAGCCAGCACGGCCTGTCCGGCGAGCGCGTCAACGCAGTGGGCAAGGGCTCCACCGCGCTGATGAACCCGGCCGACCCGGCCGCGCCCGAGAACCGCCGCGTGACCATCGTCGCGCAGCCGTCCTAAGCCGTTGACCCACTGCCGCGCCGCCGCGCGAATTCGACAAACCAGTCGACCGCGGCGGCGTTGGCCATGGCGTCGCGCCTGAGCACCTGCTCGGGTGCCGCGCCCAGCAGCAGCTTCTTCACCGGCAGCTCCATCTTCTTGCCCGACAGCGTGCGCGGGATCGCCGCCACCTGGTAGATGTCGTTGGGCACGTGGCGCGCCGACAGCGTCGCGCGGATGGCCTGCTTCAGGCGCTGCGTCAGTGCAGCGTCGAGCTGCAGGCCTTCGCGCAGCACCACGAACAGCGCCATCCAGCTTTCGCGGCCCAGGTATTCCAGGTCGACCACCAGGCTGTCCAGCACCTCGGGCAGCAGCTCCACCGCGCGGTACAGCTCGGCCGTGCCCATGCGGATGCCGTGGCGGTTGATGGTGGCGTCGCTGCGGCCGTAGATCACGGCGCCGCCGCGGCGGGTGATGCGGATCCAGTCGCCGTGGCGCCACGCCGCAGGCTTGCCATCGCCGCCGGGGTACATGTCGAAGTAGCTCTCGATGTAGCGCCGGTTGCCCACGTCGCCCCAGAAGTAGAGCGGCATCGAGGGCATGGGCCGGGTGCAGACCAGTTCGCCCACCTGGTCCAGCAGTTCGTGCCCGTCCTCGCTCCAGGCGGCCACCGCCGCGCCCAGGCAGCGGCACTGCATCTCGCCGCGCACCTGCGGCAGTTCGCGGTTGCCGGCGACGAAGGCGCCTGCGAAATCGGTGCCGCCGCTGATGGTGGCGATCCACATGTCCTGGCCGCCGGGCCGGGGCAGGTGGTCCCACAGCCATTGGTAGCCCTCGTCCGACAGCGGCGAACCGGTGCTGCCCACGGCCTGCAGGCGCGACAGGTCGGCCTGCTGCATGGGCTGCACGCCGGCCTTCAGGCAGCTGGCGTAGAAGGCCGCGCCGGCGCCGAACCAGGTGACACCGGCCGCGCCGGCAAAGCGCCATAACGTGCCCCAGTCGGGCGCGCCCGCCGGGCCGCCGGGGTTGCCGTCGTACAGGCAGATGGTGGTGCCGCCCAGCAGCGCGCCGACCTGCGCGTTCCACATGATCCAGCCGGTGCTGCTGAACCAGTGGAAGCGCTCGCCGGTTTCGGCGCTGGGCGCGATGTCGTTGTGCAGGCTGCCCTTGAGCATCTCCAGCACGATGCCGCCATGGCCGTGCACGATGGCCTTGGGCAGGCCGGTGGTGCCGCTGGAGTACACCACCCACAGCGGGTGCTCGAAGGGCAGCAGATCGGGCTGCCAGTCACCGGGATCGCCGGCGGTCCAGTCGGCATAGGCGTGCGTCTGACGGCCGGCGGCGGCAAAGTCGGCAGGCTGGGCGCTGGCGTCCAGATCGGGCAGCAGCACCACATGCTGCACCGTGGGCAGGCCGGCCAGCACCTCGTGCAGCACCGGCCGGCGGTCGTGCGCCACGCCGGCCCATTGCTGGCCGTCCACCGCCAGCAGCACGCGCGGTTCGATCTGGCGGAAGCGGTCGAGCACCGCCACCGGCCCCATGTCGGGGCTGCAGATCGACCACACGGCGCCCACGCTGGCGCAGGCCAGAAAGGCCACCACGGCCTGCGGCCCGTTGGGCAGGTAGGCGCAGACGCGGTCGCCCGGCTGCACGCCGCTGTCGCGCAGCCTGAGCGCGAAGCAGCCCACCTGGCGCCGCAATTCGGTCCACGACATTTCCTGCGGCGCGGCCATGCGTTCGTTCTGCCAGACGATGGCCGGGCAGCCGGCGGCATGCGCCGCGTCGGCGTGGCGCAGCACCTGGCTGGCGTAGTTGATCTGCGCGCCGGCAAACCAGCGCGCGCCGGGCATGGTGTCGGGGGCGACGACGGCGCTCCAGGGCGTGGGTGACTGCAGTTCGAAGAAGTCCCAGATCGAGGCCCAGAACGCGGGCAGGTCGGTGATGGACCAGCGCCACAGCGCGTCGTAGTGGTCGAAGTGCAGGCCGCGCTGCTCGGCCAGCCAGTGGCGGTAAGTGGTGATGCGGGGCGTGCGGGTGGGGTTCATGTGGGCCTGGGCTCGGTGTCGACAAAGCGATAGATGTCGCGCATGAAGGGGTGGCGCCAGTAGCCGCGGGTCCAGGGCTGCACCAGCACCGGCAGCACGTTGTGCAGGTGTACCTTGAAAGGCATGTAGGCCACCAGCAGGTTCTTGGCCTGGCGCATCAGCGCGTCGCGCTCGGGGCCGTCAGGCAGGGCGCGCTGGCGCTCGAACAGGCGGTCGAAGGCGGGCAGGCTGAAGCGCGGGTCGTTGGATTCGCTGGCGTTGGGCCCGTAGGCGATGCCCAGGAAGAAGCCGCCGTCGGGCGATGCCGCACCCCAGCTGTAGCCCCACATCATCAGCGTGCCGGCGCGGCTCTTCTTCAGCAGTTCGGGCCAGGTGGAGATGTCGAAATCGATGCGCAGGCCGACGGCGTCCATCGAGCGCTTCCACAGTTCGTTGGCGCGGCGCTCGAGCTGGCTGGAGCCGGTGGCCATGCTCAGCACCAGCGGCTGGCCGTCGGGCTGTTCGCGCCAGCCGTCGCCGTTGCGGTCGGTGTAGCCGTACAGGTCCAGCAGGGCGCGCGCCTTGGCCGGGCTGTGCTCGCTCATCTCGCTCTTGTAGTCCGGGTCGTAGCCCGAGGTGAAGGGCGGCACCGTGCTCTGCGCGCGCACGCCGAAGCCGCCGTAGACATGCCGGACCAGCGCGTCGCTGTCGAAGGCCAGGCCGATGGCGCGGCGCAGCGCCACCTTGTCGGGCGTGTAGCCGCCCACCAGCGGGTGCTCCATGAAGAAGAAGTTCATCTGCATGTCGGGCTGCGGCAGGCTTTGCAGCTGCACGCCACGCCGCGCCAGGTAGGGCGCCAGGCGGCCACCGGGTGCGGCCAGTTCGCGGAAGGTGCCGGGCACCGGCAGCCAGTGGTAGGTGCCGTCCAGGAACGACAGCCAGCGCGGCTGCGCTTCCTCGACGATATCGATCACCACCCGGTCGGCGCGCGGCAGTGCCTGGCCCTTGAGCTGTGCGGCGATGGCCTGCGCCAGCGGTTCGGCGGCCGGCTGGCCGTCGTACACCACGCGGCGAAAGCTGGCCGAGCGCTCCAGCTCGATGCGCGAGCCGCGGCGCCAGCGCTGCAGGCGGTAGCCGCCCGTGCCCACGGGGTGCGCGCCGATGTCGTTGCCGTAGCGCTCGACCACCTCGCGCGCCACCGCGCCCATGTAGACCGGATCGGCCAGCAGATAGATGAAGCGCGGGTCGTCCACGCCCAGGCGCACCCGAAAGCTGTAGCGGTCGAGCGCGCGCACGCCCTCGACCTCGGTGTCGTAGTCGAAGGGCTTGCGCGACTGCAGGGCCTGCTGGCGCAGCTCGCTCAGGCCGGGCAGCTTGAGCGATTCGAACAGATACAGGTCGCTGGAGTTGTAGCGCGGGTCGTAGAAGCGCTTGAGCGCGTAGACTTGGTCCTGCGCCACCAGCTCGCGCGGCTGGCCGCCGAAGGCCGGGTCGTCGGCGAACAGGATGCCGGGCTGCAGGCGCACCGTGAAGCTGCGCCCATCGGCCGAGACCTCGGGCATGGCCGCGGCCGTGTTGGCCAGCAGCCGCACCGGCCGCGCCAGGTAGTCGTAGGTCAGCGGCGCTTCGAGGATCTGCGCGATCACGGCCGCCGAGTTGGAGTCGCTGTTGGTCTGCGGCGGGTCGAAGCTGGTCTCGGGCGACGTGAAGGCGATGTGCAGGGTGCGGCTGCCTGCGGACGCGCCGGCCGGGCCGGCCCAGGCCGTGGCGGCGGCCAGCGCCGGCAGCGCGGTGATCAACGGCCGGCGGCGCATGCGGCGGTTTCAGGCCGCCGGGTGCTCGGCGGGCAGCAGGTCCACCATGTGCCACCATTCCTGCCAGAAGAGCGTGCGCTTCCAGCCCAGCACGTGCGGGTGCTGCAGATCGGCCTGGATGCGGTGCACGTGCACCTTGTAGGGCGCGTAGGCCACGCTCAGGCGCTTGGCCTGCTCGAAGAGCCGGTCGCGCTCGGGGCCGTCGGGCAGCACCATCAGCCGGTCATACAAGGCGTCGAAGGCGGGCAGCTTGAAGCGCGCCAGGTTCCCCTGGCCGCCTTGCGGGCCGTACAGGCGCTGCAGCGACTGCAGGCCGTCGCTGGCCGCGGCCAGCGAGCCCACGCCCCACATCTGCAGCTTGCCGGCGCGCGCCGCCTTCAGGTTTTCGGGCCACTTGGCGGTGGCGAACTCCATGCGGATGCCGATCGCCTTCATGTTCTTCTGCCACAGCTCGTTGAGCTGGCGGCTGGACTGGTCGGGCTGGGTGGAATAGCGGATCAGCAGCGGGCTGCCATCGGGCTGCTCGCGCCAGCCGTCGCCGTCGCGGTCGGTGTAGCCGTACAGCTCGAGCAGTGCCTTGGCGCGCGCCGGGTCGTAGTCGCCGTTCTCGCTCTTGAAGGCCGGGTTGTAGCCGCTGGTGTGCGGCACCACGATGGACTGCGCCGGGATGGCCATGCCGCGGCGCACCAGGCGGATCTCGCGGTCGATGTCCACGGCCAGGCAGATGGCGCGGCGCAGCGCCACCTGGTGCGGCGCGTAGCCGCCGACCAGCGGGTCTTCCATGTTGAAGTAGCTCAAGGCGCTGTCGGGCTGCAGCACGCGCTGGCCGCGGATGCCGCGCCGGGCCAGGTGCGGCGCCACCTGGCCGCCGGGCATGGCGATGGGCACGAAGTCGGGCGGCACCGCGATCAGGTCGATCTGCCCGTTCAGGAAGGACAGCCAACGCGGCTGCGATTCCTCGATGATGGAGACCTCGACGCGGTCTATCAGCGGCAGGCGCCGGCCCTTGAGGCGCCGCACCACCTCCTGGCCCTCGGCGTCGTCGGGTGCGGGCTGCGCGTCCCACAGCACCTCGCGGTAGGCGGGGTTGCGTTCCAGCGCGATGAAGGACGAACGCCGCCACTGCGCCAGGCGGAAGGGGCCGGTGCCCACGGGATGCTCGGCGATCTTGTCGCCGTAGTGGCGCACCACCTCGCGCGCCACGGCGCCGAACAGGTCGCTGGAGGCCAGGCTCTCGGTGAATCGCGGCCGCGGCAGCTCGAGCCGGAACTGCAGCGTGTAGCGGTCGAGCGCGCGCAGGCCTTCGATCTCGGTGTCGTAGTCGAAGGGCTGCTTGGCGTCGATGGCGCGTTTGCGCAGCGCCCCCAGGCCCAGCAGGCGGAAGTCATCGACAAAGGCCCACTGAGGCGACTTGAGCGCCGGGTCGGCAAAGCGCTTGAAGGCGAACACGTAGTCGGCCGCTACCAGTTCACGCGGCCGGCCCTCGAAGGCAGGGTCTTCCTGGAAGAAGATGCCCCGCCGCAGCCGCACGGTGAAGCTGCGGAAATCGTCGGCGATCTCGGGCATGGCCTCGGCCGTGAGCGGGTGCAGCACGATGGGCCGCGCCAGGTGGTCGTAGCGGTACAGCGCCTCGAAGATGTGCGGCGTGATGATGCGCGAGTACAGGTCGGTGATCTGCGCCGGGTCGAAGCCGGTCTCGGCCACGGGGAAGGCCACGCGCAGCACCTTCTGCGGCGTGGCCGCCGCCGGCTGCGCCTGCGCCGGCAGCCCCGCGAGCCCTGGCAGGGCCAGCGCCGCGCCCAGGCCCAGGGCCTGGCGCCGCCTCATTGCGAAGCCCCGCCGCGGCGCTGCAGCTCGGCTGGGTCCACGTCCACGTACTTCCAGAATTCGCGCACGTAGATGTTGCGGTGGTAGCCCTGCACCCAGGGGTGCGTCAGGTCGGTGAAGATGCGGTGCACGTGGATCTTGTAGGGCATGTAGGCCACCAGCAGCTTGGCGGCTTCGGTCATGATGGCCTGGCGCTCGGGGCCGTCGGCCAGGGTGCGCTGGCGCGCGTACAGCGCATTGAAGGCCGGCAGATCGAAGCGCGCATGGTTGGACTGGCCCTTGTTGGGGCCGTAGCCCAGGCCCAGGAAGGTGTCGCCGTCGGGTTGGGCGGCGCTCCAGCCCACGCCCCACATCATCAGCTTGCCGGCGCGGCTGCTCTTCAGGTTCTCGGGCCACTTGGCGGTCTTGAACTCGATGCGCAGGCCCAGCGCGGTCATGTTCTTCTGCCACAGCTCGTTGAGCTGGCGGCTCTGCTGGTCGGGGCTGGTGGCGTAGTCCAGCACCAGGGGCTGGCCATCGGGCTGCTCGCGCCAGCCGTCGTCGTTGCGGTCCACGTAGCCGTGCATGTCCAGCAGCGCCTTGGCGCGCGGCAGGTCGTAGTCGCTCATCTCGGTCTTGAGCCGCGGGTCGTAGCCCCAGGTCTCGGGGCTGATCGGCCCCTGCGCGGGAATAGCCTGGCTCTTGCGCACCAGGCGGATCTCGCGCTCCACGTCCACCGCCAGGCTGATGGCGCGGCGCAGCGCCACCTTGTGCGGCTCGTAGCCGCCCACCACGGGGTTTTCCATGCCGAAGTAGGACACGGCGACATCGGCGCGCGGGTAGCGCGTCATCTGGATGCCGCGCTTGGCCAGATGGGGCGCCAGCCGGTTGTTGGGGAAGGCCACCACCGAAAAGTCGGCCGGCACCTCGGCGGCCAGGTCCTGCTCTTCGTTCAGAAAGCTCAGCCAGCGCGGCTGCGGCTCTTCGATGATGGAGATCACCACCTGGTCCAGCAGCGGCAGGCGCCGGCCCTTGAACTGCCGCGCCACGGTCTGCAGGTGCGCGTCGCCCGCGGGGGGCGCTTCGTCGTACAGCACCTCGCGGTAGCCGGGGTTGCGCCCCAGCGTGATGCGCGAACTGCGCTTCCAGGCGGCCAGACGGAAGGGCCCTGTGCCCACCGGGTGCTCGCCGACCTTGTCGCCGTAGAACTCGACCACCTCGCGCGCCACCGCCCCGGTGACCGAGGCGTCGGCCATGTTGTACAGAAAGCGCGGGTTGGCATCGGCCAGGCGCAGCTGGAAGGTGTAGCGGTCGAGCGCGCGCAGGCCTTCCACCGGCTGGTCGTAGTCGAAGGGCTTCTTCTCGGCGATGAGCTTGCGCCGCAGTTCGCTCAGGCCCAGGATCTTGGCGTTTTCCAGCAGGTAGAGGTTGCCGCTCTTCCAGCGCGGGTCGTAGTGGCGCTTGAGGGCGTAGACATAGTCCTCGGCCACCAGCTCACGGCGCTCGCCCTTGAAGGCCGGGTCGTCGGCGAAGTAGATGCCGGGCTTCAGGCGGAAAGTGAAGGTCTTGAAGTCGTCCGTCACCTCGGGCATGGCCACCAGGGTGTTGGGGCGCATGCGCGCCGGCCGCGCCAGAAAGGCAAATTCCAGCGGCGACTCGAAGATGCCGGCGGCCACCGTGCGCGAGTACAGGTCGGTGATCTGCGCCGGGTCGAAGTTGGTCTCGGCGATGGGGAAGGTGTAGCGCAGCACGCGCGGCTCGGCAGCGGCGGCGGGCGCCAGCGGCAGCAGCGCCACGGCACAGGCCAGCCCCAGCAGCCGCAACAGCGCGAAGCATCCCCGCAGGCGATCAAGGTTCATGTGGCGGGCCCCGGCACCAAAGCCGCAAAGTCTAGGGCGTAGCGGGCCCGGCGCGCGCTGGTGATCCCCCGCAGCCCTGCGGGGAAATCACCGCACGGCCGGCGCGGGGTCGGCCCCTACACTCGCGCATCCTCGAAAACGTGGCTGTGCCTGGCGCGGCCCTGGAGCAACCCCCCCGATGGCCGCATACCTGATACGGCGCCTGTGGCAGATGGTGCCCACGCTGGCTGGCGTGGTGCTGCTGGTGTTCTTCCTGTTCAAGACCTTCGGTGGCGACCCGGCCGAGGTGCTGGGCGGGCTGAACGCCACCAAGGAGCAGATCGACAGCATCCGCGAACAACTGGGCCTGAACGAGCCGGTGTGGGTGCAGCTGTGGATCTTCGTCAAGCAGATCGTCACCTTCGACTGGGGCAAGAGCTGGGCCACCAATGAAGCGGTGAGCAACCTCTTTGCCACGCGCCTGCCGGCCACGCTGACGGTGATGGTGCCCATCCTGGTGCTGGACGTGCTGCTGGCGCTGCCCATCGCCATGTGGGTGGCCTACCGCCGCGGCAGCCTGACCGACCGCATGATCATGGTGGCCACCACGGTGGCGCTGTCCATCAGCTTCCTGGTCTACGTGATCGTCGGCCAATACGTGTTCGGCTTCCAGCTGGGCTGGTTTCCGGTGCAGGGCTGGAGCGACAGCCTGGCAACCAACCTGCTGGTGTACACGCCGCTGCCCGTGCTGCTGGCGGTGGCGGTGGGTCTGGCGCCGCAGACGCGGCTGTACCGCAGCTTCTTTCTGGACGAACTGGGCCACGACTACGTGCGCACCGCGCGCGCCAAGGGCATGACCGAGGGCGTGGTGCTGTTCCGCCACGTGCTGCGCAACGCCATGATCCCCATCCTGACCAACATCGGGCTGCAGCTGCCGGGCATCTTTGTCGGCAGCTTCCTGATCGAGGTCTTCTTCTCCATTCCCGGCCTGGGGCGCGAGGTGCTGCTGGCCGTCAATCGCAGCGACTTCCCGGTGATCCAGGCCGTGACCATCTACCTGGCCTTCCTGACCATGGTGATCAACCTGCTCACCGACCTGGCCTACAAGATGGTCGACCCCCGGGTGGTGCTCAAATGACCTCCACCCTGATCATGGAACACGCCGACGGCGCGGCCGGCGGCCTGCTGCAGAAGAGCGAAGGCGTATGGCACGCCGCCTGGCGGCGCTTTCGCGCCGACCGCGTGGGCCTGGTGTCGCTGTTCATCGTGCTGGCCTTCATCGTGCTGATCGTCTTGTCGTCGCTGGGCCTGGTGGCGCGCGGCTGGCAGGCCGAAGTGGGCGTGCCCAACGCGCCGCCCACCTTGATGGGCCCGGCGCCGCCGCAAGCGGCCGGCGCCATCGAAGTGCCCAAGGGCCCCAACGTGGACCTGTCAGACATCGACCCGCTGGCGCCGCGCTACAAAGAGTGGGACGAGCGCGCAAAGGCCTTCAAGACCACCGAGACCGTGAAGGCGCAGACCCTGCCCTTCGGTGGCGACCGCCTGGGCCGTGACGTGCTGGACAAGGCGGTGAAGGGCACCGAGATATCGGTCTTCGTGGGCGTGATGGCGGCTCTCGCGGCCACCACCATCGGCACGCTGCTGGGGGCCTTTGGCGGCTTCTTCGGCGGCCGTGTGGGCGACGCGCTCGAGTGGGTCTACAACGTCTTCGAGAGCATCCCCAACATCCTACTCATCTTTGCCTTTGCCGCGGTGGTGGGGCGCGGCGTGGAAAGCGTGGTCATCATCCTGGCGCTGACCGGCTGGACCGGCATGTACCGCCAGGTGCGCGCCGAGTTCATCAAGCACGGCAGCCGCGAATACGTGCGCGCCGCCGAGGCCATCGGCGCCAGCCGCATGAGCCGCATGTTCCGCCACATCCTGCCCAACGTGAGCCACGTGGTGCTGGTGCGCATGAGCCTGCTGACCGTGGGCTTCATCAAGGCCGAGGTCATCCTGTCCTACCTGGGCCTGGGCGTGCGCGTCGACCAGGTCAGCTGGGGCACCATGCTGGCCGAAGCGCAGAGCGAGCTGATCCTGGGGCACTGGTGGCAGCTGGCCACGGCCACGCTGTTCATGGCGGTGTTCGTCACCGCCTTCTCGCTGATGGCCGACGCGCTGCGCGACGCGCTGGACCCCAAGCTGCGGGGGCTGGAATGAGCGCGCTGCTGAGCATCCAGGAGCTTTCGGTGGCCTTCCGCATGGGCAAGGGCGAACGCGCCCAGGCCGTGCGCCGCGTGAGCTTCGACATCCCCGAGAACACCACCGTGGCGCTGGTGGGTGAATCGGGTTCGGGCAAGAGCGTCACCGCGATGAGCGTGCTCAACCTGCTGCCCGACAACGCCGAGCGCAGCGGCCGCGTGCTGTGGCAAGACCGCGACCTGCTGCAGTGCGGCCTGCACGAACTGCAGGCGCTGCGCGGCAAAGAGATCGCCTGCGTCTTTCAGGACCCCATGAGCTCGCTCAACCCGGTGTTCAGCGTGGGCCAGCAGTTGTGCGAACCGCTGCGCAAGCACCTGGGCCTGGCGCGCGGGGCGGCCTGGAAGCGGGCCGAGGAGCTGCTGCACGAGGTGGGCATTCCCGAGCCGGCGCGGCGCATGGCCAGCTACCCGCACGAGCTGTCGGGTGGCCAGCAGCAGCGCGTGATGATCGCCATGGCGCTGGCCTGCGAGCCGCGGCTGCTGATCGCCGACGAGCCGACCACGGCGCTGGACGTGACCATCCAGCGCCAGATCCTGGAGCTGCTGGCGCGGCTGAAGACCGAGCGCCGCATGAGCGTGCTGTTCATCAGCCACGACCTGGGCCTGGTGGGCGAGATCGCCGACCGCGTGGTGGTGATGCGCGGCGGCACGGTGCGCGAGCAGGGGCCGGTGGCCGCCATCTTCGAAAACCCGCAGGACGACTACACGCGCGCGCTGCTGGCCTGCCGCCCCAGCTTAGAGGGCAACCCGTCGCGACTGATGGTCATCGACGAACACATGGCGCTGGCGCGCGGTGACGGCGCGGCCAATGCGGCGCAAGCGCGCGCCAAGGACCCCAATGCCCCGGTGGTGCTGGAAGTGCGCGGCCTCTCCAAGAGCTTCTGGCTCAAGCAGGGGCTGTTTGGCCGGCGCGAGTTCAAGGCCGTGCAGGACGTCAACTTCAAACTGCGGCGCGGCCACACGCTGGGCGTGGTGGGCGAATCGGGCTCGGGCAAGACCACCATGGGCCTGGCCCTGCTGCGCCTGCACGAGAAGAACCGCGGGCCCGAGGCGGGCGAGGTCATCTTCGACGGCCACAACCTGCTGCAACTGGCCGACCGCGAGCGCCAGGTGATGCGCCGGCGCATCCAGATCGTCTTCCAGAACCCCTATGCCAGCCTGAACCCGCGCTTCACCATCGGCCAGACGCTGGTGGAGCCCATGGTCATCCACGGCATCGGCCGCAGCCTGACCGAGCGCGAACAGCGCGCGCGCAGCCTGCTGGAAAAAGTGGGCCTGGACGGCCGCGCGTTCGCCAAGTACCCGCACGAATTCAGCGGCGGCCAGCGCCAGCGCGTGGCCATCGCCCGCTGCCTGACGCTCAACCCCGAGGTGCTGGTGCTGGACGAGGCGGTGTCGGCACTGGACGTGTCGGTGCAGGCGCAGGTGCTGAACCTGCTGAAGGATCTGCAGGACGAGTTCGGCCTGAGCTACGTCTTCATCAGCCACGACCTGGCGGTGGTGCGCTTCATCAGCGACGAGGTGCTGGTGATGAAGGACGGCGTGGTGGTCGAACAGGCCAGCGCCGCGCGCATCCTGGCGGCGCCGCGCGAGGAGTACACGAAGCGGCTGCTGGCGGCGATTCCGCGGGGGTACCGCGCGGCCGCCTGATTCGCGAGGGGGTATCGGAAGGCGGCGCGAGGGGATGTGCCGGCCGCGCCCTGAGCCCTGGCCACTCTTGCTGTCAATGCCAGCACTGCCTACACTGACAGCAGTCTCCGGATCACGCCATGGCCACCCTCACCATCCGCAACCTCGATGAACCGCTGAAGGCCCGTTTGCGCCTGCGCGCCGCCATGCGCAACCGTTCCATGGAAGAAGAGGCGCGCCAGATCCTGCGCACGGCGCTGCTCGAACCCGCGCCTGCTGCGCCTGACATCGGCACTCGCATCCGCGCACGCTTCGCCGGGCTCGGCGATGTCCGCTTGTCCGTCGAGTTGCGAGAACCGGTGCGGCTGCCGCCCGTGCCGGACACGCATGCGCCAGCCGCGGCGGCGCGTTCGACCAAGACCAAGGCCCCAGCCAAACCGCGCTGATGGGCGCGCTGGTCGACACCAACGTTCTCTCCGAACTCTTGCGCAGCGCGCCCGCGCCGGCGGTGCTGACCTGGTTCGCGGCGCAGCCGGCCGAAAGCCTCTACGTGAGCGCCGTCACGCAGGCCGAGATGCTGCTGGGTGCGCGGCTGCTGCCGGCGGGCAAGCGGCAGGGCGCACTGGACCGCGCGATCCGGGCGATGTTCGACGAAGACTTCGCCGGGCACGTGCTGCCCTTCGACAGCGCCGCCGTGCCGGCGTATGCGGACATCGTGGCCGCGCGCCGCGCGTCAGGCCGGCCGATCGCCCAGTTCGACGCGCAGATCGCGGCGATTGCGCGGCACCACGGCCTGCAGCTCGCCACCCGCAATGTCGATGACTTCGCGGATTGCGGCATCGTGGTGGTCAATCCGTGGCTGACGGTCGCCTGAGGGCGCGAACTTGGCCCTGCGGCACCCGGCTCCCCTACCAACTCACCTCCCGCTCCGGCGTCGCCCCGATCCTGTGGATCGACAGGTCCGCTCCGTCGTACTCCTCTTCCTGCGTCAGCCGCAGCCCCATCGTCACCTTCAGCAGCCCGTAGACGGCAAAGCCGCCGGCCAGGGCCCAGCCCACGCCCAGCAAGGTGCCGATCAGCTGCGCCGGCAGGTTGACGCCGCCCAGCCCGCCCAGGGATTGCAGGCCGAAGATGCCGCAGGCGATGCCGCCCCAGGCGCCGCACAGGCCGTGCAGCGGCCACACGCCCAGCACGTCGTCGATCTTCCAGCGGTTCTGCGTGAGGGTGAACATGGCCACGAAGATGGCGCCGGCCGCGCCGCCGGTGACCAGCGCGCCCAGCGGGTGCATCACGTCCGACCCGGCGCACACCGCCACCAGCCCGGCCAGCGGGCCGTTGTAGGCAAAACCGGGGTCGTTGCGGCCCAGCAGCGCGGCCACCAGGGTGCCACCCACCATGGCCATCAGCGAGTTCACGGCCACCAGGCCCGAGATCTTGTCGATGGTCTGCGCGCTCATCACGTTGAAGCCGAACCAGCCCACCGCCAGGATCCAGGAGCCCAGGGCCAGGAAGGGGATGCTCGACGGCGGGTGCGCGCTGATGCCGCCGTCCTTGCGGTAGCGGTTGGAGCGCGGGCCCAGCAGCAGCACCGCGGCCAGGCCGATCCAGCCGCCCACCGTGTGCACCACCACGCTGCCGGCAAAGTCATGGAACTCGGCGCCGGTGGCGGCCTTGATCCAGGCCTGTATACCCAGGCGCTGGTTCCAGACCACGCCTTCGAACACCGGGTAGATCAGGCCCACCAGCGCCGCGGTGGCGATGAGTTGCGGCCCCATGCGCGCGCGCTCGGCGATGCCGCCCGAGACGATGGCCGGTATGGCCGCGGCAAAGGTCAGCAGGAAGAAGAACTTCACCAGCCCGAAGCCGTTGTCCACCGCCAGCGCCTGCGCCCCGGTGAAGAAGCTCACCCCGTAGGCCACGGCGTAGCCGACAAAGAAGTAGGCGATGGTCGACACCGCAAAGTCCACCAGGATCTTGACCAGCGCATTCACCTGGTTCTTCTTGCGCACCGTGCCCAGTTCGAGAAAGGCGAAGCCGGCGTGCATGGCCAGCACCATGATGGCGCCCAAGAGGATGAACAGGGCGTCGGTGCCCGGCTTGATCTGATCCAAGGTCTGGTCTCCTGTGGCCGGGGTGCGGATGCACCAGGGGTGGCCGAATCCGCACCAGGACAGCAATTTCCAGGCCTGATTCGGTGCGATTGGCGCCGCCCTTGTGCCGCACTCGGGTGCGTTGTGCGCACCTAAGCGGTGCCAAAGCGTTCCGAAGTGGTGAATCGGCGCAGGGCTGGGATGGCACAGCCGGATCCCACCCGGGGGGTGTAAGCCCGCATTGGCGGCGCGCGCGCCAGGCGGTTTCATGCGTGCTGCAGGGGCAGGGGACCCCAGGTCCACGGGAAGAGCAACATGCAGATCACGCAAGCCTTTGTCGACGAATTCCTGCGCCTCGTCCGCGCCGCCGACCCCGGCGCCCGCCTGCAGGACAAGACCTCGTCCTGGCAGCGCGAAAGCTCGCTCCTGCCGCTGTACCAGAAGCTGCGCGACGCGCAGCAGCACCAGGCGCCGATCGAGTTCGACCCCATCGTCAAGAACCTGATCGCGGCCATCAAGCCGGACAAGCAGCTCAAGTACGGGGCGGCGCTGAAGTACGTCGAGAAAACGATGCTCGGCCAGGGCAGCAAGATCTTCCACACACTGCGCGAGCATGGCGAGAAGCTGTCCAAGGCGCAGCAGCGCTACACCATCCCGCTGCTGCAGGGCGACGCCGGCCACGGCCTGTGCCTGCAGATGGCCTTGCTGTGGCTGCAAGAGCAGTTCCGCTTCGTCGTCTGGAGCACCAAGTTCCCGCGCCTGGCCGATGGCCCGGTGACGGGCAGCCAGGCCGCCGTCAAGCTCACCGAAGCGGCGCTGGGCCTCAAGACGGGCGGCGGGCGCATGGACGCGCAGGCCGCCAGCGTGGGCCTGGTGCTAGAAGAGAAGCGCTGGCAGACCAGCTTCCAGACCCTGAACCGTTCGTTCAGCAACAACGAAGACGTGCAGGCCCTGCTGATCGAGTTCTGGCACGGCCAGCACGCCATCGCCCTGTGCCGCGACGGGCCGGGTGCGTTCAAGTTCTTCGACGCCAATGCCGGCTCGTACCGCATCGAGGCGGCCAACCTGCAGGCCTTTCTGCTGGACTACAACAACGTCTGCCTGCCCAAGAAATGGGCCGGCTACGCGCTGCAGGCCGGCGAGAGCTTCACCGGCGTCTACGCCGTGACCAAGGCCTGAGCAGGCCCAGGCCCTGCGCCGGGGCTCAGGCGCTGGCGCAGGTCTTGAACACCGACACCGTGCCGGCCAGCAGGGTGGCCTGGCGGGCCATCTCCGACGCTGCGGCGGCGGTCTGTTCCACCAGCGCGGCGTTCTGCTGGGTCGAGCGGTCCAGGCCGCTGACGGCCTCATTCACGGCCACGATGCCGCTGCTTTGTTCCTTGGCCGCGGCGCTGATCTCGCCGATCAGCGTGCCCACGCGCTGCACCCCGGCCAGGATCTCGCCCATGGTCGCGCCTGCCTGCTTGACGTACTGGTCGCCGGCCTCGACCTTCTCGACGCTGGTGGCGATCAGCGCCTTGATCTCGCGCGCCGCCGCGGCGCTGCGCTGCGCCAGAGCGCGCACTTCCGCTGCGACGACGGCGAAGCCGCGCCCCTGCTCGCCAGCGCGCGCGGCTTCGACCGCCGCGTTCAGCGCCAGGATGTTGGTCTGGAAGGCGATGCCGTCGATCACGCCGATGATCTCGCCGATGCGGTGCGAGGCGGTGTCGATCTCGGCCATGGTGCTGACCACGCGCGCCACGGCCTCGCCACCGCGCCCGGCCACCTGGCTGGCCAGCGCGGCCAGTTCATTGGCCTGGCCGGCAACGCCGGCGCTCTGGCGCACGCTGGCGGTGATCTGCTCGACGCTGGCGGCCGCTTGCTGCAGGCCTGCCGCGGTCTGCTCGGTGCGCTGGCTCAGGTCCTGGTTGCCGGCGGCGATCTGCGTGCTGGCGTGCGAGATTTCGCCGGCCGCCTTCTGCACGTCGCCCACGACGCGGGCGATCTTGTCCAGGAAGCGGTTGAACAGCACGGCCACCTCGGCGAACTCGGGCACCGCGGCGGGCGGCAGGCGGCGCGACAGGTCGCCGTCGTCCCGGTTCAGCTGCTGCACCGCGCCGCGCAGGCCCAGCAGCGGCTGCAGGATGCCGCGCACCTCCCAGGCAGAGAAACCGGCAAACGCCGCCAGCCCCACCAGCAGCACCGCCAGCATGGCGGCCTGCACCCGGCGTGCATCGTCGCGCGCCTGCTGGGCGATGGCCTCGGCGGCGGCTTCGATGGCCTGGCCCGAGGCGTCCATCAGCGGCACCAGTTGCTGAAACGCCGGTTCGAAATCGGCCAGCGCGCGCGCGGCCTGATCGGGCTGCTTTCGGATCTGCGCCGCGGTGGCCAGTGCCAGATCGGTGAAGCGGCGCGCCGCCGGCAGCACCACGGCCAGCGCCTGCGCCGCGGCCGCGTCGGGCGCCTTCTCGGCCGCACGGGCCAGGCTGTCGAGCAGCGCCTTGCCGTGGCCGGCGACCTCTTTCTCGGCGTCGGCCATCACGGCCAAGTCGCCGCCCTGCGCGGCAACGGCGGCGCGCATGATCTCGGCACGCATGCTGTCGTGCTTCATGTCGGCGTTCATCGAGGCGCGCACGGCGATGGTGCTTTCCTCCAGCAACTGCGTCTTGGCCGCCGAACGCTGCAGACCCAGCAGCCCGGTGGCGCCCACCAGGCCGGCCACGGTGGCGCCGACCAGGGCGAAGACGATGAGGCGGGAACGAAGACTCAGGGAACTCACGGCGGGGACTCCGATTGCGACAGATAGATCTGTTCGCTATCGGACGAAACGCCGCGGCGCTTGAGCTGTTCCGGGTGGCTGGGCGGTCGGGCCCGAAGCCGTCAGGGGGTCAGCGAACCTGCCGCAGGGCCACCGGTGTCCTGGCGCCAACGGCGCGCGCCCGCAGCTGGCCGCAGCCGGCGTCCACGTCCTGCCCGGCCGAGTGGCGCAGCTTGGTCAGCACGCCGCGGCGGTGCAGCGCGCGCGCCATCTCAGCCGCGCGTTCCCAGCTGGGGCGGCGCCAGGGCAGGCCGTCCACCGCGTTGTAGGGGATCAGGTTCATCAGCGCGTACCTGCCGGCCAGCAGCGTGGCAATGCCGTCCATCTCTTCCGGCCCGTCGTTGACGCCCTCGATCAGCGTCCACTGGTACTGGATCGGGTAACCGGTGGCGCGGGCGTAGCGCTCGCCCAGGCCCACCAGTTCGGCCGGGCTGATGCGCGGCGCGCGCGGCAGCAGCTCAGTGCGGCGCGCGGCCAGCGTGCTGTGCAGCGACAGCGCCAGCGCCGGCCGCACCTGGCCCGGGCGCAGCGCCAGCAGGCGCTCGAAGGCGCGCGGGTCGCCCACGGTGCTGAAGACCAGGTTCTTGTGCGCGATGCCGCCCTCCTGGCCCAGCAGGGTGATGGCGTCCAGCACCGCGTCCAGGTTGTGCGCCGGCTCGCCCATGCCCATGAACACCACCTTGCGCAGCGGCAGCGAAGGCGCGGTGGCGCGCGCCAGCACCACCTGGGCCACGATCTCGGCGCTGCCCAGCTGGCGCAGCAGGCCGCCGCGGCCGGTCATGCAGAACAGGCAGCCCACGGCGCAGCCCACCTGGCTGGACACGCACAGCCCGGCGCGCGGCAGGCGCACGGCCTCGACCATCTGGCCGTCGTGCAGCGCCACCAGCAGGCGCGCCGAGCCGTCCTCGCCCGGGTGCTCGCTCACCAGCCGCGCCAGGCCGGTCAGTTCGGCCTGCAGCGCCGGCAGCGCCTGGCGCAGCGCCAGCGGCATGAAGTCCTGCAGCCGGCGCTTGCCGCTGTCCTGCGGCTGCGCCTGCAGCCAGCGCGTCAGCACGTGGCGCTGGTGCTCGGCGTTGGCACCCAGGCCTTGCAGGCGGGCGCGGAGCTGCGGGATGTCCATGGGCCGCGATTGTCGGCGCGCGGCGCCGTGTGAAGTTGAGCAAATGCCGGCCCCGGGCGGCGGAGGGTTCACGGCCGCCCCGGACAATCGCCCGCATGTTCAGACCCTTCTTCCTGCACCGCACCTGGGCTGCCTGCGGCCTGGTCGCCGCCTTGTCGACGTGCGGCTTCGCCCGGGCGCAGACGCCACCCGCAGCCCCGGCCGCCGCCGCCTCGGCGCCCGCGGGCGCCGAGCAGCGGGTGCAGATCACCGGCGGCCGCATCACCGACAACGAAGAGCGCCGCCAGTCCACCGCCGCCAAGATCGTGATCGGGCGCGAGGAGATCGACAAGTTCGGCGACGCCACCGTGGGCGAGGTGCTGCGCCGCCTGCCCGGCGTCAGCACGCCCGGCGCGCCCGGCCGCGGCGGGGCGCCGCGCAT
>JALHPY010000067.1 GCA_022842305.1 Rubrivivax sp.
GCACCGCCAGCGGCCGCGCCCCGGTCTGCGCCGCCGCCCGCTGCCGCGGTGCCGCAGGCGGCTGCCACACCCGCACCCGCACCCGCCAAGAAAGGCAACGGCGCGATCATCGGCGGTGGCGTGGCTGCGGTGCTGGCCATCGCCGGGGGCGCCTATTTCGCGCTCACACCCTCGGCCAAGGCGCCGGCACCGGCGGTGGCCGAAGCACCGCCTGCTGCCGCTCCGGTGGCCGTGCCGCCGGTCGCCCCGGTGGCACCGGCGCCCGCGCCGCCGCCCGCTCCGGTGGCCAGCCCGCTGGACGTGGGGCGCGAGTTCGAACGCATCGTGGAGAAGCAGACGCCCGCCTTCGGTGTGCGCGTCGAGGCCAGGAAGAGCGACCTCGTGATCGGCAGGGACGAGCACAGCTTCAGCATCACCGCCGAGCGCGAGGGCTACCTCTACATCATTGGCTACTCGCCCGACGGCACCCTGGCGCAGATCGTTCCCAATTCGATGGGCGGGTCGGTGCGGGTCAGGAAGGGCCAGACCTGGCGCTTCCCCACCGGCGATGGCTTCGTGCTCGAGGCGCAAGACCCGCCGGGCACCTCGCTGTTCCTGGTGATGGTCTCGACCTGGCAGCGCAACCACGATGTGCTCAAGCCGCGGATCGAGTCGCACGTCAAGATGTTCCCCACCGACGGCGCGGTGGGTGCGCTGGCGGCCAGTTGGGACGCCTCGAGTTCCATTCTCGCCGGCAGGCCGCTGTGCGCCGGCACCGGCCCCTGCCAGGACGAGTACGGGGCGGCGCTGCTGCGATTCAACGCCGTCAAGAAGTAGCCTTGAACAAGGCCTTCGTGAAGGAGCCGTCGGGCAACGACGACGGCGACGACGGCGACGAAGAGGCCGCCGGCCTGCCGCCGCTGCCCCCGGGCGCGCGCAACTACATCACCCCCGCCGGCTACCGCCGCCTGCGCGCCGAGCTGATGACGCTGCTCGACGCGGAGCGGCCCAAGATGGTCGAGGTCGTGTCCTGGGCGGCCAAGAACGGCGACCGGTCCGAGAACGGCGACTACCTCTACGGCAAGAAGCGCCTGCGCGAGATCGACCGCCGCATCCGCTTTCTGACCAAGCGGCTGGACATTGCCGAGGTCGCCGACCCCTCGGTGCACCACGGCAACGACCAGGTCTTCTTCGGCGCCACGGTCAGCTTTGGCAACGCTGCGGGTGTGGAGCGCAGGGTCACGATCAAGGGCATCGACGAGGCCGACAGCCTGCAGGGTGAGGTGAGCTGGGTCGCGCCCATCGCGCGTGCGCTGCTCAAGGCGCGCGTCGGCGACGAGGTCACCCTGGTCACGCCGCTGGGCGTGGAGCGCATCGAGGTGCTGGACGTGCGCTATCCGGCGCCGGGCGCCTGACCAGTCCTCAGTTCAGTTTGTAGCGGGCGACCCGCTGCACCACCGGCGAACGCCGCAGCGTGCGCAGCACCTCGGCTAGGTGGACGCGGTCGCGCACGCTCACCAGCAGGCGCAGTTCGATGCTCTCTTCGGCCGAGGTCGGGTCCATGTCCAGGTGCACGATGTCGGCCTCGGCCGTGCTCACCGCCGAGGCCACCTGGGCCAGCACGCCCTTGCCGTTGCGCACCAGCACGGCCAGGCTGGTCTCGAAGGGCCGGGTCAGCTCGTCGGCCCAGGCGATGTCCAGCCAGCGCTCGCTGTCGCGTTCGAACAGGCGCTTGCCGGTGTGGCATTCGGCGGTGTGCACCAGCAGGCCCTCGCCGCGGCCCAGGTAGCCGACGATGGGGTCGCCGGGGATCGGGCGGCAGCAGGGCGCCAACTGCACCGAATTGCCCTCGCTGCCGTCGACGAAGACCACGCCCTGGGTCGTGACGGTGTCGTCGGGCGAGTAGCGGTTGAGGGTGAGCATCACCGCGTCGGGCTTGATGCCGCGCTCGCCCATCAGCTGCGCCATGCGCTTGGCCACGATGATGGCGATCTTGCGGCCCAGACCCAGGTCGACCAGCAGTTCGCCGCGGTTGCGGTTGCCGCTCCAGCGCGTGAGCTGCTGCCACAGCGCCGTGGCCTGGGCGTCGGCCGGGTCGGTGGACGGCAGCTGCAGGCCTTCGGCGCGCAGCGCCTGGGCCAGCATCTTTTCGCCCATGGCGCGCGACTCCTCGGCTTCCATGTTCTTGAGGTAGTGGCGGATCTTGGAGCGCGCGCGCCCGGTGCGCACCATGCTCAGCCAGGCCGGGTTGGGGCGCGCGCCGGGGGCGGTGATGATCTCGACCACGTCGCCGCTCTTGAGCTCGGTGCGCAGCGCCGCGGCCTCGCCGTTGATCTTGGCGGCCACCATGTGCTGGCCCACGTCGGAGTGGATGGCGTAGGCAAAGTCCACCGGGGTGGCGCCGCGCGGCAGCGCCATGATCTTGCTGCGCGGCGTGAACACGTACACCGCGTCGGGGTAGAGGTCGATCTTGACGTGCTCGAGGAACTCGGCCGCGTCGCGCGTCTCGTCTTGGATGTCGAGCAGGCTTTGCAGCCACATCGTCGACAGGCGTTGCGCATCGCCCTTGTCGCTGCCTTTTTCACCGGACTTGTAGAGCCAGTGCGCGGCGATGCCGGCCTCGGCCACGGCGTGCATGGATTCGGTGCGCATCTGGAACTCGACGGCCGTGCCCAGCGGGCTGACCAGCGTGGTGTGCAGGCTCTGGTAGCCGTTGGCCTTGGGGATGGCGATGTAGTCCTTGAAGCGCCCCGGCACCGGCTTGTACAGCTGGTGCAGCACGCCCAGGGCGATGTAGCACTCGGTCAGGCCGGGCACGACGATGCGAAAGCCGAAGATGTCGCTGACCTGCGCAAAGCCGGCGTGCTTCTCGCGCATCTTGCGGTAGATGCTGTAGATGGTCTTTTCGCGCCCGCTCACCTGCACCTTGATCTTGTGCTGGGCGAAGCCCTTCTCGACCTCTTTCTGCACGCGCTCGACGATGTCGCGGCGGTGGCCGCGCGCGCGCTTCACCGCCTTGGCCAGCGCGGCGTGGCGCCAGGGGTGCAGCAGCTCGAAGCACAGCTCCTGCAGCTCGCGGTACATCTGGTTCAGGCCCAGGCGGTGCGCGATCGGGGCGTAGATGTCCAGTGTCTCGCGCGCGATGCGGTGGCGCTTCTCGGGCGCCATGGCCTGCATGGTGCGCATGTTGTGCAGGCGGTCAGCCAGCTTGATGAGGATGACGCGCACGTCGCGCGCCATCGCCAGCAGCATCTTGCGAAAGCTCTCGGCCTGGCTTTCCTCGCGCGTGTTGAACTGCAGCTTGTCGAGCTTGGTCAGCCCGTCCACCAGGTCGGCCGTGGGCGCGCCGAATTTTTCGATCAGCTGCGTCTTGGTGACGCCCTGGTCCTCGATCGTGTCGTGCAGCAGCGCGGCCATGATGGCCTGCGCGTCGAGCTTCCAGTCGGCGCACAGGCCGGCCACCGCCACCGGGTGCGTGATGTAGGGCTGGCCGCTGGCGCGGAACTGCCCCAGGTGCGCCTGGTCGGCAAACTTGTAGGCTTCGCGCACCAGCTTGCCGTCGGCCTTGGCCAGATAGCCCAGCTTCTCGGACAGCCCGGCAAAGGTGTTGACCTCGGCCGCTGGCCCGCTGAGCTGTGGCAGCAGGCTGGCGCGCTGCAGCCCCTGCAGGGCTGCAGGCAGCAGTTCGGCGGCCAGGGATCGCAGGCTCATGCGATGGAATTTAGCGCGGATTGCAGCCGCCCATCAGCGCGGCGGGACACCCAAGCAAAACGGCGCTCCGAAGAGCGCCGCTTGACTTGGTACCCCGCGGGCCGGCCGGGCCCTGGGGTCAGACGGGCACCTTGCGCAGCATCTCCAGGCCGATCTCGCCGGCGGCGATCTCGCGCAGCGCGGTCACGCCGGGCTTGTTCTTGGTCTCGATCTTGGGCGCGTGGCCCTGGCTGAGCATGCGCGCGCGGTAGGTGGCGGCCAGCACCAGCTGAAAGCGGTTGGGGATCTTGACGAGGCAGTCTTCGACGGTGATGCGAGCCATGGGTGCCTTGAGGGGAAAAGCGGAATCCGGGGGATTCAGACCAGGCCCAGCGCGGCAAACACCTGCGAGCGGTTGCGCATCTGGGCGGCGTACTTCAGGCGCTGCGAGTGAACGACCGTCTTCAGGTCGAAAAGCGCCGTCTCGAACAAGCTGTTGATTATAACGAAGTCGAAATGCCGGGCCTGGGCCACTTCTTCACGCGCGTTGGCCAGGCGCCGGGCGATGACCTGGGGCGGGTCTTCGCCGCGGCGGTTCAGGCGCTGCGAAAGTTCGTCCCAGCTGGGCGGCAGGATGAAGATGAGCACGGCGTGCGTGAACAGCCGCTTGATCTGCAGCGCGCCCTGCCAGTCGATCTCGAGCACCACGTCCTCGCCACCGGCCAGGCGCTGCTCGATGGCCTTGCGGCTGGTGCCGTAGAGGTTGCCGTGGACCTCGGCCCATTCGAAGAAATCGCCGTGGGCGATCTTCTCGCGGAAGGCCGGCTCGGCGATGAAGTGGTACTCGCGGCCGTCAGTCTCTTGTCCGCGCGGCGCGCGCGTGGTGTGCGAGACGGAGACGGCCAGGTGGCTGTCGAGTTCCAGCAAGGCCTTCACCAGGCTGGACTTGCCCGTGCCGCTGGGCGCGGCCACGCAGAAGAGATTGCCCGGGGTTTCCATCCCCGGGCATTCTAAGAGGCGCTCAGCGCAGGCTCGTGGACTTGCGGCCGCTGCGGGGACAGCCGGCACCACGGCCTGGGCCCGGCCGTCGCGCGCCTGCTCGCCGATCGCTTCTCATCCGGATCGACCCAGGGCGTCACGCGCATCGGCTTTACTTTGGCCCCGGCCTGAACAGCGTTTTGCCCGGGTCGGTGCGGGGTCGAGTCGGGGTAAAGTCACCGGCCGCCGCAAGCCCGGGATGCGACTGCTGGGCGCGGCCACGTAGACCAGACCGGAGACCGCCATGCTGTTCAATCGCCGCCGTTTCATCCAGGCAGCCGCCGGTGCCATCGCCCTGCCGGCGCCGGCTTTCGCCGCCGCCCCGGCCGTGCGCGAGCTGCAGATGGGCGTGTTCAAGCAGCGCGTGCGCGCCAGCGGTGCCCCTACCGAAGTCTGGGGCTTCAACGGGTCGGTGCCTGGCCCGGTGCTGCGCTACGCGCGCGGCGACAAGGTCGACCTGCACGTCGTCAACAAGCTGCCGCAGCCCACCACGGTGCACTGGCACGGACTGCGCGTGCCCAACGCCATGGACGGCGTGCCCCAGGTCACGCAGGCGCCCATCGAGCGCGGCGCCACCTTCGACTACCGCTTCACGGCAGACGACGCCGGCACCTACTGGTACCACCCGCACCAGTCCAGCTTCGAGCAGGTGCCGCGCGGCCTGTACGGCGCCTTCATCGTCGACGAGCAGAAGCCTTTGCCGGTGGATCGCGACGTGGTGTGGATGCTGGCCGACTACAAGCTCGACGAGCGCAACGCGCAGGTCGAGGACTACGGCCGCGTGCAGGACTTCGGCACGCGCGGCCGCCACGGCAACGTCTTCACTCTCAATGGCACGGCGGCCGGGCCCGGTCGCACCTTGCAGCTGCGTCCGCGCGAGCGCGTGCGGCTGCGCTTGATCAATGGCGCCTCGGCGCGCATCTTCCGGCTCGAGTTTGCCGGCCACTCGCCCTGGATCGTGGCGCACGACGGCCAGGCGGTGGCGCCGCATCCCATCCCCGACGGCCTGCTGTTCCTGTCGCCCGGCCAGCGCACCGACCTCATCCTGGACGGCACGGCCTCGGCCAACAAGGCGGGCTACGCCATCACCGACCGCCGCAGCGTCGATACGCTGATCGCCCGCATCGTCTACGCCGGCGCACCGGTGCGCGCCAAGGCGCTGGGTCGACCCGAAGCGCTGGAGTCCAATCGCCATACCGAGCCCAACCTGAACACGGCGACCGAGCATTTCCTGAATTTCGAGGGCGGCGAGGGCGGCATGCCGGCCATCGGCCAGGTCGACGGCAAGGCGCTCAAGGTGGAAGACATCCGCAAGGAGCACGGTCTGACCTGGACCATGAACTACAGCGCCCAGCACGAGCACGCGCTGATGCACGAGCCGCTGTTCTACATGCGCAAGGGCGAACATGTGCAGCTGCACATGATCAACAACACGCTGTTCGAGCACCCCATGCACCTGCATGGGCACTTCTTCCGCGTGTTGGCCATCAACGGCAAGCCCAACCCGCTGCGCGAATGGCGCGACACCGTGCTGCTGGGCCCGCAGGGCTCGGTGGACATCGCCTTCGTGGCCGAGAACCCGGGCGAGTGGATGCTCCACTGCCACGTGCTCGACCATGCCGCCGGCGGGATGATGGGCACGGTGGCGATCTTCGACTGACCCGTGTCGCTGAGCCGGGCCGTGGCACCCGCCTCAGCGCGGCGTGGCCCGCGCCAGCACGAAGTCGGTGATGGCCGCGATGTCGGCCAGCGGCAGCAGCGCCGGCGGCGCGGGGGTGCCGGGCGGCAGCGGGGCGTCGCTGGCCAGGGCCACGATGCCTGGCCATTCGGGCCACAGCGTGGGCTTGCCCGGCTCGGCGCGCCAGACCTCGAGCTTGGGAAAGTCGCCGCCCTTGAAGCCTTCGACCAGCACCAGGTCGCAGTGCTGCATGCGGTCCAGCAGGTAGTCCAGCGAAGGCTCGGCCTGCTCGCGCAGTTCGTGCATCAGCGCCCAGCGCTGGTTGCCCAGCAGCAGCACCTCCTTGCAGCCGGATTCGCGCAGCCGGTACGAGTCCTTGCCCGGCCGGTCGATGTCGATGTCCTTGTGGCTGTGCTTGATGAGCGAGACCACCAGCCCGCGCGCGCTGATCTCGGGCACCAGGCGCTCGAGCAGCGTGGTCTTGCCCATGCCGGAGTAGCCGGCGATGCCAAAGGTCTTCATGCGTGCGTGGCCCTCATGCTGGACGCCGATTGTGGCCGGCCCGCCGCTGCCCGCCACCCGCCGCGCCGGGGCGGCTTCGGGCGCTTCGCCATCTGGTCACGCGGTTGAAATTCAGCAATTGCTTATTCGTGAGAGCAATATTCTTTAGTTGTTCTTAGTGTTGATGGCTTCTAGAGTGGCGTCCATCCCCAGCCCCACCCAGCGAGAAACACCATGGACCAATCCAGCCGCTACACCGACCTGAGCCTGCGCGAGGAAGAACTGATCAAGGGCGGCAGGCACATCCTGGTCGCCTACAAGATGAAGCCCAAGGCCGGCTACGGCTACCTGGAGGCGGCGGCCCACTTCGCGGCCGAGTCGTCCACCGGCACCAACGTCGAGGTGTCGACCACCGACGAGTTCACCAAGGGCGTCGACGCGCTGGTGTACCTGATCGACGAGGCCAGCGAGGAGATGCGCATCGCCTACCCGCTGGACCTGTTCGACCGCAACATCACCGACGGCCGCCTGATGATGGTCAGCTTCCTGACCCTGGTGATCGGCAACAACCAGGGCATGGGCGACATCCAGCACGCCAAGATCTACGACTTCTGGATGCCGCCGCGCGCGATCCAGCTGTTCGACGGGCCCAGCAAGGACATCTCCGACCTGTGGCGCGTGCTGGGCCGCCCGGTGCAGGACGGCGGCTACATCGCCGGAACCATCATCAAGCCCAAGCTCGGCCTGCGGCCCGAGCCCTTTGCCGCGGCGGCCTACCAGTTCTGGCTGGGCGGCGATTTCATCAAGAACGACGAACCGCAGGGCAACCAGACCTTCGCGCCGATGAAGAAGACCATCCCGCTGGTCTACGACGCCATGAAGCGCGCGATGGACGTCACCGGCGAGGCCAAGATCTTCTCGGCCAACATCACCGCCGATGACCACTACGAGATGGTGGCGCGCGGCGAGTACATCCTGGGGCAGTTCGGGCCCGACGCCGACAAGGTGGCCTTCCTGGTGGACGGCTACGTGGGCGGGCCGGGCATGGTCACCACCGCCCGCCGCTGCTTCCCCAACCAGTACCTGCACTACCACCGCGCCGGCCACGGCGCCGTCACCAGCCCCAGTTCCAAGCGCGGCTACACCGCCTATGTGCTGGCCAAGATGAGCCGGCTGCAGGGCGCCAGCGGCATCCACGTCGGCACCATGGGCTACGGCAAGATGGAAGGCGAGAAGGACGACCGCGCCATCGCCTACATCATCGAGCGCGACAGCTACACCGGCCCGGCCTACCACCAGGAATGGTTCGGCATGAAGCCCACCACGCCCATCATCAGCGGCGGCATGAACGCGCTGCGCCTGCCGGGCTTCTTCGAGAACCTGGGCCACGGCAACGTCATCAACACCGCCGGCGGCGGCAGCTACGGCCACATCGATTCGCCGGCCGATGGCGCCAAGAGCCTGCGCCAGGCCTACGACTGCTGGAAGGCCCGGGCCGACCCCATCGAGTGGGCCAAGGAACACCGCGAGTTCGCCCGCGCCTTCGACTCCTTCCCCAAGGACGCCGACGCCATCTACCCGGGCTGGCGCGACAGGCTCGCCGGCGTGCACCGCTGAGCACCGCCATGGCCGCACTCGACGACTGGCGGGTTCTGCAGCAGCCCTACTACGCGCCGCAGGGCGACGAGGTGGCGCTGTTCCAGGCCGCCTATGCCGCGCGCTTGCCGGTGATGGTCAAGGGCCCCACCGGCTGCGGCAAGAGCCGCTTCGTCGAGTTCATGGCCTGGAAGCTGGGCCGCCCGCTCGTCACCGTGGCCTGTAATGAGGACATGACGGCGGCCGACCTGGTCGGCCGCTTCCTGCTGGAGCCCGGCGGCACGCGCTGGCAGGACGGCCCGCTGACCGTGGCCGCGCGCCACGGCGCCATCTGCTACCTGGACGAGGTGGTCGAGGCGCGGCAGGACACCACCGTGGTCATCCACCCGCTCACCGACCACCGCCGCACGCTGCCGCTGGACAAGAAGGGCGAACTGGTCCGGGCGCACCCGGACTTCCAACTCGTCATCTCCTACAACCCCGGCTACCAGAGCCTGATGAAGGACCTGAAGACCTCGACCCGGCAGCGCTTCACCGCGCTCGACTTCGACTATCCCGTAGCGGCGCTCGAAGCCGAGATCGTGGCCACCGAGACCGGGCTGCCGCGCGCACAAGCCAGCGCGCTGGTGGAGGTGGCGGCGGCCGCGCGGCGCCTGAAGGGCCACGGCCTGGACGAAGGCATCAGCACGCGGCTGCTGGTGTACGCGGCGCAACTCATCGCCCAGGGCGTCGCGCCGCGGCAGGCCTGCCGCATGGCGATGGTGCGGCCGATCACCGACGATGCCGACATCCGCGACACGCTGGACCACGCCATCGACGCCGTGCTGCCCTGAAGCCCTGACACAGGCCCGCGCGTGAGTTCGCCCGGCAGCACCTTTCCCGCCTACGGCACGCGGCCGGCCGCCAGCGGGCCGGTGCTGCGCCACGCCGCGCTGCGCGAGCGCCTGGACTGCCGCTTCGCCGCGGTGGACGAGGTTTTCGACGAATGCGTCGACGAGGCCCGCCGTGTGCTCAGCCCGCAAGGCCTGGAGGCCTATGTAGACCACGCGCGGTTGCTGGGCAAGCTCGGGCGTGGCGTCGAGCCGCTGCTGGGCTTTCTGGAGATCTGGCCCACGGTGGCGCAGCAGGCCGGCGAGGCCGCGCTGCAGCCATTGGCGCAGGCCACGCAGGCCTTGCAGAAGTCGCCCAACGGCCCGGCCATCGTGCCGCTGCAGCAGAGCCTGGGCGCAGTGGCGCGGCGCCTGCGCTCGCCCGAACTGCTGGCGCAGTACCTGGCGCTGGTGGTCGAGCTGGCGCAGCGCACCAGCCTGTCGATCCACGGCCACCACGCCACCGAGCCCAGCCCCTGTCTGCCCACCTTCCTGCAGCAGGCGCCGGTGCTGGTGGGGTTGGTGCCGCTGGACGGCCTGCGGCGCTGGATGCATGAAGGCCTGCGCCTGCACGGCAGCCATCCGGCGCGGCAGATCGAGTTCTTCGCCCTGGCCACCGCCGACAGCCGCACCCTGCTGCAGCGGCAGCGCCAGGGCGTGCTGCTGGTCGATGCGGAGCGGCGCCTGGAGCTGACGCTGCAGGGCCTGTGGAACGAGCGCCTGGCGCTGATCGCCTACCCGGTGCAGCTGGCGCCCGAGCGCAGCGCTGACGCCGTGACCATGCCCTACCTGCAGGCTGACGGTCTGCGCCTGCCCGAGGTGCTGGCCGACCGGCCCGGCGCCACCGCCCTGCAGCGCTACCGCGCCATGCTGGCGCACGCCGCGGGCCACCGGCGCTGGAGCCGCCCGCAGGTGGCCGACAACCTGAGCCCGCTGCAGCGCCTGGCGGTGGAGTGCTTCGAGGACGCGCGCATCGACCATCTGGTGCTGCGCCGATTCCCCGGTCTGGCGCCGGTGCTGCGCGCGCTGCACCCGGCGCCGGCCGAGGACGCCTGCGATCCGCTGCGCGAGTCCTGCCTGCGCCACCGCCTGGCCTGCCTGTCGCGCGCGCTGCTGGACGATAGTCATGCCTACCGCGACGCGGCGCTGCTGGCGTTTGTGGCGCGCTTCCACGAGCAGCTGCGCGGCGGCGAGTCGTCCACCGCCGCGATGGCCGGTCTGGCTGTGCAGTGGGCCGCGCGCACGCGCCGCCAGAGCGACCAGCAGGCGCAGGTGCTGTTCACCGACACCCAGGTCGACTGGCGCGACGACAACCGCCACCTGTGGACCTACATCGAGGCCGGCGACGAGGAAGACACCGCGCCCGACCCCATGCAGCGCAGCTCCCCCGATGAAGGCGGCCTGCCGCCGCGCCATTACCCCGAATGGGACGAAGCCATCCGCGCCCACCGCCCCGACTGGGCCAGCGTGTACGACACGCTGCAGCCGGCTGGCAACGCCGCCGACATCGACGCGTTGCTGGCACGCCACGCCAGCGAGGCGCGCCACCTCAAGCGCCTGCTGGACCTGCTCAAGCCGCAGGACCGCACGCGGCTGCGCTACCAGGAGCAGGGCACCGAGCTGGACCTGGACGTGGCGCTGCGCGCGCTGGCCGACTGGCGCGCCGGCGCCCAGCCCGATGCGCGCTTCCACATGAGCACCCGCACCGACGGTCGCGACATCGCGGTGCTGCTGCTGGTGGACTTGTCGCAATCGGTCAACGACGCCGTGCCCGGCAGCGACGAAACCGTGCTGTCGCTGGGCCGCGTCGCGGTGGCCTTGCTGGCGGGGGCCATCGCCACGCTGGGCGACCAGCTGGCCATTGCCGGCTTTCACTCCAACACCCGGCACGAGGTTCGCTACCTGCACATCAAGGGCTTTGCCGAGCCCTGGGGCGACGCGCCCAAGGCGCGCCTGGCGGCGGCGCAGGGCGCGTACTCCACGCGCATGGGCGCTGCGCTGCGCCACGCCGGCCATCTGCTGGGCGGGCGCAAGGCCGACAAGCGGCTGCTGCTGGTGCTGACCGACGGCCAGCCCGCCGACGTTGACGTGGCCGACCCGCAGCACCTCATCGCCGACGCCGCGCAGGCCGTGCGCGAGCTCGACCGGCAAGGCCTGTACACCCACTGCATCAGTCTGGATGCCAAGGCCGACGACTACGTCGGCCGCGTCTTCGGCGGGCGCTGGACGGTGGTGGACCGGGTGGCGCAACTGCCGCGCCGGCTGCCCGAGATCTTTCTGGGGCTGACGCGGTGAAGTCCGCGGTCCGCTTCAGCCCGCCGCGGGGGCCGGGCCCGCGCCGCCGGGCTGCAGCAGCGGCCGGTCGTGTTCGGCCAGGTGGGCCTCGCCGTGCTCCAGGATGAAGTAGCGCAGCGCCTCGGCCGCGGGCGACAGCATCTTGGATTGCATGTTGACGATGTTCCAGGCGCGCAGGATGGGCGTGTCGCGCACCGGCACGATCTCGATCAGCCCGCAGCGCAGTTCCAGCCCCAGCGTGTGCAGCGACAGAAAGCTCAGGCCCATGCCGGCCATCACCGCCTGCTTGATGGTCTCGTTGCTGGGCATCTCCATGGCGATGCGCGGCTGCACGCGCTGATCCTGGAAGAAGCGGTCCATCAGCGCGCGCGTGCCCGACGCCGCCTCGCGCACGATCAGCGCGTGCTCGGCCAGCGCCGCCAGCGGCGGGTTGTCCAGCGCCAGCACGGCGTGCCCGGGTGGCGCCACGAACACATGCGGGTGCGCCGCGAAGGGCTCGGCGCGCACGGCCATCTCGCGCGGCGGCCGGCCCATGATCGCCAGATCGACATCGCCGGCCTGCAGCAGGCCCACCAGTTCTTCGCGGTTGGCGCCCACGCGCAGACGCAGTTCCACCCCGGGGTGCTCTTGGCGAAAGCGCGTCAGCAGCCGCGGCACGAAGTACTTGGCGGTGCCGACCATGCCCACGCTCAGCAGCCCGGTCTCGAGCTTGCGAAAGCGCGCCATCGCGTCGTCGGCGTCCTTCAGTGTGGCCAGCAGGCGCTTGGCGTAGACCAGAAAGTACTCGCCGGCCGTGGTGAGCGAGACCTTGCGGCCCTCGCGATCGAACAACGGCAGCTCGATGGCCGATTCCAGCTCTTTCACCTGCATGGTCACCGCAGGCGGCGTGAGGTGCAGGGCTTCGGCCGCGCGCACGAAGCTCAGGTGGCGCGCGACCTCGGTAAAGACCCGTAGCTGGCGGAAAGTGACGGTCTTCATTCAGCGTTCCTGAATCCAGGCCTAACGATCTATGAATTTACCTTAAACAGATCAATGCCTACAGTCGGCGCATGGTCATCCAGCACAGCACTGAACGGCAGCCCAAGACATGAACTACCGCATCGCCCCCAGCATCCTGTCGGCCGACTTCGCGCGCCTGGGCGAAGAGGTGCGCAACGTCATCGCGGCCGGCGCTGACTGGATCCATTTCGACGTGATGGATAACCATTACGTCCCCAACCTGAGCATCGGCCCGGCCGTGGCGCAGGCCCTCAAGCCGCATTGCCGGCGGCCCGACGGCAGCACGGTGCCGCTGGACGTGCACCTGATGGTGCAGCCGGTGGACGCGCTGGCGCAGGCCTTCGTCGAGGCCGGCGCCGACCTGGTGAGCTTCCACCCCGACGCCAGCACGCACGTCGACCGCACGCTGCAGCTCATCCGTGCCGGCGGCGCGAAGGCCGGGCTGGTGTTCAACCCGGCTACGCCCTTGAGCTTGCTCGAATGGGTGATGGACAAGGTGGATCTGGTGCTCATCATGAGCGTCAACCCCGGCTTCGGCGGCCAGAGCTTCATCGATTCGGCCTTGCGCAAGACCGAGACCGCACGTCGCCTGATCGAACGCAGCGGGCGCGACATCCGGCTGCAGGTGGACGGTGGCATCAAGGTCGACAACATCCGCCGCGTCGCCGATGCCGGGGCCGACACCTTCGTGGCCGGCAGCGCCATCTTCGGCAAGCCCGACTACCGAGCCGTGATCGACGCCATGCGTGCCGAGCTCGAACGCGGCCGCTGATCCCGCAACGCATTCACCCTTAGAGGCCTTCATGCCGCTTTCCAGACGCCTGACCCTCACGCAGTACCTGATCGAGCAGCGCCGCCGCTTTCCGGGGGCCAGCGGTGACTTGAACGCGCTCATCCTGGACGTGTCCATCGCCTGCAAGGCCATCGCGCGCGCCGTGGCCTTCGGTGAACTGGCCGAGTCGACGGCGGGCAACGCCGGCGGCGGCGTCAACGTGCAGGGCGAGGTGCAGAAAAAGCTCGACGTGGTGAGCAACGAGATGTTCATCGCCACCGCCGAATGGTCGGGCCACCTGGCGGGCATGGCCTCGGAAGAGATGGACCAGCCCTACCAGATCCCGCGCCCCTTCCCACGCGGCAAGTACCTGCTGGTGTTCGACCCGCTGGACGGCAGCAGCAACCTCGACGTCAACGTTTCGGTGGGCAGCATCTTCTCGATCCTGCGCGCGCCGGACGACGCGGTGGAATCGGGCCGCGACCTCACCGAGGCCGACTTCCTGCAGCCCGGCAGCACGCAGGTGGCCGCCGGCTACGCGCTCTACGGCCCGGCCACCATGCTGGTGATGAGCGTGGGCGATGGCGTGGTGGGCTTCACGCTGGACCTGAACCTGGGCGAATTCAAGCTCACCCACCCGCACATCACCGTGCCCGCCGACACGCAGGAATTCGCCATCAACGGCAGCAACAGCCGCTTCTGGGAGCCGCCCATCAAGCGCTACGTGGACGAATGCCTGGCCGGCAAGACCGGCCCGCGCGGCAAGGACTTCAACACGCGCTGGATCGCCAGCATGGTGGCCGAGGCGCACCGCATCCTGATGCGCGGCGGCGTCTTCATGTACCCGCGCGACACCAAGGACCCGGCGCGCCACGGCCGGTTGCGCCTGCTGTACGAGGCCAACCCCATCGGCTTCCTCATGGAGCAGGCCGGCGGCCGCGCCAGCACCGGGCGCCAGCCGGTGCTGGGCGTCAAGCCCAGCGAACTGCACCAGCGCATCGGCCTGGTCTTCGGCTCGCGCAACGAGGTCGAGCGCATCGAGCGCTACCACCGCGAACCCGCCACGCGCGACAGCGGCAACCCGCTGTTCAGCGAACGCAGCCTCTTCCGGGATTGAGGACCACACCATGTCGCAACGCCATCCCATCATCGCCATCACCGGTTCATCCGGCGCGGGCACCACCTCGGTGACGCGCACCTTCGAGGGCATCTTCCGGCGCGAGAACATCCTGGCCGCCGTCATCGAGGGCGACAGCTTCCACCGCTACGACCGCAAGGAGATGAAACTCCAGCAGGCCGAGGCCGAGCGCGCCGGCAACAAGAACTTCAGCCACTTCGGCCCCGAGAACAATCTGTTTTCCGAGCTGGAAGGTTTGTTTCGCGACTACGCCGAAAGCGGCACCGGCAAGCGTCGCAAGTACCTGCACGACCTGGACGAGGCCGCGCCCTACAAGCAGGAGCCCGGCACCTTCACGCCCTGGGAAGACGTGCCCGCCGGCACCGACCTGCTGTTCTACGAGGGCCTGCACGGCGCGGTGGTCACGCCCGAGGTCAACATCGCCAGGCACCCCGATCTGCTGATCGGGGTGGTGCCGGTGATCAACCTCGAGTGGATCCAGAAGCTCTACCGCGACAAGAGCAAGCGCGGCTACAGCACCGAGGCCGTGACCGACACCATCCTGCGCCGCATGCCCGACTACGTGCACTACATCTGCCCGCAGTTCGAGCACACGCATGTCAACTTCCAGCGCGTGCCCTGCGTGGACACCAGTAACCCCTTTATCGCGCGCGACATCCCCGCGGCCGACGAAAGCATGGTCGTCATCCGCTTCGCCCGGCCCAAGGGCATCGACTTCCCCTACCTGCTGAACATGATCAACAACTCGTGGATGAGCCGCGCCAACACCATCGTGGTGCCCGGCGGCAAGATGGAGCTGGCGATGCAGCTGATCTTCACGCCCTTCATCTGGCGCATGATGGAACGGCGCCAGCGCGCCATCGGAGCGATCTGATGGCCTCCAACTCCAGCGACAAGGTCCTGCGCGGCAGCCCGGGCTGCACCGATGTCCGCGCCAACGCGTTGCGCGCGCTGGCCATGGACGCGGTGCAGGCCGCCAACAGCGGCCACCCGGGCGCACCCATGGGCATGGCCGAGATGGCCACCGCGCTGTGGGCCGATGGCGTGCTGCGCCACGACCCGGCGCACCCGCTGTGGCCCGACCGGGACCGTTTCGTGCTGAGCAACGGCCACGCCTCGATGCTGCTGTACGCGCTGCTGCACCTGAGCGGCTATGCGCTGCCCATGGACGAGCTCCAGCGCTTCCGCCAGCTGCACAGCCTGACGCCGGGCCACCCCGAGGTCGACGTCACCCCGGGTGTCGAGACCACCACCGGCCCGCTGGGCCAGGGCCTGGCCAATGCCGTGGGCATGGCGCTGGCCGAGCAGCGCCTGGCGCGCGAATTCAACCGCCCGGGCCACACCCTGGTCGACCACCGCAGCTACGTCTTCCTGGGCGACGGCTGCCTGATGGAAGGCATCAGCCACGAAGCCTGCTCGCTGGCCGGCGTTTGGGGCCTGAACAAGCTGGTTGCGCTGTATGACGACAACGGCATCAGCATCGACGGCGCGGTGCAGGGCTGGTTCCGCGACGACACGCCAGCGCGCTTTGCCGCCTATGGCTGGCAGGTCATAGGCCCCATCGACGGGCACGACGTGGCCGCCGTGGGCCGCGCGCTGGCCCAGGCCCGCGCCAGCAGGGACAAGCCCACGCTCATCGTCTGCCGCACCACCATCGGCCAGGGCTCGCCCGGCCGCGCCGGCACGGCCAAGGCGCACGGCGAGCCGCTGGGCGCCGAGGAGATTGACAAGACGCGCGCCGCCATCGGCTGGCCGCACGCGGCCTTCGAGATCCCGCAGCACGTGCGCGCGCAATGGGACGCCACCGAGGCCGGGCGCGCGCGCCATGGCGAATGGACGGCGCGCATGGCGGCCTACCGTGCCGCGCATCCTGAGCTGGCCGCCGAGTTCGAGCGCCGCATGGCGGGCGACTTGCCGGGGGACTTCGATGCGCGCGTGCAAGCGGCCATCAGTGCCCGCGGCAGCAAGCCCGAGGCCGTGGCCACGCGCAAGGCCTCGCAGCAGGCCCTGGCCGCGCTGGCGCCGCACCTGCCCGAGCTGCTGGGCGGCAGCGCCGACCTCACCGGATCGAACCTCACCGACTTTCCCGGCGGCGTGGACCGCCACATCAGCTACGGCGTGCGCGAATTCGCCATGGCCGCCATCATGAACGGCGTGGCGCTGCACGGCGGCTTCATCCCCTACGGCGGCACCTTCCTCACCTTCAGCGACTACAGCCGCAACGCCATCCGCATGGCCGCGCTGATGAAGCGCCGCGTGATCCACGTCTTCACGCACGACAGCATCGGCCTGGGCGAGGACGGCCCCACGCACCAGAGCGTGGAGCACGTGCCTTCGCTGCGCCTGATCCCCAACCTGGATGTCTGGCGCCCGGCCGACGGCATCGAGACCCTGGTGGCCTGGGCCAGCGCGCTGCAGCGGCGCGACGGGCCGGCGGTGCTGGCCTTGTCGCGCCAGGTGCTGCCGGTGGCCGCCACCCCGGCGCAGGCCCAGGCCATCGCGCGCGGCGGCTATGTGCTGGCCGAAGCCACAGGCGGTGCGCCGCGCGCGGTGATCATCGGCACCGGTTCCGAGCTGCAACTGGCGCTGGCCGCACAGGCCCTGCTGGCGGCGCAGGGTGTGGCGGTGCGCGTGGTCTCCATGCCCTGCACCAACGTCTTCGATCGCCAGGACGCTGCATACCAGGCGAGCGTGCTGCCGCGCCGCCTGCCGGCGGTGGCGGTGGAGGCGGCGCAGCCCGATTTCTGGCGCAAGTACGTGGGCCGCGAAGGCGCGGTGGTGGGCATGCCCGGCTTCGGCGAATCGGCCCCGGCGGCGGCGCTGTACGCGCACTTCGGCATCACCGCCGAGCGCGTGGCCGAGGCCGTGCGCCAGGTGCTGGCCGACAGCTGATGGACCTGCCCCGGGCGCTGCTGTGGGACGTGGACGGCACGCTGGCCGAGACCGAGCGTGACGGCCACCTGCCGGCCTTCAACCGGGCCTTTGCCGAACTGGGCCTGCCCTGGTGCTGGGACCAGGCGCTGTACGGCGAACTGCTGCACGTCACCGGCGGCCGCGAACGCCTGCTGCACGACATGGCCACCCGCGCCGACGCGCCGGCCGAGCCCGCCGCGCGCGAGGCGCTGGCGCGTGAGCTGCACGCCCTCAAGAACCGCCACTACGCCGGCCTGGTGCAGGCCGGCGGCCTGCCGCTGCGGCCCGGCGTGCGCGCGCTGATGGACGAGTGCGCGGCGCAGGGTGTGGCGATGGGCATCGTCACCACCACCAGCCGCAGCAACGTGCAGGCGCTGCTGGGCTGCCACCTGGGGCCGCAGTGGGCGCAGCGCTTCGCGGTCGTGGTCTGCGGCGAGGACGTGGAGCGCAAGAAGCCCGACCCGCAGGCCTACGCGCTGGCGCTGCAGATGCTGGGCCTGACGCCCGGCGAAGCGGTGGCGCTGGAGGATTCGCCCGCAGGCGTGGCCGCGGCGCGTGCTGCCGGCGTGCCGGTGCTGCTGACGCCCAGCGCCTACTTTCCGGACAGCGGCCTGGCGGGCGTGCTGGCCCGTGGCCCCGGCCTGCAGCACCGCAATGGCTGGCAGCCGTGCCTGGCCGAAGCCGGGGGCGACGGGGGCAGCGGGGGCGTGCACCTGGACGACATCCGCGCCTGGTGCCGCCTGCAGCCACCGGCGCCCGCTGCCGGCGTCAAAGAGGTTTGCTCACCTTCACCTTGATCGGTGGGCCGTCCAGGCCGGCCTTCCGCAGCTCTGCTGCGAACACCGGCGCCAGTTGCCGCAGCTTGGCCGCGGCCGACGAATGGCTGGCCAGCAGCACCCAGGCCTTCTCGTCCAGCGGCCCGGCCTGCACCGCGGCGCGCAACGGTGCTTCCATCAGTGGGCGAATTGCGTCCAGCCGCCGTTGCGACTCGCGCACCCGCGCCAGCAGGTCGCGCAGCGTGTGTTCGTTGCCCAGGGCGCTGGCCAGCGTGCGCTGGCGCAGGTCGGGCGGCTGGGGGGCGGGGGCGGCCATGTCAAGGGCAGTGTAGCGAGCGTGTCCGTGCCGAGGGCGACGCGTCGGGTGCGACCTTGGCCACAGGTCCGGGCCCGGGTCGACCCAGGGCCGGATGCTAAAATCAAGGGCTTCGTGCAGTGGAGTACTGTCAGTTTGGGGTAGCAGCCCTTGGCAGCGGTAAGGCCGCGCACGAACGGCCAGATGGGGGCCGAAAACGGCTTGAATGCGCCCGCGGGCGGCTTGCAGGCGCGGTGGAAGCCCCCAGATGCCCCTGACGACGCGAACTGCGCGCAGGCCTCGCAGGCCTGCACGGCAGACGCGCGCCACCTCCGATCCACCCAGCCCCGACGCCGCATGTTCCCCAAGATCCTGACCCAGATTTTCGGCAGCCGGAACGAACGCCTGCTCAAGCAGTACCGGCGCGAGGTGGAGAAGGTCAACGCGCTCGAGCCGCAGTTCGAGAAGCTCACCGACGAGCAACTGCGCGGCAAGACCGAAGAATTCCGCCAGCGGCTGGCTGCCGGCACCGCGCTCGACGACCTGCTCATCGAAGCCTTTGCCGTGGTGCGCGAGGCCGGCAAGCGCGCGCTCAAGATGCGCCACTTCGACGTGCAGCTGATCGGCGGCATGGTGCTGCACCAGGGCAAGATCGCCGAAATGCGCACCGGCGAGGGCAAGACCCTGGTGGCCACGCTGCCGGTGTACCTGAACGCCCTTACCGGCAAGGGCGTGCACCTGGTCACCGTCAACGAGTACCTGGCGCGACGCGACGCCGAATGGATGGGCCGCCTGTACGGCTTTCTGGGCCTGACCGTGGGCGTCAACGTGCCCGGCATGGGGCGCGAGGAAAAGCAGGTGGCCTACGCCGCCGACGTGACCTACGGCACCAACAACGAGTTTGGCTTCGACTACCTGCGCGACAACATGGTGCTGGAAGTCGGCGACCGCGTGGCGCGCGGCCTGGCCTACGCCATCGTCGACGAGGTCGACTCCATCCTCATCGACGAGGCGCGCACGCCGCTGATCATCAGCGGCCAGGCCGAAGACCACACCGACATGTATGTGCGCATCAACGCCATCGTGCCGGGCCTGAAGAAGCAGATCGGCGAAGAAGACATCCGCACCGGCGAGGGCGTGATCGACGCCGGCGACTTCACCGTCGACGAGAAGACGCACCAGGTCTACCTGACCGAGCGCGGCCACGAGAACGCCGAGCGGCTGCTGACAGAGGCCGGCCTGCTGCCCGAAGGCGCCAGCCTGTACGAGCCGGCCAACATCGCGCTCATGCACCACGTGTACGCGGCGCTGCGGGCCAACCAGCTGTACAACCGCGACCAGCATTACGTGGTGCAGAACGGCGAGGTGGTGATCGTCGACGAATTCACCGGCCGCCTGATGACGGGCCGGCGCTGGAGCGACGGCCTGCACCAGGCGGTGGAAGCCAAGGAAGGCGTGCAGATCCAGAGCGAGAACCAGACCCTGGCCTCGGTCACCTTCCAGAACTACTTCCGCATGTACGGCAAGCTCGCCGGCATGACCGGCACGGCCGACACCGAAGCCTATGAGTTCCAGGAGATCTACGGCCTGGAAACCGTGGTCATTCCGCCCAACCGGCCGACCATCCGCAAGGACGACAACGACCTCATCTACAAGACCGCTCCCGAGAAGTACGACGCGGTCACCAAGGACATCCGCGACTGCCACGAGCGCGGCCAGCCGGTGCTGGTGGGCACCACCAGCATCGAGAACTCCGAGCTCATCTCGGGCCTGCTGACCAAGGCCAAGCTGCCGCACCAGGTGCTCAACGCCAAGCAGCATGCCAAAGAGGCCGAGATCGTGGCCCAGGCCGGACGGCCGGGCGTCATCACCATCGCCACCAACATGGCCGGCCGCGGTACCGACATCGTGCTGGGCGGCAACGTCGAGAAGCAGATCCAGTTCCTGGAGCAGGACACGGCTCTCAGCGATGAACAGCGCAGCGTGCGCGCGCAGCAGCTCAAGGACGAGTGGCAGAGCCTGCACGACAAGGTCAAGGCCCAGGGCGGCCTGCGCATCGTGGCCACCGAGCGCCACGAGAGCCGGCGCATCGACAACCAGCTGCGCGGCCGCTCGGGCCGCCAGGGCGACCCGGGTGCCAGCCGCTTCTACCTGAGCCTGGACGATTCGCTGATGCGCATCTTCGCCGGTGACCGCGTGCGCGCGATCATGGACCGGCTCAAGATGCCCGAGGGCGAGGCCATCGAGGCCGGCATCGTCAACCGCAGCATCGAGAGCGCGCAGCGCAAGGTCGAGGCGCGCAACTTCGACATGCGCAAGCAGCTGCTCGAGTACGACGACGTCAGCAACGACCAGCGCAAGGTCATCTACCAGCAGCGCAACGAGATCCTCGAAGCCGCCAACCTGGACGAGCAGATCACCAACCTGCGCAAGAGCGCCATGGCCGAGGTCGTGCGCACCTACGTGCCCCCCGGCACGCTGGAAGAGCAGTGGGACCTGGATGGGCTCGAGCGCGTGCTGCGCGAAGAGTGGCAGGTCGAGGTGGCGCTGAAGGCCCAGGTCGAGAAAAGCGACTCCATCACCGACGACGACATCGTGGACAGCGTGGTGGCCGCTGCCGATGCGCTGTTCAAGGGCAAGATCGAACTGGTCGGCGCCGAGCAGTTCACGCCCTTCATGCGCATGGTGCTGCTGCAGAGCATCGACAGCCACTGGCGCGAGCACCTGGCGGCGCTGGACTACCTGCGCCAGGGCATCCACCTGCGCGGCTACGCGCAGAAGAACCCCAAGCAGGAATACAAGCGCGAAGCCTTCGAGCTGTTCTCGCAACTGCTGGACGTGGTCAAGCTCGAGGTCACGCGCATCCTGATGACCGTGCGCATCCAGACCCAGGACCAGGCCGCCGAGGCCGCCCAGGCGCTGGAGCAGCGGGCCGCCCAGTTGAGCAACGTGACCTACACCGCGCCCACCGAGGACGGCGGCGTCAGCCAGGTGGCCGACACCGGGCTGCTGGGTGAAGCACCGGTGCCCAAGGTCGG
>JALHPY010000068.1 GCA_022842305.1 Rubrivivax sp.
CCAGCAGGCCGTGGCGCGGCAAGCGGCCCAGGGCCACGACGTCGCGCACGGCGATGTCGCCCTCGGCCTCGCCCGCCTGCGCCAGCCAGGCCAGGCGGCAGGCGCGCTCACGCGCCGGCCAGTCGGTCAGCGGCCGATCGTCCAGCAGCACCTGGCCGGCTTCCGGCTTCAGCAGGCCGGCCAGCAGTTGCAGCAGGCTGCTCTTGCCGGCGCCGTTGGGGCCCACGATGGCTGCCCACTCGCCGCCGCGCAGCGCCACCGACACGCCGTCGACCACGCGCTGGCCACCCAGCCGCAGCAGCAGATCGCTGCAGGCGAGCATCAGCGCCGCCGACGCAGCAGGGCCAGCAGGTAGGCGCCGCCGAATACCGCCGTCAGCAGGCCCACCGGCAGTTCACGCGGCGCCACCACGGTGCGCGCGGCCACGTCGGCGGCCAGCAGCAGCACGCCACCGGCCAGCGCCGACAAGGCCAGCAGCGCGCCATGCCGCACCACCACGCGGCGGCGCACCAGGTGCGGCGCCACCAGGCCGACAAAGGCCACCAGCCCGGCCTGGGCCACGGCGCTTCCTGTTGCCAGGGCCACCAGCGCCAGCAGCGCCAGGCGCAGGCGCGGCAGCGCCAGGCCCAGGCTGGTGGCGCTGGCCTCGCCCAGCACCAGCGCGTCCAGCACGCGCGCCAGCGGCACGGCCAGCGGCAGCACGATGGCCAGTGCCGCGCCCAGCCAGGCCACGCTGCCCCAACCGAAGAAGCTGGTGGTGCCCAGCAGAAAGACCTGCTTGCCGCGCAGCGCTTCGGGCTCCAGCTGGATGATCAGGTCCGACACCGCCGTCAGCAGCACGCCCACCACCACGCCGGCCAGCAGCAGCACCATGGGCCGCGCGGCGCCGCGCGCCAGCATCAGCGTGAGCAGCATGCCGCCCAGGGCGCCCGCAAAGGCCGCGCCCACCAGGCCCAGGCGCAGCAGCGCCGAGGCCGCGGCCGGGCCGAATTCGCGCCCGATCAGCCCGCCCGCGGCCAGCACCAGCACCACGCCCAGGCCGGCACCTGCCGCCGAGCCCAACAGGTAGGGATCGGCCAGCGGGTTGCGGAACAGGCCCTGCGCCAGCGCCCCCGCCAGGCCCAGCAGCGCACCGGCGCACAGCGCTCCCAGGGTGCGCGGCGCGCGGATCGCGGTGATCAGGTCGGCATCGGCCGCCCAGTCCAGCGACCAGCCGTCGGCGCCGGCCGAAAGCCCGGCCACCACCAGCAGCAGCGCAGCCAGCGCCAGCAGCGCGGCCAGGCGCTGCGGCGGCGTGCTGCCCAGGCGCAGCGCCTGCGGATCCAGGGGTGGGGCCGGCGGCAGGGCAAGACTCATGGCGCATCCTCCAGCTTGTTCAGGCAGCTCGCAAGGGCCCAGGCGGCGTCGCCCAGGCGCGGCCCGGCGCGCATCAAGGTGTCGAACTCGGCGGGGGCAAAGCCGCAGGTCTGGCGCTGGCGCAGCGCGCGCAGCGCGTCCCAGCCGGGGCGGCGCGGCATCTGCGCCAGCTCTTCGGCGCTGGCCATGATCAGCGCCGGCTGGGCGCGCAGCACGAACTCGGGGTTGAGCTGCGGGAACGGCCCCAGCCCGGCCGGCACGATGTTGACCAGGCCCAGGCCGGCCAGCAACTCACCCACGAAAGACGACGTGCCCGCCGCAAAGGGCGTGGCCGCGACCTCGAAGTACACGCTGCGCCCGCGCAGGCGTGGCGGCACATGGGCCGCCGCTTCGGCAATGCGCGCCTGCACCGCCTGCACCAGCGCATCGCCGGCGGCCGGCTCGCCCAGCGCCTGCGCCACGGTGGCGATCACGCGGCGCGTGTCGGCCCAGTTGCGCGGCTCCAGCGCCAGAACCGGCAGGCCCAGCGCCTGCAGCCGCTCCACCGCGCGCGTGGACACCGCCGCCAGCACCAGGTCGGGCTTGAGCGCGGCCAGGCGTTCGATCTGCGTGTCATCCAGCCCGCCCAGCTTGGGCAGGCGGCGCAGTTCGTCGGGCCAGTTGGAATAGCGGTCGATGCCCACCAGGCGGCTGCAGGCCTGCAGCGCGCACACGGTCTCGCTGAGCGAGGGCGAGAGCGAGACCACGCGCAGCGGCGGCTGCTGCAGCGTGACGCGCTGGCCGCGGTCGTCGACCACCGTCACCGGCGCGGCCACGGCCATGGCCGAGGCCAGCCCGCCGACGGCCAGCGCGGCCAGCGTGACGATGCGGCGCAGTGCGTCCATCAACGCAGGTCGTAACGAAGACTCAGCCAGGCCTGCCGCCCCAGACCCTGGTAATCGCGCGAAGGCTCCAGGTCCACGTCGGTGGCGTTGATCAGCTTGGCCTGCAGCGTCCACTGCGGCGCCAGCCGCCAGGTGGCGATCAGGTCCAGCGTGTTCTCGGCCGCCAGCATCTTGCCCAGGTCGGGGCGTTCGCCCACGCGCAGGCCGCGCGCGCCCAGGGTCCAGTCCCCCGAGGTCCAATCTGCGCTCAGGCTGGCCTGGTGCGCGGCGCGGCGCGCCAGGCGCTGGCCGCTGTCGCGGTCCACGGCGCGCAGCAGGTCGAGCTGCGCCTTGAGCGCCAGTGCGCCCAGGCGCTGGCCGGCCACCAGCGTGGCGCCGCGGATGTCGGCACGGCGCGTGTTGGCGGCGCAGCCGAAGTCGTAGGACGGGTCGGGCGGGCAGCGGCTGCGGTCGCTCTCGAAGCCGATCAGGTCGCGCACCGGGTTGCTGTACAGCGTGGCCGAGGCCTCGCTGGTGGCTTCGCGCCACTCCAGGCCGATCTCGGTGCTGCGCCCGCGCTCAGAACGCAGGCTGGTCACGCCGTAGCCGGGGAAGTACAGGTCGTTGAAGGTGGGCGCGCGGTAGGTCGTGCCGGCCAGCGCGCGCAGGCGCAGGCCCGGCATCAGCACCACGCTGCCCCCCAGGCGGCCGGTGACGATGGCGCCGGTGTCCGATGCGTCGTCGCGGCGCAGGTCGGCCTGCCACGACCAGGCGCCGGCATGGCCGGTGAGCTCCACCACGGCGGCGTCGTTGCGCCGCTGCACCTCGGTCGCAAAGCTGGTCGAACGCGCCTGGTCTTCGCTGTGTTCCAGCGCCAGCACCAGCTGACCGATGCTGCCGGTCTGCCAGGCCAGCTGGGCCGTCAGGCGCTCGCGCTGGGTGCGAAAGCGGTCAGGCTGCGTGCCGCCGTCCACTGAGGCATCGACGCTGCGCCCGGCGCTGGCCGTGGCGCTCAGGCCCGCGGCCAACGTGCCGCGCCATTCCAGCTGCGCCACCTCGGTGTCCAGGCGGTTGCGGAAGTTGGGTGTGGCGTCCTGGGCAAAGCTGGGTGGCAGGAATTCGCTGCCGTCGTAGTACGAATCCAGCCGGCTACGCAGCAGCGTCAGGCCGATGCGGTGGCCGGTTGCCGGCTTGAAGCCCAGCGACGCGTTGGCCGCGTCCAGGCGGTGGCCGTCCAGGTCGGGGTTGTGGTTGCCGAACAGGTCACCCGGGCGCAGTGCCGAGACTCCGCGGCTGCGTTCGCTGCTCAGGCTCAGCGCCGCGTCCCAGGCATCGGTGGCGCCGGCCACGCCGGCCGAGGCCTCGCGCGCGCCGTAGCCGCCCACGGCGAAGCGCCCGTCCAGCTGCAGCCCAGGCTTGCCGCGGCGCGTGATGACGTTGATCACGCCGCCCACGGCGTCGGCGCCGTACAGGCTGGAGCCGGGGCCGCGCAGCACCTCCACGCGGTCAAGCTGCGCCAGGCCCAGCGATTCGAAGGACGCAAAGCCCAGCGTGGCCGAGCCGATGCGCATGCCGTCGACCAGCACCACGTTGTTGGACGAAGCCGTGCCGCGCAGCAGCATGCCACTGCTGTGGCCGGGGCCACCGTTGCGCGACAGCTGCACGCCGGCTTCGCGCCGCAGCAGGTCGGCCAGTGAATCGGCGCTGCCCAGGCGCACGGTGTCGGCGTTGATCACCACCACGTCGGCGGCCAGTCGTTCGGGCGCCAGCGGTTCGCGTGAACCGGTGATCACCACCACCGGCTGCGCCTGCGCGACAGCGGCCATGAAGAAGGCAAGACAAGGCAGCAGCCCACGCGGGCCGCGATGAAGGGAAACAGAGAGATGCAAGAAGGTCTCCAGCCGCACACCCCGTGCGGACAGTCCGGTCCAGGCCGGCCCTGCTGCGTGCTGGCGCGCCAGTGGTCGCGCGTGCCATCGGCACGCACGACACCACCCACGCGCTGCCCGCCGCAGCGCCGGCATCCCATGCACCGGGCCGGTATCCGGGCTCGCGAGTGCCGGGCGGGGTTTGAAACCCGTCCGGAGGCCTGCCGCGCCTTCCCAGCCCCTTCTCATCGATAGGGGGCCAGTGGCCTGTCGTGCGGCACGCTCCTCGCTGACCGTTGCGGGGGCAGCACCGGAATCGCGCAGGGTCGAGGACATCCGACCCGCGCTCACCGGTTTCCCGTTCAACCCGACGCCCTGAACGGGGCGGCAGGCACCTGGTGCAAGCCCGGCGATGCTAGCGCAGCGCCGGCACTGCCAAGCTGACGCCGACGCGGCCGACCCCGCCGATATACTTGCGCTTTCCACCACGGCATACGCGCCCGCAGGCGCCGTGCTGCACGCAATGACCAAGTTTGTCTTCGTCACCGGCGGCGTGGTGTCCTCGCTGGGCAAGGGCATCGCAGCGGCTTCGCTGGCGGCCATTCTCGAGTCGCGTGGCCTCAAGGTCACCCTCATCAAGCTGGACCCCTACCTCAACGTCGACCCGGGCACCATGAGCCCGTTCCAGCACGGCGAGGTCTTCGTCACCGACGACGGTGCCGAGACCGACCTGGACCTCGGCCACTACGAGCGCTTCATCACCACCAAGATGAAGCGCGCCAACAACTTCACCACCGGCCAGATCTACAAGAGCGTGCTCGAGAAAGAGCGGCGCGGCGACTACCTGGGCAAGACGGTGCAGGTGATCCCGCACGTCACCGGCGAGATACAAGAGTTCATCAAGCGCGGCGCGGCCGAGGTCGACGTGGCCATCGTCGAGATCGGCGGCACCGTGGGCGACATCGAGAGCCTGCCCTTCCTGGAAGCCGTGCGCCAGATGAGCCTGAAGCTGGGGCCCACCAACAGCGCCTTCGTGCACCTGACCTACGTGCCCTGGATCGCCGCCGCCGGCGAGCTCAAGACCAAGCCCACGCAGCACACGGTGCAGAAGATGCGCGAGATCGGCATCCAGCCCGACGTGCTGCTGTGCCGCGCCGACCGCTACATCCCCGACGACGAGCGCGAGAAGATCAGCCTGTTCACCAACGTGCAGCCGCACGGCGTGATCTCCATGCCCGACCTGGACACCATCTACAAGGTGCCTCGCGTCTTGCATGAGCAGGGCCTGGACGAGCTGATGTGCATGAAGCTGCAACTGCTCACGCGGCCGGCCGACCTGCGCCGCTGGGACAATCTGGTGCACGAGGTCGAACACCCGCAGAGCACGGTGAAGATCGCCATGTGCGGCAAGTACACCGACCTGTCGGACAGCTACAAGTCGCTGAACGAGGCACTGCGCCACGCCGGCATCCACAACCACGCCAAGGTCGAGATCGAGTACGTCGACGCCGAGACGCTGACGCCGCAATCGATGGCGCAGCTGGCGCGCTTCGACGCCATCCTGGTGCCCGGCGGCTTTGGCAAGCGCGGCATCGAAGGCAAGATCTGCGCGGCCCAGTTCGCGCGCGAGCACGGCGTGCCCTACCTGGGTATCTGCCTGGGCATGCAGGTGGCCACCATCGAATACGCGCGCCACGTGGCCGGCCTGGCCGACGCCAACAGCACCGAGTTCGAACCCGGCTGCGCGCACCCGGTGATCGCCCTCATCGAAGAGTGGCAAGACCGCGACGGTTCGATTCAAAAGCGCCACGCCGGCTCCGACCTGGGCGGCACCATGCGCCTGGGCGCGCAAAGCTCCGATGTGCTGCCCGGCACGCTGGCGCACCGCATCTACGGCGCGGTGGTCACCGAGCGCCACCGCCACCGCTACGAGGCCAACGTGCGCTACCTTGAGCGCCTGCAGCAGGCCGGGCTGGTGATCAGCGCGCTCACGCAGAGCGAGAAGCTCACCGAGATCATCGAGCTGCCCGCCGAGGCCCATCCCTGGTTCATGGGCGTGCAGTTCCACCCCGAGTTCAAGAGCACGCCCTGGGGCGGGCACCCGCTGTTCACCAGCTACGTGAAGGCGGCGCTGGACCACCATGCGCGCCGCGCCGAAGCCATCAAGGCCGTGGCATGAAGCTCTGCGGCTTCGAGGTCGGCCTGGATCGGCCTTTCTTCCTGATCAGCGGCCCCTGCGTGGTCGAGAGCCTGGAACTGCAGATCGACGTGGCCGGCCGGCTGCAGGAGATGACCACGGCGCTGGGCATCCCCTTCATCTTCAAGAGCAGCTACGACAAGGCCAACCGCAGCAGCGGCAGCAGCTTCCGCGGGCCGGGCATGGAGCGCGGGCTGGAGATCCTGGCGCAGGTGAAGCGCCAGCTGGGCGTGCCGCTGCTCACCGACGTGCACGCTGAGTCCGAGATCGCCGCCGCTGCCGCGGTGGTGGACGTGCTGCAGACGCCGGCCTTCCTGTGCCGCCAGACCGACTTCATCCGCGCCGTGGCGCAGAGCGGCAAGCCGGTGAACATCAAGAAGGGCCAGTTCCTGGCGCCGCACGACATGAAGAACGTGCTGGACAAGGCACGCGCCGCGGCGCGCGAGGCCGGCCTGCCCGAAGACAGCTTCATGGCCTGCGAACGCGGCGCCAGCTTCGGCTACAACAACCTGGTGTCGGACATGCGCAGCCTGGCCATCCTGCGCGAGACCGGCGCGCCGGTGGTCTTCGACGCCACCCACAGCGTGCAGTTGCCCGGCGGTCAGGGCACCAGCAGCGGCGGCCAGCGCGAATTCGTGCCCGTGCTGGCGCGCGCCGCCATCGCCGTGGGCGTGGCCGGCGTCTTCATGGAAACCCACCCCGACCCGGCGCACGCGCTGTCCGACGGGCCCAATGCCGTGCCGCTGAAGCACATGCGCGCGCTGCTGGAACAACTGCTGGCGCTCGACCAGGTGGTCAAGCGCCAGCCGCTGCTGGAAAACGACTTCGGCTGCTGATGCAGCCACCCCTCAACCTGCTGAGAAAGACCCCATGAGTGCCATCGTCGATATCGTCGGCCGAGAAATCCTCGACAGCCGCGGCAACCCCACCGTCGAATGCGACGTGCTGCTGGAAAGCGGCACCATGGGCCGCGCCGCCGTGCCCAGCGGCGCCAGCACCGGCAGCCGCGAGGCCATCGAGCTGCGCGACGGCGACAAGAGCCGCTACCTGGGCAAGGGCGTGCTCAAGGCGGTGGAGCACATCAACACCGAGATCAGCGAATCGGTGATGGGCCTGGATGCGTCCGAGCAGGCCTTCCTGGACAAGACCCTGATCGAACTGGACGGCACCGAGAACAAGGCGCGCCTGGGCGCCAACGCCACGCTGGCCGTGAGCATGGCCGTGGCCCGCGCCGCGGCTGAGGAAAGCGGCCTGCCGCTGTACCGCTACTTCGGCGGCATGGGCCGCATGCAGCTGCCGGTGCCGATGATGAACGTCATCAACGGCGGCGCGCACGCCAACAACAACCTCGACCTGCAGGAGCTGATGATCATCCCCGTGGGCGCACCCAGCTTCCGCGAGGCGGTGCGCTATGGCGCCGAGGTCTTCCACGCGCTCAAGAAGATCATCCACGACAAGGGCATGCCCACCAGCGTGGGCGACGAGGGCGGCTTCGCGCCCAACGTGGCCAGCCACGAAGCGGCCATACAGCTCATCATCCAGGCGATCGAGGCCGCCGGCTACCAGCCCGGCGGCCAGATCGCGCTGGGCCTGGACTGCGCCGCCAGCGAGTTCTACAAGGACGGCAAGTACCACCTCGAGGGCGAAGGCCTGGTGCTCAGCGCCGGCGAGTGGACCGACATCCTGGCCAGCTGGGCCGACAAGTACCCCATCGTCAGCATCGAGGACGGCATGCACGAGGGCGACTGGGCCGGCTGGAAGCTGCTCACCGACAAGCTGGGCAAGAAGCTGCAACTGGTGGGCGACGACCTGTTCGTCACCAACACCGCCATCCTGCAGCGCGGCATCGACGAAGGCATCGCCAACTCCATCCTCATCAAGATCAACCAGATCGGCACGCTGAGCGAGACCTTCTCTGCCATCGAGATGGCCAAGCGCGCCGGCTACACCGCGGTCATCAGCCACCGCAGCGGCGAGACCGAAGACAGCACCATCGCCGACATCGCCGTGGGCAGCAACGCCGGCCAGATCAAGACCGGCAGCATGAGCCGCAGCGACCGCATCGCCAAGTACAACCAGCTGCTGCGCATCGAAGAAGACCTGGGCGACGTGGCCAGCTACCCGGGCCGCTCGGCCTTCTACAACGTCAAGGCCCGCTGAGGCAGCCGCCCATGCGCTGGGCCACGGTCGCCCTGGCCGCACTGCTGCTGGCAGTGCAGGCCGACCTGTGGTTCGGTGCGGGCAACCTGCCCTACGTGGTGGGCCTGCACAAGCAGCTGGACGCGCAGCAAGCGGCCAACGCCGCGGCGCGCGAGCGCAACGGGCGTGTGGCGGCCGAGGTGGTCGACCTGAAGGAAGGCCTGGAGATGGTCGAGGAAAAGGCGCGCGCCGAGCTGGGCATGGTGCGGCCCGACGAGATCCTGGTCCAGGTCGCGCGCCGCCAGTAGGCGCCGGTGATCGAGTCACTGTTGCAGGCGGCGCGGCCGCTGCTGGCCGCGCCCTTCACGCTGTGGGGCAGCCCGGTCACCTGGCTGGAAATGGTGGCCTGCGTGCTGTCGGTGGCCATGGTGCTGGCCAACCTGCGCGTCAACCCCGTGGGCTGGCCGCTGGCCATCGCCAGCTCGCTGCTCTACGCCCTGCTCTTTGCCGACAGCAAGCTGTATGGCGAGGCCGGCCTGCAGTTGTTCTTCGTGACCGTGGCCTTCTGGGGCTGGTGGCAATGGCTGCGCGGCACGGGTGATGACGGCGCCGCTTTGCGCGTGCGCTGGATGACGCCACGGGCGCGCTGGCGCGTCGCCGCCGCCACCCTGGCCGCCTGGCCGCTGCTGGCCCTGCTGCTGATACGCCTGACCGACAGCGACGTGCCCTGGCTGGACGCGCTGCCCACCGTGGCCAGCGTCACCGGGCAGATACTGCTCGCGCGCAAGTTCGTCGAGAACTGGCCGCTGTGGGTGGGCGTCAACCTCTTCAGCATGGGCCTGTTCGCGTACAAGGCGCTGTGGCTGACGGTGATGTTGTACGGTGTGTTCACGCTGCTGGCGCTGGCCGGTTGGCGCGCCTGGCAGCAGCGGGCGGCGGCGCATGGCTGAAACCTTGTGCATCGCCATCGTCGGCGCCGAAAGCAGCGGCAAGACCACGCTGGCGCGCACGTTGGCGGAGCGCCTGGCCCAGGCAGGCCATCGACGCGTGGCCTGGGTGCCCGAAGTGCTGCGCGAGTGGTGCGAACAGCAGGGTCGCACGCCGATCCAGCATGAACAAGCCGGCCTGATGCAGGCGCAGCACGCGCGCATAGCCGCGGCCGCGGCGCTGCACGACATCGTGGTGTGCGACACCACGGCGCTGATGACCACGGTCTACAGCCGCATCGTCTTCGGCGACCGCTCGCTGGATGTGCAGGCCGTGGCCCTGCACCGCGGCATGGCCCTGACGCTGCTCACCGCGCTGGACCTGCCCTGGGTGGCCGACGGCCTGCAGCGCGACGGCCCGCAGGTGCAAGGGCCAGTGGACGATGCCCTGCGTGAACTGCTGCTGGCGCAACGCATGCCCTTTGCCGTGGTCAGCGGCCAGGGCGAGCGCCGCGTGGACAACGCAATGGCGGCGCTGGCGCCCTTGCTGAGCGGCCCCGCGCGCAGCACCGGCCTTTTCACGCGCCTGCAGCAGGGCCGGCATGGCGCCCGCGGGGCCTGGGCCTGCGAGTGCTGCAACCCCCAGGCCGAGCAGGCGCTGTTCAGTTCAGCACCGAAGACCCCGGCGCCTGGCGCCCCGGCGGCGTGAACATCCCGGCCACGTCCACCGCGTCGAAGCGGTACTGCAGGCCGCAGAACTCGCAGCCCACCTCGACCAGCCCGCGCTCGGCGATCAGGCCTTCACTCTCGGCCCGGCCCAGCGACTGCAGCATGCCCTTGACGCGTTCGCGCGAACAGCTGCAGGCAAAGCGCGGCCGCTGCGGCTCGAACACGCGCAGCGACTCTTCCCAGAACAGGCGGTGCAGGATGCGCGCAGGCTCCAGCGTCAACAGCTCCTCGCGCGTGAGCGTGGCCGCCAGCAGCGCGATGCGGTTGAAGGCTTCCGAGCGACCGATCTCGTCCTCATGGCGGCCCCGGCCAGCGCCCTCCATCGGCAGGCGCTGGATCAGCAGCCCGGCGGCCACGTGCTCGTCAGCGGCCAGCACCAGGCGCGTGTCCAGCTGTTCCGACTGCAGCATGTAGTGCTCCAGCACCTGTGCCAGCTGCTGCAGCGGCTCGCGCTGGTCGCCGTGCAGCGGCACCACGCCTTGGTAGGGCTGCTGGCCCGGCAGCTTGTCGCGCGGGTCCAGTGTGATGGCGCAGCGGCCGCCGCCGCCCACGTTGCACAGCGCCGCCAGTTGCGCACCGGGCATGACCTCGCCCACCACCGTGGCGGTGGCGCGGAAACTCAGGTCGGGCTGGGCCTCGGCCACCGCCAGCTTGACCGGGCCATCGCCGAAGATCTGCGTCACCAGCGCGCCGTTGAACTTGATGTTGGCCTGCATCAGCAGGCTGGCCGCGGCCATTTCGCCGATCAGCGCGCGCACTTCGGGCGGGTAGGCGCCCGCGCTGCGGCGGCGGCGCAGCAGCTCTTGCCAGGCGTCGTCCAGGCGCACCAGCATGCCGCGCACCGGCTGGCCGTCGAACAGGAACTTGACCAGTTCGCTCATCAGGCGATTCGCTTGATCGTCTGGCCGTGGCGCAGCGCGTTGGCCACGTAGCCGGCCGCGCCGCTGCGCTGCCGCTCGATCTGCTCAGGCGATAACTGGCGCACGACCTTGGCCGGCGCGCCCAGGATGAGCGAGCCGTCAGGGAATTCCTTGCCCTCGGTGACCACGGCGCCGGCGCCGACCAGGCAGTAGCGCCCGATCTTCACACCGTTGAGCACCACGGCCTGGATGCCGATGAGCGAGCCGTCGCCCACGCTGCAGCCATGCAGCATGGCCTGGTGGCCCACGGTCACGTCTTCGCCCAGCGTGAGGGGGAAGCCCATGTCGGTGTGCAGCACACTGCCGTCCTGCACGTTGCTGCGGGCACCGACGGTGATCCATTCGTTGTCGCCGCGCAGCACCGCGCCGTACCAGACGCTGGCCTGCTCGGCCAGGCTGACGCGCCCGATGAGCTGCGCGCTGTCGGCGACCCAGGCGCTGGCGGCGATGCGGGGCGCGTCGGCCCCAAGCTGATAGATGGCCACGGCGACTCCTGCGTTGCGAAGCCGATAATTCTAGGGATGGAGATGCGACGTGCTGCGCTCGAGGCTTGGCAACTGGCCGACCCCGTGGCCAAGGCCGCGGCGGTGCAGGCTTTGGGCGCCACCGCGCCAGCCCCTGACCCGCTGGCCACGCTGCAGGCCGATGGCGCCCCCGGCCGCCCACCGCGGCCGCAACTGGTGCCGCTGTCGGCCCTGCCGCGGCGCACACCCTTCACCATCGAGGGCCGGGCCGCGCTGCTGCACGCGGTGGCCCACATCGAGTTCAACGCGATCAACCTGGCGCTCGACGCCGTGTGGCGCTTTGCCGGCATGCCCGAGGCCTACTACCGCGACTGGCTGCGCGTGGCCGCCGAAGAGGCCACGCACTTCGGCCTGCTGGCCGGCCACCTGGCCGAACTGGGCCACGCCTACGGCGACTTCGACGCCCACGACGGCCTGTGGGCCATGACCGCCCGCACCGCTGGCGACATCGTGGCGCGCATGGCGCTGGTGCCGCGCACGCTGGAGGCGCGCGGCCTGGATGCCACGCCGCCGATGCAGCAGCGCCTGCGGCGCGCCGGCGACCTGCGCGCCGTGGCCATCCTGGACATCATCCTTCGCGACGAGATCGGCCACGTGGCCATCGGCAACCACTGGTACCGCTGGCTGTGCCAGCGCGAAGGCCTGGACCCGCTGAAGCACTACGCCGTGCTGGCCGCGCGCCACGACGCGCCGCCCTTGCGCCCGCCCTTCAACCTGCAGGCGCGCCGCGCCGCCGGCTTCACCGATGCCGAACTGGCGGCGCTGCCAGCTGAACCGTCCGGCTGACATTAAACTGCGCAGCCTTGCAACCAGACACACACACCATGACCATGCTCAGCACCCGTCGCTTCCTGCAGATCGCCGGCCTGGCCGCCGCCGGCCTGCTGCTCGCCGCCTGTGGCAAGAAGGAGCCGCCGCCCGCGCCCACGCCCGCCCCCGTGGCCTCGGCGCCCGCGCCGGCCCCGGTCAAGGTCTACGTGGTGGGCACCGACGCCGCCTACGCACCCTTCGAGAGCCAGAACGAGAAGGGCGAGATCGTCGGCTTCGACATGGAGATCATCAAGGCCGTGGCCGCCAAGGCCGGCTTCGAGGTCAAGCTGGTCAACACCCCCTGGGAAGGCATCTTCAACGCGCTGGGCCAGGGTGACCGCGACATGGTGGTCTCGGCCGTGACCATCACCGAAGAGCGCAAGCAGACCATGGACTTCTCCGACCCGTACTTCGATGCGCAGCAACTCATCGCCGTGGGTGAGAAGAGCAAGGTCACCAAGTTCGCCGATCTGAAGAAGCTCAAGGTCGGCGTACAGACCGGCACCACCGGCGACGAGGCCGTGACCAAGCTGCTGGGCAAGAACAGCACCAACATCAAGCGCTTCGAAGGCACGCCGCTGGCGCTGAAGGAACTCGAGTCGGGCGGCGTCGATGCCGTGGTGGCCGACAACGGCGTGGTCATCAACTACCTGGCCAACAACCCGGGCGGCAAGTTCAAATCCATCTCCGACAAGGAATTCGCGCCCGAGCAGTACGGCATCGCGCTGAAGAAGGGCAACGCCGAACTGCTGGCCAAGGTCAACAAGGGCCTGGCCGACATCAAGGCCGACGGCACCTACGACAAGATCTACACCCAGTACTTCGGCGCGCCGCCGGCCGCGGCTGCCGCGCCGGCCCCGGCGGCGTCCAAGTAATCCGGCCACGGCGATGGATCTTCGCTGGGAGATCCTCGCCGGCTACGGGCCGCTGTTCCTGGCCGGCCTGCGCATGACCATCGAGCTCACGCTGGTGGCCATCGTCGCCGGGCTGGCGCTGGGCGTGGTGTTCGGGCTGATCAGCACCTCGTCCGACGCCCCCCAGCCCCACGGTCTGCTGCCGCGCCTGCTGCTGCAAACGGCACGCGGCATCACGCGGCTGTACGTGGCCTTCTTCCGCGGCACGCCGCTGTTCGTGCAGATCCTGCTGGTGCACTTTGCACTGATGCCGGCGCTGATCCACCCCGACCACGGCCTGCTGCTGGCCGGCGACACCGCGCGCACTTTCCGCCAGGAGCACGGCGCCTTCTTCTCGGGCTGCCTGGCGCTGAGCCTGAACGCCGGCGCCTACATCAGCGAGATCTTCCGCGCCGGCATCCAGAGCATCCACCGCGGCCAGACCCAGGCCGCCTACAGCGTGGGCCTCACCCACGCCCAGGCCATGCGCTTCGTGGTGCTGCCACAGGCCTTCCGGCGCATGGTGCCGGCGCTGGTGAACGAAGGCGTCACGCTGATCAAGGATTCGTCGCTGGTCTCGGCCATCGGCCTGGCCGAACTGGCGCTGGCGGCGCGCACCGTGGCCGGGGCCTACTCGCGCTACTGGGAACCCTATCTGGCGATATCCGCCATTTATCTGGTGCTCACGCTCACGCTGTCGTTGCTGGCCAAGCGGCTAGAGGCACCGGCGCACTTGCGCGGTCGTTGAGACCCCCTCGCGCCCCACCAATGTGTTGCGCGGACGCTGCACTTTGTGTCGGTTTTGGCTGCCAGGTGGGGGCTTGAGGCGGGTTTGCCCGTAGTTGAACCGTAGACTCGCGCCACTGATTTGAACGCCTGTCTAGCTTCAATCATCCCTTCAACTCCCTCAAGGAAATACATGAAGAGCACCCTCATCGTTGCCGCCATCGCCACCCTCGCCAGCAGCGCCGCCATGGCCCAAGGCAGCGTCACCATCTACGGTCGCGCCAACGTGTCGCTGGAAAACCAGAAGAACATCGTCGTCGACGGCACCCAGCAGGTTCTGCAGAACTCGGCTTCGCGTCTGGGCTTCAAGGGCACCGAAGACCTGGGCGGCGGCCTGAAGGCCGGCTTCCAGTTCGAGCACGGCTTCAACATCGACACCGGCACCCTGAGCGACACCGCCTTCTGGAACCGCCAGAGCGAAATCAACCTGTCGGGTGCCTTCGGCATGGTCCGCCTGGGCAGCTTCACCAGCGAGGCCTACTTCGCCACTGCTGACTACATCAGCATGCACAACCACGACACGGGCACGTCGGAAGACAAGCTGTACGCCTACAACAGCCGCAATTCGAACAAGATTGCCTACCGCCTGCCCGAGTTCGTCAAGGGCCTGAGCCTGGAAGGCGCTGTGAGCCTGAAGGAAGCTGGCACGGACCACGCATACGACCTGGCTGCCAACTACGCCATGGGCCCGCTGCAACTGGGCGCCGGCTACTCGGAAATCGGCGAGGTGAAGCAGTTCGCCGTGCGCGCGCTGTACGAAATGGGCCCGTTCGTCTTCGGCGGCTACGTCCAGAACGACACCGATGACTCGGTCGGCGGCGCGGGCAGCCGCGTCAACTTCCGCCTCTCCGGCATGTACACCATGGGCGCTTCGGAGTTCCACGCCAACGTCGGCGTTGCCGGCAAGTACGACAACGTGCCCGACAGCAAGGCCAACCAAGTCACGCTGGCCTACAACTACAACCTGAGCAAGCGCACCAAGGTTTACGCCTTCTACACGGTGGTGAACAACAGCGCCGGTGCTTCGTACTTCCTGCCTGCCGCACTGCCGGCCGGCAAGGATCCCAGCGCGCTGGCCCTGGGCGTCCGCCACAACTTCTGATCCCCGGCGCCGCAAGGCGCTGTGTGGAAGCAAGGCCGGTCATTCGACCGGCCTTTTTTCTTGGGCGCTGCGCGTTCAACCCCGGGGATGGTGGGCGGCGTGCAACTGGCGCAGTCGCTCGCGTGCGACGTGGGTGTAGATGGTGGTGGTGCCGATGTCGGCATGGCCCAGCAGCATCTGCACCGCGCGCAGGTCGGCGCCGTGGTTGAGCAAATGCGTGGCAAAGGCATGGCGCAGCGTGTGTGGCGACAGCGGCGCGTGGATGCCGGCCTGCAGCGCGTAGCGCTTGATCAGGCGCCAGAACATCTGCCGGCTCATGCCCGCGCCCTGGCGCGTGACGAACAGGGCATCGCTGGCCTGCCCGGCCAGGATCAGCGGGCGCGCCTGCACCAGGTAGCGGCGCAGCCAGTCGTGGGCCTCGTCACCAAAGGGCACCAGGCGTTCGCGCGCGCCCTTGCCGCTGACGTGCACCACGCCGTTGTCCAGCGCCAGGCGCACGCTCTGCAGCTGCACCAGCTCGGTCACGCGCAGGCCGCTGGCGTACATCAGCTCGATCATGGCGCGGTCGCGCAGGCCCAGCGGCGTGTCCACGTCGGGCGCGGCCAGCAAGGCCTCGACCTGGGCCTCTGACAGCGTCTTGGGCACGCGCAGCGGCTGGCGCGCTGCCAGCAGGCGCAGCGTGGGGTCGGCCGTCACCAGGCGCTCGCGCAGGGCCCAGCGGAAGTAGCGCTTGAAGACGGTGAGCCGACGGTTGGCGGTGGTGGCGCGCGTGGCCGCATGGCGCGCGGCCATGAAGCCCAGCAGGTCGGCCTCGGTGCTCTGGTCCAGCGCCTTGCCCGCCGCAGCCTGCAGCCAGGCGGCGTACAGGCTCAGGTCACGCCGGTAGGCGGCCAGCGTCAGCGACGCCAGGCCGTCTTCTATCCACAGCGCATCGATGAAGCGGTCGATCGCACCCTGGCTGGCGGGCGCGAGCGGGGTGCTCACCTCAGTCGAGCTTGAGTCCCTGCTTGGCCACCACGCCCTTGTACACCGCGAGCTCGGCCTTCATCTGCTCGGCGAATTGCGCCGGTGTGTTGCCGATGACCAGTGAACCCGTGTCCTCGATGCGCTTGCGCACAGTCGGGTCTTCCAGCGTCTTCTTCACCGCGGCGGCCACCTTGTCGACCACGGCCGCGGGCGTGCCCTTGGGCGCCAGCACGCCGTAGTAGGCCATGCGGTTCACGGGCTCCAGCCCCACCTCCTTGAAGGTGGGCACGTTGGGCAGTTGCGTCAGACGCTGCGGCGCGGCCACGACGATGGCGATCAGGCGCCCGTCCTTGATGAAGGGCAGCGCCGAGGGCAGGTTGTCGAAGATGATCTGCACCTGCCCGGCCACGGTGTCGTTGAGCGCGGGGCCGGCGCCGCGGTAAGGGATGTGCGTCATGAACACGCCGGAAAGGCTCTTGAACAGCTCGGTCTGCAGGTGGCCGATGCCGCCCGTGCCCGACGACGCATAGCTGTACTTGCCCGGGTTCTTCTTGAGTTCGGCGATGAAGCCCTTGTAGTCGCGCGCCGGGAAACTGGGGTGCACGGCGATCACGTTGGGCGTGGCGGCGATGTTGGTGACCGGCACGAAGTCCACCGCCGGGTCGTAGCCGATGCGCGCGTTGATGGCCGGGTTGGCGGCAGTGGTGGACACCGTGGCCATGCCCAGCACATGGCCGTCTGGCGGGGCCTTGATCATCTCCAGCGCACCGATGGAGCCGCCGCCACCGGCCTTGTTCTCGACCACCACGGTCTGGCCCAGGGCCGCGCCCATTTTCTCGCTGACGATGCGGGCCACGATGTCGGTGGTGCCGCCCGGCGCGAAGGGCACGATCAGGCGCACGGTCTTGGTCGGGTAGGCCTGGGCCTGGGCGGCCAGCGGGGCGGCCAGGGTCAGGGTGGCCAGTGCGGCCACGGCCGCGAGTTTGATCAAGCGCTCGGGAATCATGCGGTCTCCGGGGGTTGGTTATGGGTTCAGCGCAGCGGCCCCAGCAGGCCGGCGCGCATGCGAGCATCGTAAGGCCGCTCGCCGATGAAGGCGCGCAGCAAGGCGGCAAAGAAGTCGTCGCCGGCGATGGGCTCGGCCTGCGGGCGCCCGTTCACCGAGAACAGCAGGCCGCGGCCGGGGTGCAGGTCCAGGTCGATCACGTCACCGGCGCGCACCGTGCCCAGCGCCGTCACGCTGCGGCCGAAGTCCTGCATGCGCACACTCAAGCGCGGCAAGTCGGCAGCGGGGGCGTTGCGGGTGACGCCGTTGTTGAAGGCCTTGGCGAACTCGGACGCGGGGGCGTCGTACAGCATGCGCAGCTGCAGCCGCTTGGGCCCGGCCATGGCCAGCGCCTCGGCAGCGTTGCGGGCTGGCTCGGGCAGGTACAGCGCCACCAGGTAGAGCTTGAACCACTTCACGCCCTTCAACCCGGCGCCATTGAGCAGCAACTCGGCATCGGCCACGCGCGCGGTGCGCTCGAAGCGCAGGCCCTCGTAGACATAGGCGTCGGGCTGTGCGCGCAGGGCGGGGGCCGCCAGAAGGCAGCCGAGCAGGAACGAGCGGCGGGGGAGGGACATTGCGGGGGTTGACTCCGCTGGCGGCGATGAGTTCACCCCGCATGCTGCCACGTCGCTGCGCCCGCGTCGGCAGGGCCCGCCCGCTGGCGATACTCCCGGGCATGAACGACGCCCTGCTGCTGCTGCCCGACTTTGCGCTGATCCTCACCGGTTTCGTGATCTGCCGCTACACGCCGCTCAACCGGCCGCTGTGGGACGGCGTCGAGCGACTGGTGTACTTCGTGCTGTTTCCGGCGTTGCTGTTCAACGCCATCCTGCGCCACCCGCTGTCGCTGGCCAGCACGCTGCCGCTGGCCACGGCCGGGCTGGCGGTGGTGGCACTGGGCGTGCTGGCGGCCTACGGGCTGCGTTTGTGGCCGGGGGTGGACGCGCGGCTGCACGCCTCGGGCGCGCAGACGGCCTTCCGCTTCAACTCCTACGTGGCGCTGGCGCTGGCCGAGCGGCTGTCGGGCCACGAGGGCGTGGCCTGGATGGCGCTGGTCATCTCGGTGTGCGTGCCGGTGTGCAACATCGCCGCGGTCTGGCCGCTGGCGCGCCATGGCGGCCAGCACTACCTGCGTGAACTGGCGCGCAACCCGCTCATCGTGGCCACGGTCTCCGGCCTGCTGTGCAACCTGCTGGGCCTGAAGCTGCCCGAACTGGCCGCCACCACGCTGGGTCGCTTGGGCAGCGCGGCCCTGCCGCTGGGCCTGATGGCCGTGGGCGCCGGGCTGCAACTGGGCGCACTGCGCGAGGCGCCACGCCTGGCCGCGGCGCTGATGGCCATACGCCACGCCCTGCTGCCGGCCTGGGCCGTGCTGCTGGTGCTGAGCCTGGGGCTGCCGCTGGGCCAGCAGGCCGTGGTGGTGGCCTTTGCCGCCATGCCCACCGCGTCCAGCGCCTACGTGCTGGCGGTGCGCATGGGCGGCCATGGCGGCTACGTGGCCGGGCTGGTGACGGTGTCCACGCTGCTGGCCATGGTGGCGCTGCCGCTGTGGCTGGCGGTGTGGCGCGCGGTGGCGCAGTAGAGACGCAAAAGCGGGCCGCGCGCGCGGGCTCAGCGCTGCGCCAGAGCCCAGGCGATGTGCTCGCGCACCAGTTCGTCGGCCGCTGCCTGCGCCGCGGCCAGGGCCTGGGCGATGGCCGGGTCGCCGGTCTGGCGCCAGGCATTGCCCAGCGCCACCGCCAGGTTGCGGCGCCAGCGCTGCCAGCCGATGCGGCGGATGGCGCTGCCCTCGGTGTGGCGCAGGAAGTCGGCCTCGCTCCACTGCCACAGCCGCAGCAGCGTGGGGTGCGTCAGCGGCGCGCGCGTGTCGAAGTCGGCCAGCGTGGCGCGCTGTGCCCAGCGGTTCCAGGGGCAGACCAGCTGGCAGTCATCACAGCCATAGATGCGGTTGCCCAGCAGCGGCCGCAGCCCCGGGTCTATGGGGCCGGCGTGCTCGATCGTCAGGTAGCTGATGCAGCGCCGCGCATCCAGCCGGTAGGGCGCGACGATGGCCTGCGTGGGGCACACATCCAGGCAGGCGCGGCAACTGCCGCAGTGCGCGCTGGCGGCGGGGTCGGGCGGCAGCGCCAGGTCGACGAACAACTCGCCCAGAAAGAACATCGAGCCGGCATCGCGCGTCAGCGCCAGGGTGTGCTTGCCGCGCCAGCCCAGGCCGGCGCGCGTGGCCAGTTCAACCTCCAGCACCGGTGCCGAATCGGTGAACACGCGGTGGCCGCGCGGGCCCACCGTGGCCTGCAGCCTGTCTGCCAGCTGCTGCAGGCGCTGGCGCAGCACCTTGTGATAGTCGCGGCCGCGGGCGTAGACCGAGACCACGGCCTGCTGCGGGTCGTGCAAAGCCGCCTGCTCGGCCGCGATCCAGCCAGGGCCTGCATCGCGCGGCAGATAGTCCATGCGCGCGCTGATGACGCTCAGCGTGCCCGGAACCAGTTCGGCCGGCCGCGCGCGCTTGAGGCCGTGGCGCGCCATGTAGTCCATGCTGCCGTGAAAGCCGGCCTGCAACCAGGCCAGCAGCCCGGGCTCGGCCGCGGCCAAGTCGATGCCCGCGATGCCGATCTGGGAGAATCCCAGCTCTCGCGCCCACCCCCGCAGCTGCTGCACCAGCCGCTGCCCGTCGAAGTGATGCTCGCCCGGCATGTGCCCATTCTAGGAAGCCGCCACTTCACCTGGCCCGACGAGGCCGCCTGCGCCGCCTGCGCCGCCACCTTGGCGCACCGGCCGGCGCTGGCCGACGCCTTTGTCGAACTGCACGGCCCGCTGGGCGCCGGCAAGACCAGTTTCGTTCGGCACCTGCTGCGCGCCTTGGGCGTGCAAGGCCGCGTCAAGAGCCCCACCTATGCGCTGGTCGAGGCCTACGCGCTGCGCGGGCTGGCGATCTCGCACTTCGACTTCTACCGCTTCACCGACGCGCAAGAGTGGGTCGACGCCGGCCTGCGCGACCTGTTTGCGGCGCCCGGGCTCAAGCTGGCCGAATGGCCCGAACGCGCCGCCGAACTGTTGCCCCCGGCCGACCTGCGCCTGTACATCGAGCCGCAGGACGACGGCGCGCGCCAGGTGCGCGCCGAGGCCGGCACGGCGCGCGGCCTGGAGTTGCTGCCATGAGCGCGCGTGGCCGTTCCAGAGCGCTCATCCCGCAGCGCGCAGCGCGAAGGGCATTCTCATGACCCCGCGCCGCGCCGCGCTGCGCCGCATGGGCACGCTGGCCCTGCTGCTGGCCGCCTGCCGCCCGGGCCACGCAGCAGCCACCATCGTGGCGGTGCGCGTCTGGCCGGCGCGCGACTACACGCGCGTGACCATCGAGTCCGATGCCCCGTTGCAGGCCACCCACCTGCTGACCGAATCGCCGCACCGGCTGGCGGTGGACATCGCCGACCTGCAGCTCAGCCCCGCGCTGCGCGAACTGGTGGGCAAGGTGCGGCCCGACGACCCCTACATCGCCGGCGTGCGCGTGGGCCAGTACCAGCCGCGCGTGGTGCGCCTGGTGTTCGACCTGCGCCAGCCGGTGCGGCCCGAGTTGTTCGTGCTGGCGCCGGTGGGCGCCTACCGCCACCGCCTGGTGTTCGATCTGCACCCGGCCGAAGAAGCCGACCCGCTGCTGGCGCTGATCCGCGAGCGCGAGGTCGCCGGCCTGCGCTCGCTGGAGGCCGCGCAGGCAGAGCGCGACGTGCTGGGCGACTTGATCGCGCGCATCGAACGCCCCGGCCCCACCCCGGCACCGGCCCAGCCGGCCACTCCGGCCGAGCCCGCCGCTTCGGCCCCCGAGGCACCGCCCCCGGCGCTGGCCGCGGCGCCAGCACCGCCCCCAGCGCCCGCGCCACCCACCGCGGCCGAGCGCAAGCGCGTGCAGCGCTTGATCATCGTTGCGCTGGACCCCGGCCACGGCGGTGAAGACCCCGGCGCCATCGGCCCCAGCGGCCTGCGCGAGAAGGACGTGGTGCTGGCCATCGCGCTGGCGCTGCGCGAGCGCCTGGACGCCGTGCCCGGCATGCGCGTGATGCTGACGCGCGACGGCGACTTCTTCGTGCCGCTGCACGAGCGCGTGCGCAAGGCGCGGCGCGTGCAGGCCGACCTGTTCGTCAGCATCCACGCCGACGCCTTTCTGCGGCCCGAGGCACGCGGCGCCAGCGTGTTTGCGCTGTCCACGCGCGGCGCCACCAGCAGCGCGGCGCGCTGGATGGCGGCCAAAGAGAACGCCGCCGACGCGGTGGGCGGCGTGAACACGCTGCGCGACCGCCAGCTGATGCAGACCCTGCTGGACATGAGCACCACGGCGCAGATCAAGGACAGCCTGCGCCTGGGCGCCGAGGTGCTGACGCACATGGGCGCGGTGGGCCGCCTGCACAAGCCGCGCGTCGA
>JALHPY010000069.1 GCA_022842305.1 Rubrivivax sp.
GGCGGCCTCGGCCGCGGCGGGCGCGGCCTTGCGCGCGCGCTTGACCGGGGCCTTGGCCGGGGACGGCGCGGCGCTGCCCTTGGACAGCCTGGCCACGGCGGCGGCCAGCGCGTCGACGCGCTTGGCCAGTTCTTCCACGTCCTTGGCGGTGGGCACGCCCAGCTTGTTCATGGCCTTGGCGGTGCGCGCCTCGAAGATGGATTCGAGCTTGTCCCAGTTCTGGCCGGCCTTGGCGCTGACCGTGTCGGCCATGGCCGTCATGCGGCCGGTGACTTCGCTGATCTTGTCTTCGGCCATGCCCTGGGTCTTCTTCTGCAGCGTCATGCCTTCCTTGACCAGGGCCTCGAACACCTTGGTGCCTTCTTCCTGCGCCTTGGAGAAGGCGCCCATGCCGGCCAGCCAGATCTGCTGCGCCGAGTCCTTGACGGAACTGGCCAGCTGGCTGTCCATCAGGCCGTTGGCGGCGCCCTTGTCGGCCGACTTGGCGCTGGAACGGGGGCTGGACTTTTCGGGGCTGCTCTTGATCTTCTTGACCATGGTGTGCTTCCTTGCGGTGAGAGAGGGTACGGGTGGGTAGGGACGCGACTGCAACACGCCCTGATGACCGGACTGTAGAAGTGCAGCGTGGAGAAGACAGCCTAAAAAACCTGGGGCCGTGTCTCTATCGGCCGGAGGCGCGCGCCGACCTGGGGTTAGCGCGCAACGGCCCTGCCGCCGCCTTGGCTAAGAATCCCCCGTTCGGCCGCATGCAGGCGGCAACCCACAGGAGCGCGCATGGAGTACTTCGTCACCGGTGCCACCGGTTTCATCGGCAAACGCCTTGTCAAGGCCCTGCTGGCGCGCCGCGGCTCGATGGTGCACTTTCTGCTGCGCCCGGGCAGCGAGTCCAAGCTCGACGAGCTGTACAAGTTCTGGGGCCTGTCCACCAAGGCGGCGCGCGCGCGCGCGTTGCCGGTGATCGGCGATCTCACCAGCCCCAAGCTGGGGGTGGCGGCCGATGACATCCGCGCGCTCAAGGGCCGCATAGCCGCCGCCTACCACCTGGCCGCCGTGTACGACCTGAGCGCCGACGCCGACAGCCAGGTGCAGGTCAACATCGAAGGCACGCGCAACCTGGTGCAGTTTGCCCAGGCCGTGGACGCGCGCCACCTGCACCACGTGAGCAGCATCGCCGCCGCCGGGCTGTACGAAGGCGTGTTCCGCGAAGACATGTTCGAAGAGGCCGAGGGCCTGGAACACCCCTACTTCATGACCAAGCACGAGAGCGAGAAGATCGTGCGCAGCGAGTGCAAGCTGCCCTGGACCGTGTACCGGCCGGCGCTGGTGGTGGGCGACAGCCAGACCGGCGAGATGGACAAGATCGACGGGCCCTACTACTTCTTCAAGCTGATCCAGCGCATGCGCCAGATCCTGCCGCCCTGGATGCCCAGCGTGGGCATCGAAGGCGGGCGCATCAACATCGTGCCGGTGGATTTCGTGGTCGCCTGCATCGACCACATCAGCCACGCCGCGGCCGACAACGCGGGCAAGTGCTTCCACCTGGTCGACCCCAAGGGCTACCGCGTCGGCGACGTGCTGGACATCTTCAGCAAGGCGGCGCACGCGCCCAAGATGAACCTGTTCGTCAACGCCGCGCTGCTGGGCTTCATCCCCAAGAGCGTGAAGAAGGGGCTGATGGCCTTGTCACCGGTGCGGCGCATCCGCAACGCGGTGATGAAGGACCTGGGTCTGCCCGACGACATGTTCACCTTCATCAACTTCCCCACGCGCTACGACCGGCGCGAGCTGGACCGGGCGCTGGACGGCAGCGGCATCGAGTGCCCCAACCTCAACGACTACGCCTGGGTGCTGTGGGACTACTGGGAGCGCCACCTCGACCCCGACCTGTTCATCGACCGCAGCCTCAAGGGCACGGTGGCGGGCAAGGTGGTGCTGGTCACCGGCGGCAGCTCGGGCATCGGCCTGGCGGCGGCGCACAAGTTCGCCGAGGCCGGCGCCATCACCGTGATCTGCGGGCGCGACCAGGCCAAGCTGGACGAGGCCTGCGCCGAGGCCAAGGCCAAGGGCTACGCCTTCGTGGCCTACGCCGCCGACATCGCCGACATGGCCGACTGCGACCGCTTCGTCCAGCTGCTGATAGCCAACCACGGCGGCGTGGACTTCCTGATCAACAACGCCGGGCGCAGCATCCGCCGCGCCATCGAGAGCAGCTACGACCGCTTCCACGATTTCGAGCGCACCATGCAGCTCAACTATTTCGGCTGCCTGCGCGTCACCATGGGCCTGTTGCCGGGCATGGCGGCCAAGCGCAAGGGCCATGTCGTCAACATCAGCAGCATCGGCGTGCTGACCAACGCGCCGCGCTTCAGTGCCTACGTGGCCAGCAAGGCGGCACTGGACGCCTGGACGCGCTGCGCCAGCAGCGAGTTCGCCGACGTCGGCGTGACCTTCACCACCATCAACATGCCGCTGGTGCGCACGCCGATGATCGCGCCCACCAAGATCTACAACAACGTGCCCACGCTGAGCCCGGAAGAGGCCGCCGACATGATCGCCCAGGCCTGCATCCAAAAGCCGGTGCGCATCGCAACCCGGCTGGGCATCACCGGCCAGCTGCTGCACGCGCTGCTGCCGCGCGTGGCGCAGATCGGCATGAACACCAGCTTCCGCATGTTCCCCGATTCATCGGCAGCCAAGGGCGACAAGAGCGCCAAGCCGCAGCTCAGCCCCGAGGCCATGGCCATGCAGCAGCTGATGAGCGGCATCCACTTCTAGTGTGGTGCCGGCGGCCGGCGCCGTTCAGGCGTCGCTCAAACGTCAGCCACCTGCAGCACCAGCTTGCCGAAGTTCTCACCCGTGAACAGCCGCGGCAGCGCGGCAGGGAAGGCGGCCACGCCGCCTGGCACCACGTCTTCGCGGCTCTTCATGCGGCCGTCCTTCAGGTAGCCGGCCAGTTCGGCCACGGCATGCGGGTAGCGCGCGGCGTAGTCGAAGACCACGATGCCTTCCATGCGCGCGCGGTTGACCAGCAGGCTGAGGTAGTTCTTCGGGCCTTGCACCGGCGTGGTGTTGTTGTACTGGCTGATGGCGCCGCAGATGACGATGCGCGCGCGGCGGCGGATGCGCGCCAGCACGTCGTCGAGGATGTCGCCGCCGACGTTGTCGAAGTAGATGTCCACGCCCTGCGGGCAGTGCTGCTTGAGCCCATCTTTCACGCTGCCGGCCTTGTAGTCGATGCAGGCGTCGAAGCCCAGCTCGCGCACCACCCACTCGCACTTGGCCGGGCCGCCGGCGATGCCCACCACGCGGCAGCCCTTGATGCGCGCCAACTGCCCCACGGTCTGGCCCACGGCGCCGGCCGCGCCCGAGACCACCAGGGTCTCGCCCGGCTGCGGCTGACCCACGTCCATCAGGCCGAAGTAGCCGGTCATGCCGGGCATGCCCAGCACGTTGAGCCACTGCGTCAGGCTGCCCAGGCGCAGGTCGATGCGCGCCAGTTGGTCGGCGGCCGCGTGCCAGTACTCCTGCACGCCGGGGCCGCCGCTGACCATGTCGCCCACGGCAAAGCCCGGGTGGCGCGAGGCGATGACGCGCCCTACCCCGCCGGCGCGCATCACCTCGCCGATGCCCACCGGCGCGATGTAGCTCTTGCCCTCGTTCATCCAGCCGCGCATGGCCGGGTCCAGCGACAGCGCCAGCACCTGCACCAGCACGCCGCCCTCGGCCGGCTCGGCCACGGGCTCGGTGCTGAACTGCCAGTCGGCCGGCGTGGGAAGGCCCACCGGGCGCGCGGCCAGGCGCACCTGGTGGTTGACGAGCGCGGCAAGCGCGGATGGGGTCATGGCAGCCTCCGGTGTTGGGCTGGCGATGGTAGGGCGGCACGCCGGCCGCGCACGTCGCGCAGGCGACGCCCCTATGACGCCGCGCTCAGGGCGCCTTGGCGATGGCCGTCACCACATGCCGGCCGTCGACGCGTTCGGCGCTGAAGCGCACGCGGTCGCCCGCGGCCAGGCCTTCCAGCAGCGCCGGGCTGGCCACGGCGTAGCTCATGCTGGTCATGGGCGGCATGTCCAGGTGGCGAATCTCGCCGTGCTTGAGCGTCACGCGGCCGGCGGCCCGGTCCACCCGCACCACTTCGCCGCGCGTGCTGGGCGTCTGCGCCTGCACGGGCGCCGCCACCACGGCCAGGGCCAGAGACCCCGCCACCATCCGCAAGAACCGGCTTCTGAGCATGCTGCCCCCGCGCCAGCGGCGCTGTCGTGACCCAGCCCCCAGTGTGCCCCAGTCGCGCCCGCCGGGCTGGCGGCAGCCGCTTTCCTACAATGCCGCACCCTCCACCGCCCGCGCAGCAAGCCATGAACGACGACCACAGCCTGGCCCACATCACCCCGCGCGACCAGGCCGAGATCCTGGCCCAGGCCCTGCCCTACATCCGCAGCTACCACGGCAAGACCCTGGTCATCAAGTACGGCGGCAACGCCATGACCGACCCGGCGCTGCAGCAGGACTTTGCCGAGGACGTGGTGCTGCTCAAGCTGGTGGGCATGAACCCCATCGTCGTGCACGGCGGCGGCCCGCAGATCGACGAAGCGCTGGCACGCATGGGCAAGAAGGGCACCTTCATCCAGGGCATGCGCGTCACCGACGAAGAGACCATGGAGGTGGTCGAGTGGGTGCTGGGCGGCGAGGTGCAGCAGGACATCGTCGGCCTGATCAACGCCGCCGGCGGCAAGGCCGTGGGCCTGACCGGGCGCGACGGCGGGCTGATCCGCGCGCGCAAGATGAAGATGGCCGACAAGGACGACCCCAGCAAGGAGCACGACATCGGCCAGGTGGGCGAAATCACCGCCATCGACCCCAGCGTGGTGAAGGCGCTGCAGGACGACCAGTTCATCCCGGTGATCAGCCCCATCGGCTTCGGCGAGGCCAACGAGAGCTACAACATCAACGCCGACCTGGTGGCCAGCAAGCTGGCCACGGTGCTCAAGGCCGAGAAGCTGCTGATGCTGACCAACATCCGCGGCGTGCTCGACAAGGCCGGCAACCTGCTCACCAACCTGTCGGCGCGCGAGATCGACGGCCTGTTCGCCGACGGCACCATCAGCGGCGGCATGCTGCCCAAGATCGCCGGCGCGCTGGACGCGGCCAAGAGCGGCGTGAACGCGGTGCACATCATCGACGGCCGCGTGCCGCACGCGCTGCTGCTGGAGATCCTCACCGACCAGGCCTACGGCACCAAGATCCGCTCGCATTGAAGGCCGAGCGCTCCCGCCGCGTCTGGCTGTTCGACCTGGACGACACGCTGCACGACGCCAGTTCGGCCGTCTACGCCGGCATCAACGAGGGCATGAACGGCTTCATGGAGCGCGAACTGGGCCTGACGCGGGACCAGGCCACCGCGCTGCGCATCCACTACTGGCATCGTTACGGCGCCACGCTGCTGGGCCTGGTGCGCCATCACGGCGTGAACGCGGCGCACTTTCTGCACCACGCGCACCTGCTGCCGGGGCTGGAAGAGCGCGTGCGCGGCCATCGGCACGACCTGGCAGCACTGGCCGCGCTGCCCGGCCGGCGCTACCTGCTCACCAACGCGCCGGCGGCCTACACCGCGCGCGTGCTGGGGGTGCTGGGCATAGGCCACTTGTTCGACGGCATCTTTGCCATCGAGGACCTGCGCATGTTCGGCCAGCTGCGGCCCAAGCCCGACGCGCGCATGCTGCGCGCCATCGCCGCTCGCCTGGGCGTGCCGCCCGCACGCTGCGTGCTGGTGGAAGACACGCTGATGCACCAGAAGTCGGCACGCAGCATCGGCATGGGCACGGTGTGGATGCAGCGCTGGCTGCGCGGCAGCAAGCGCGCCCAGCGGCTGCGGCGGCGACCGGCCTACGTGGACCAGCGCGTGACGCGGCTGCGCCAGTTGCGCTGAGCGCTGCAACGGCCGACGCTGCACACTGGCGCCGTGCGGGCCGCACGCTGCCCTGCCGAAGCGGGCCTGTGTCAGTGTTTACCTGCACCAAAGCCCTTACAGGCCGTATGCCAGAATGCCCCGGCCCCCTCCTTACCCCGCCGCCACCGATGTCTGCCCTGCCCGAAGAAGTGCCCCCGGCAGACGCCAGCCCGGATGCAGCGGCACCGGCGCGCAAGCGTCCGCGCCCCGGCGAGCGCCGCGTGCAGATCCTGCAGACCCTGGCCGGCATGCTGCAGGAGCCCGGCGCCGAGCGCATCACCACCGCCGCGCTGGCCGCGCGGCTGCAGGTGAGCGAAGCCGCGCTGTACCGGCATTTCGCGAGCAAGGCGCAGATGTTCGAGGGGCTGATCGAGTTCATCGAGTCCAGCGTTTTCACCCTGGTCAACCAGATCGTCGAACGTGAAGGCGCCGGCGCGCAGCAGGCCCAGCGCATCGCCGTGGTGCTGCTGCAGTTCGGCGAGCGCAACCCGGGCATGGTGCGGGTGATGGTGGGCGACGCGCTGGTGTTCGAGCACGAACGCCTGAGCACCCGCATGAACCAGTTCTTCGACCGGCTCGAGTCGCAGCTGCGCCAGAGCCTGCGCGCCGCGGCCGAGGCCGCCGGCTCGGCCACCCCCAGCGCCGACGCGCAGGCGCTGGCCTCGGCACTGACCGCGCTCATCATCGGCCGGCTGCAGCGCTTTGCGCGTTCGGGCTTCAAGCGCCTGCCCACCGAGCACCTGGACCCGGCGCTGCAACGACTGACGGGCTGAGCCCCGTTCCGCGGGCGGCGCCAAGCGCACCCTAAACTTGGCCGCATGAACGCTGCCTTCGAACACCTGCTGGTGCGCGCCGAGTCGCTGCTGGCGCGCCTGGAAGTCATCCTGCCGCACGCCGCCACGGCGCCCGACTGGTCGGCCTCGGTGGCCTTCCGCTACCGCCGCCGCGGCCAGGCCTGCATCCTTGAACCGGTGCGGCACCTGGCCGGCATCCGCCTGGCCGACCTGAAGGAAGTCGAGCCGCAGAAAGAGCGCCTGCTGCGCAACACCGAGCAGTTCGTGGCCGGGCGCGGCGCCAACAACGTGCTGCTGACCGGCGCGCGCGGCACCGGCAAGAGCTCGCTGGTCAAGGCCTGCCTGAACGAGTTCGCACCGCGCGGCCTGCGCCTGATCGAGGTCGACAAGGCCGACCTGGTGGACCTGCCCGACCTGGTGGACCTGGTGGCGGCGCGGCCGGAACGCTACATCATCTTCTGCGACGACCTCAGCTTCGACGAGGGCGAGCCCGGCTACAAGGCGCTCAAGAGCGTGCTCGACGGCTCGGTGGCCCAGGCCAGCGACAACCTGCTGATCTACGCCACCAGCAACCGCCGCCACCTGCTGCCCGAGTACATGCAGGAGAACCTGAGCTACCGCCACACCGCCGACGGCGAAGTGCACCCGGGCGAGGGCGTCGAAGAGAAGATCTCGCTGTCCGAGCGCTTCGGCCTGTGGATCAGCTTCTACCCCTTCAGCCAGGACGAATACCTGGCCATCGTGGCGCAGTGGCTGCGCGCCTTGGGCGTGGCCGAAGCGGCCATCACCGCAGCGCGCCAGGAATCGCTGGTGTGGGCGCTGGAACGCGGCTCGCGCAGCGGCCGCGTGGCCCAGCAGTTCGCGCGCGACTACGCGGGGCGGCATGGCTGAGCCTGAGCGCGAGGCGGTGGACGTCGCGGTGGGCGTGCTCATCGCCGCCGACGGCCGCTTTCTGCTGACCAGCCGGCCGGCCGGCAAGGTGTACGCCGGCCACTGGGAGTTTCCGGGCGGCAAGCTCGAAGCCGGCGAGACGGTCGAGCAGGCGCTTCGGCGCGAACTGCACGAGGAACTGGGCATCACCATCGGCCCGGCCCAGCCCTGGAAGGTGGAGATCATGGACTACCCGCACGCCCGCGTTCGCCTGCACTTCTGCAAGGTGCACGACTGGAGCGGTGCCTTCGAGATGCGCGAACAGCAGGCCATGGCCTGGCAGACGCTGCCAGTGCAGGTGGCGCCGGTGCTGCCGGGCACCGTGCCCGTGCTGGCGTGGTTTGCGGCAGAGCGGGGCTTCAGCGGGCCCACGCACTGAGCACCGCCCAAGAGGCGATGACGGCCCCCCTGCACAGACGATTGCCGGACCCTGCACGCCTGCGCTAGATTGGCGCGTCTGGCGCGGCATCCACCCCGCCTCCCTGGAAGGCCCCCCATGCGCCGTCTGCTGTTCGCGTCACTCATCATCGCCAGCCCCTGGGCACAGGCACTCGACATCACCTGGGTGCCGATCCAGCACCGGCTGGAGCTGATAGCGACCTGCGCCGTTGCCGGTGGCAACGGCAGCGGGCCCTGCACCTTCCCCAACCAGGCTTTCGGAACCGGACTGATCTTCGATGACACGGTCAACCCGCCGCCAGCGCTGGACCGGAACAACCAGCAGAACACGCAGGCGGTGGCCTTCGGCTCGGCATCGCAGGCCACCTTTCTGCTGCCGCTGGGCGCCGACGCCACCGGCAACGTGCTGTCGGGCAACCAGGTCTTCGGGGGCGGCACGTCGCGGGCCGAGGCCATTTCGGAAACCCGGTCGCGCTTCTTCGCCGACCAGGACTTCCATTTCCGCATCGATGCACGCGTGGGCTGCGCCGGCTCTGGTGGGCAGAACAGCTGCGAGTCCTTCGTCACCCTGCTCGACGACGCCTCATTGCCAGTGTTCGTGCTGCGCACGACGGCCGGCTCCATCGGCGATTCGATGGTCGGCCAGTTGCAGGCCAACCGGGCCTACACGCTATGGGCCAGCGGGAACGCCTTCTCGGGCCTGAACGAGCATGGCCTGGCCTCGGCGGGTGGCGACTACAGCCTGCAACTGCAGCTGGCCAGCGGGCCCATCACCCTGCCGGTGGTGCCCGAGCCGGGCAGCTGGGCGCTGGGGCTGGCAGGCCTGGGGGTCGTGGCCGCGGCGCTGCGTCGGCGTCGCCCGCACTGAAAAGCGCGCGCCGGGCCGGCAGCGCCCTGGCCTGGCGGCGGCAAGCACTAGACTTGCCGCCATGGACTGGCTGCAAGACATCAAGTGGGACCGCGACGGCCTGGTGCCGGTGATCGCGCAAGAGGCCGCCAGCGGCGACGTGCTGATGTTCGCCTGGATGAACGCCGAGGCCCTGGCCGAGACCGCCGCCAGCGGCCGCGCCGTGTACTGGAGCCGCTCGCGCGGCCGCCTGTGGCGCAAGGGCGAGGAATCCGGCCACGTGCAGCAGGTGCACGAGATCCGCATGGACTGCGACAACGACGTCGTGCTGCTCAAGGTCACGCAGCTCGGTCACGAGCCCGGCATCGCCTGCCACACCGGCCGCCACAGCTGCTTCTACCAGCGCCTGCAGGGCGCCGCCTGGCAGGCGGTGGAGCCGGTGCTCAAGGATCCGGAAAGCATCTACAAATGAGCAACGACACCCTGGCGCGCCTGGCCGCCATCATTGAGAGCCGCAAGCCGGCGGCCGGGGGCGACCCCGACAAAAGCTACGTGGCGCGCTTGTTTTCCAAGGGTCACGACGCCATCTTGAAGAAGATCGGCGAAGAGGCCACCGAAGTGGTGATGGCCGCCAAGGACGGCGACCGCGCGCGCATCGTGGGCGAGGTGGCCGACCTGTGGTTCCACAGCATGGTGGCGCTGGCGGCGCACGGCCTGGCGCCCGCCGACGTGCTGGCCGAGCTGGAGCGGCGCGAAGGGCTTTCGGGCCTGGAAGAGTTTGCGCTGCGCAAGGTGCAACAACGTGAAGGAGACGGTTCATGAGCGAAGTCATCGTGCCAGGCAACCAGGGCGCGCGCCACGCCGACCTGCGCCTGATCACGCACGTGCTGTACGCGCTGCACATGGTGTCGTGCTTCTCGGGCGGCGTGTTCGCGGTGGTGGCCGTGATCGTCAACTACGTCAAGCGCGGCGATCTGCCCGACGACTTCTACCGCAGCCACTACCGCTGGCAGGCGCGCAGCTTCTGGTTCACGCTGCTGTGGCTGGCGCTCACGTCGCCGCTGTTCCTGCTGTTCTGGGTGCCGGGCATGGTGGCCTGGGCGGTGGTGTGGCTGTGGTACCTGTACCGCTTCATCCGCGGCTGGCTGGCCTTCCACGAGAACCGGCCCATGCCCATGCCGGCAGCTTGACCCCCGCAGCCCGACCCCACAGCAGCACCATGAACGCCGACCCCCACTGCATCTTCTGCAAGATCGTTGCCGGACAGATCCCGGCCCGCAAGGCCTATGAAGACGAAGAACTGCTGGCCTTCCACGACATCCACCCCTGGGCGCCGGTGCACGTGCTGGTGATTCCCAAGGCGCACATCGCCTCGCTGGCCGACGTGGGCCCGGGGCACGACGCGCTGCTGGGCCGCATGCTGGGCCTGGCGCCGCGGCTGATGCGCGAGCTGGGCGTGACCAACGGCTTTCGCACGCTCATCAACACCGGGCCCGACGGCAAGCAGGAGGTCCCTCACCTCCACATGCACGTCATGGGCGGGCCCCGGCCCTGGGCCAAAGGGTGACATCGCCCGCCCCGTAGAATTGCGCATCGGAATCGCAGGAGATCGGTCATGGGTGGATTCAGCATTTGGCATTGGCTGATCGTGTTGCTGGTGGTCATCGTCATCTTCGGCACGAAGAAGTTGCGCAACATCGGCTCGGATCTGGGCGGCGCGGTCAAGGGCTTCAAGGAAGGCATGCGCAGCGGCGGCGACACGCCCGAGGACGCCCCGGCGGCCCCGCCGCAGCAGGTGACCACGGTCAAACGCGCCGACTCGCAGACGGTGGACGTCGAGACCAAGGCCAAGACTTGACCGGCCCCGTGCTGGCCGCCGCCCCGCGGCGGCCACGCCGCGCCTGCCAGCCCACACCATGATGGACTTCGGGTTCGACAAGATCGCCCTCATCGGGGCGGTGGCGCTCATCGTCATCGGGCCCGAGAAGCTGCCCAAGGTGGCGCGCACCATCGGCCACCTGTTCGGCAAGGCGCAGCGCTACGTGGCCGACGTCAAGGCCGAGGTCAACCGCTCGATCGAGCTCGACGAGCTGAAGAAGATGAAGTCGCAGATCGAGGACGCGGCGCGCAACGTCGAAAACACGGTGCGCAGCGAGGTGCAATCGGCCCAGGCCTCGTTCGAGACCGAGTGGAGCAGCGCCACCGGCAGCGGCGGCAGCGAAACCGCCGCCCTGCCCTTCGAGCCCCTGCCCACGCCACCACCCAACTACCGCAATCCCGGCAAGAAGTGGCGCCTGAAGCGTGGCGCCACACCGCAGTGGTACAAACAGCGCGCGGGCGTGCGCACCCATGCGCAATCGGGCGCGGCACGTGTGGCGCGCTTCAGACCGCCCGGCCTGAAGACCCCCCGATGAGCGAAGCGCCCAAGAAAGACGAACTCGAAGGCTCCGAAGCCCCGTTCGTCTCGCACCTGATCGAGTTGCGCGACCGCCTGGTGCGCGCCGTCATCGCCATCGCCATCGCATTCGCCCTGCTGGCCTTCTGGCCCGGCCCGGCCGGGCTGTACGACCTGCTGGCGGCGCCGCTGGTGGCGCACCTGCCCAAGGGCGCGACGCTGATCGCCACCAACGTCATCTCGCCGGTGCTGGTGCCGCTGAAGATCACGCTGATGGGCGCGCTGATGCTGGCCCTGCCCTTCGTGCTGTACCAGCTCTGGGCCTTCGTGGCGCCCGGGCTCTACTCGCACGAGAAGCGGCTGATGCTGCCGCTGGTGGTATCCAGCACCGTGCTGTTCGTGGCCGGCGTGGCCTTCTGCTACTTCCTGGTGATCCCGGGAATGAGCAAGTTCATCCAGGCCTTCGCCCCGGCCACCATCACCGCCGCGCCAGACATCGAGCAGTACTTCGGCTTCGTGCTCACGCTGTTCCTGGTGTTCGGCATCGCCTTCGAGGTGCCGATTGCCGTCATCGTGCTGGCCCGCATGGGCGTGGTCACCATCGAGCAGCTGCGCAAGTGGCGCGGCTATTTCATCGTCGGGTCCTTCATCGTCGCCGCGGTGGTGACCCCGCCCGACGTGATCTCGCAGCTGGCGCTGGCCATTCCGATGTGCATCCTGTACGAGGTCGGCATCATCGCCGCCCAGGTCTTGATCAAGACCACCAAGGCGCCGGAGGACGCGGCCGAGGCCGGGGACAAGCCGGCAGCCTGACGGCCCGCGCCGTGACTCGTCGGCGCCAGCCTCGGAAGTTGGGCAGATGTCGTCCGAGGGGCGCAAAGCAGCATCGGCGCCAACACCGGGGTTGACCACACGATGACGCTCTTCGACACCCAGGCCCTGAATCCCGGCGTGCGCCGCCGCGAGGTGCTGGGCTGGGCGATGTACGACTTCGCCAACAGCGGCTACACGACGGTGGTGCTGACGGCAGTCTTCAACGCCTACTTCGTGGGCGTGGTCGCGGGCGGCGCCGCCTGGGGCACACTGGCCTGGACGCTGACGCTGGCCCTGAGCAACGCGCTGGTGATGCTGGCCACGCCGCTGCTGGGTGCCTGGGCCGACGCCCGGGCCCGCAAGAAGCTGCTGCTGGCCGCCAGCACGCTGGGCTGCGTGGCCGCCACCGCCGCGCTGGCAGGCGTCGGCCCGGGTGACCTGCTGCTGGCCGTGGCGGCCATCGTCGTGTCGAACTTCTGCTATGCGGTGGGCGAACAGCTCACCGCCGCCTTCCTGCCCGAACTGGCCCGGCGGGAAGCGATCGGCCGTGTCTCGGGCTGGGGCTGGAGCCTGGGCTACTTCGGCGGCATGTTGACGCTGGGCCTGAGCCTGGCCTACGTGCTGTGGGCCCAGGGCCAGGGCCTGCCGGCCACGCACTTCGTGCCGGTGTCCATGCTGATCACCGCCGTGGTCTACGCGCTGGCGTCGCTGGCCACCTTTGCGCTGCTGCGCGAACGCGCCCGCGCCCAGCCCGACGCCCGGCTGCGCGGCGCCACGGCGCTGGCCTGGGCGCGGCTGCGCCACACCTGGCAGGAGGCCGCGCGCTACCGCGACTTCCGCTGGCTGCTGGCCTGTGCCGCGGCCTACCAGGCAGGCATCTCGGTCGTGATCGCGCTGGCCGCCATCTACGCCGCCGAGGTGCTGGGTTTCCAGCAGACACAGACGATGGCGCTGATCTTCCTGGTCAACATCGCCGCGGCCGCGGGCGCGTTCGCCTTCGGCTACTGGCAGGACCGCATCGGCCACCGTCGGGCGCTGACGGTCACGCTGTGGGGCTGGGTGGGCATGACGGCACTGGCGGTGGTGGCCACCACGCCAGGGCCCTTCTGGGCCGCCGCCGTGGTGGCTGGGCTGTGCATGGGGTCCAGCCAGAGCGCCGGGCGCGCGCTGGCCGGGCTGTTCGCGCCGGCCGACCGCCTGGCCGAGTTCTACGGGCTGTGGACCGTTGCCACCCGGCTGTCCGCCATCGCCGGCCCGCTCACCTACGGCCTGATCACCTGGGCCACCAGCGGCAACCACCGGCTGGCCATCGGCGTAACGGGGATCTTCTTCCTGCTCGGGCTGGCGCTGCTGCGCCGGGTGGACGTCGCCCGCGGGCAACAGGCGGCGCAGGAGATCGGGCCGATGCCCGTTCGCGCGCAATGACCCCGCCTCAGCCCGGCGGCACGGTCCGCGCAGGCTGCGGCCCTGCGCGGGCGGCTACCCTGGGCGGCAATGGCTAGTTCGTGATCAGCAGATAGACCGTCGCGACCTGGGCCGAATCGAAGGTGGACGTGGCCACCAGCGTGACCTCGATCGGCGCCGGCAGCAGGAACGCCGCAAAGGTGTCCACCGCAACCCTGGAGTCGCTCAGGGTGGTGGCCGTGATCTCGGCCCCCGCGTAGAAGACCCGTGCACCGCCGCTGACAGCAGTGCCCCCGACGTACAGGGTCCAGATGGCGGGCTCGCCCGCATCCAGGACGACGGATTCACCGGCACGAACATCCAGATCCAGTGAACCACCCGAGGACACCGGCGTATCGCTGACGAACTGGCCGCCGACGCTGACACCGATGTTGAAATTGCCCTGGGAGTCGGCATAGCCACCGCCACCGCACGCAGCCAAGGACCACACAGCCGCGCAGGTCGCGACCACCCCGATCCAACGGCGCGCGCGCAGCCGGCTGCTCGAACCCTGGGCACCGACTTCAGCGCTCGTCTGGCGGCTCTTGAACATGTGATGTCTACTCCATTGCGCTGGGAGCCGAACGTTTCGGGCAAGGCCGCCGCATCCACCGGACCGCGGACGTCCCGAGACGAAGTCCTCGGGAACCTCGGCCCGAGTTCGTCCTTGCGCGGGCCCATTGAATGTCGATGTGCCGACCCGGCGGCGCGATCAGCGGACACCTCTGCGCCGTGTAGTCCTTCAGGCCGTCCAAGGCGGTGTCCGACGACGCCCGCTCAAGACCACCAGGGCGCAGCAAGACGCAGCCAAGACCGGGGACGGGCCGGCGGCCTGACGGGGAGCCGCTACTTCACCCAGGTATTCAGCTGGATGATCGGCAGCAGCACCGCCAGCATGATGACCACCACCACCAGGCCCATGCCGACGATGAGCAGCGGCTCCAGGATGGTGGCCGCGGCCATGGCGCGGCGTTGCACCTCGGCCGAAAGCTGGGTCGAGGCGCGCGCCAGCATCTGCGGCAGCTGGCCGGTCTGTTCCCCCAGACGCGCAAACATCGCCAGCAGGCCGGGGAATCGCTTCTTGGCGGCCAGTGCACTGGCCAGCGGCGCGCCTTCACGCACCTGGGCCAGCGCGTCCAGCGCGTCGTTGCGCATGGCGCGGTTGCCCAGCGTTTCGGCCGCGGCCTGCAGTGCCTTGAGGATGGGCACGCCGGCCCCGGCCAGCATGGCCAGCGTGCCGCCGAAGCGCGCCGCGTTGTAGCCGCGCGCCAGCCGGCCCAGCAGCGGCAGGCGCAGCAGCGCGGCGTCGCTGCGCTCGCGCAGGCCTTCGTTGCGCCGCGCCAGGCTGAACAGGCCGATCGCCGCGGCCACCGCCAGCGCCAGCAGCCAGCCCCATTGGCGCAGGAAGGCGCTGATCGAGAGCATGGCCACGGTCAGCGCCGGCAGCGCGCGCTTGGAGCTGCTGAAGACGTTGGCGATCTGCGGCACGACCCAGGTCATCAGCACCAGCACGATGACCAGGGCCACGGTGGAGACGATGGCCGGGTAGAGCATCGCGCCCAGCACCTTGGCGCGCAGCGCGTGCTGCTGCTCCAGGTCGTCGGCCAGGCTTTCCAGCACCTGGCCCAGCGCGCCGCTCTGCTCGCCTGCGGCCACCACGGCGCGGTAGATCTCGTCGAACTCGCGCGGCGCGGTGGCCAGTGCGCGCGCAAAGGAGCTGCCGGCGTTGACCTCGCTCTTGAGATGCGCCACCAGCTCGCGCTGGCGATCGCTTTCGGATTCTTCGGCCAGCGCGGTGAGCGCGCGTTCCAGCGGCAGGCCCGATCCCACCAGCCCGGCCAGCTGGCGCGTCCACACGGCGCGCTCGGTGGCCGAGAACACGCGCCGCGTGAAGCGCGGTGCCGTGCCGTCGCTGGTGGCCGCCGTCACCGGCAGCACGGCCAGTGGCACCAGTTCGCGCGCGCGCAGTTGCTGGCGCGCGGCGCGGGCGTTGTCGGCCTCCAGCAGGCCGTTCTGGGCCTTGCCGGCGGCGTCCAGCGCCTCGAAACGGTAGGCGGGCATGGCCGGGCTCAGTCGCGCGTCACGCGCACGACTTCCTCGAGCGAGGTGACACCGCTGCTCACCAGACGCTCGCCGTCCTCGCGCATCGAACGCAGCCCGGCGGCGCGTGCCGCGGCCTGCAGTTCCTGCTCGGCGGCGCGGTTGTGGATCAGCGCCTGCACCTTGTCGTCCACGGTCATCAGCTCGTACACGCCGGTGCGGCCCTTGTAGCCGGTGTTGCCGCAATGGGCGCAGCCCATCGGGTGCCAACGTCCGTCCTCACCCTGGCGCCGGCATTGCGGGCAGAGCTTGCGCACCAGGCGCTGCGCCAGCACGCCCAGCAGGCTGCTGCTCAGCAGGAAGGGCTCGACCCCCATGTCGATGAGCCGGGTCACGCTGCTGGGCGCGTCATTCGTGTGCACCGTGGCCAGCACCAGGTGGCCGGTCAGGCTGGCCTGGATGGCGATCTGCGCGGTCTCGAAGTCGCGGATCTCGCCGATCATGATGACGTCCGGATCCTGGCGCAGGATGGCGCGCAGCGCCTTCGAGAAGGTCAGGTCGATCTTCGGGTTGACCTGGGTCTGGCCGATGCCGGGCAGTTCGTACTCGACCGGGTCTTCGACCGTCAGCACGTTGGTGGTGGCGGTGTCCACCCGGCCCAGGCTGGCGTACAAGGTGGTCGTCTTGCCCGAGCCGGTGGGCCCGGTGACCAGCAGGATGCCGTGCGGCTGCTGGATCAGGTGCGCAAACGATTCGAGCACCGCGCCGTCCATGCCCAGGCCTTCGAGCGTGAAGCGGCTCTCGGTCTTGTCCAGCAGGCGCAGCACGGCGCGCTCGCCGTGCGAAGAAGGCAGCGTGGACACGCGCACGTCGATGGCGCGGCCGCCGATGCGCAGGCTGATGCGGCCGTCCTGCGGCAGGCGCTTCTCGGCGATGTCGAGCTCGGCCATGATCTTCAGCCGGCTGATCAGCGCCGCGTGCAGCGCCTTGTTGGGCTGCACCACCTCGCGCAGCGTGCCGTCCACGCGAAAGCGCACGCTGCTGCTGCGCTCGTACGGCTCGATGTGGATGTCCGAGGCGCCGTCCTTGGCGGCCTGGGTCAGCAGCGCATTGAGCATGCGGATGATGGGCGCGTCGTCGGCGGCCTCCAGCAGGTCTTCCACCGCCGGCAGGTCCTGCATCATGCGCGACAGGTCGACGCCGCTTTCCACCTCGCCGATGACCGCGGCCGCGCTGCTTTCACCGCCGGCATAGGCCGCGGCGATGCGCTGGCCCAGCGTGGCCGAGGCCTCGCGCTCGAAGCGCAGCACGTCGAACAACCGCGTCACCTCGGCCAGCGCCGCCAGCGGCGTGGTCTCGCCGGCCCACAGCAGCAGGCGCTCGCCGTCGTCCTCGAGCAGCAGCGTGTTCGCCTTGGCAAAGGCGTAGGGCAGCGGGTGGCGGGTGGCCATGGGATCAGGGGGCCCGCGTCGGCTCGGCCGGCGCCAGCGGCGGCGGCGTCTCGCCAGAGGCCGGGCGCTCGGAGGGCCGCGCCGGCAGCACCGGGGCCTCGTTGATGGGCAGCACCACGCTGGGCGAAGGCTGGGCCTCGCGCTGCAGGTTGCGCATCTGCTCGTAGCGGTCCAGCGACAGGCGGTTGCTGCTGTCGGCGTCGCGCATCACCACGGGCCGCAGAAAGACCATCAGGTTGGTGCGGCGGCGCTCGCGGCTTTCGCTGCGGAACAGCGCGCCCAGGAAGGGGATGTCGCCCAGCAGCGGCACCTTGCTGTGCGTGGTCTCGAAGCGGTCTTCGATCAGGCCGCCCAGCACCAGGATCTGGCCGTCGTCGACGACCACGTTGTTCTCGATGCTGCGCTTGGTGGTGGACGGGCCGGCATTGCTGGTGCCGGCCGCGGTGTCGGCCTTCACGGTGCTCTGCTCCTGGAAGATCTGCATGCGGATGGCGCCGTTCTCGCCGATCTGCGGGCGGATGCGCAGCGTGATGCCGACGTCCTTGCGCTCGATGGTCTGGAAGGGGTTGGTGGTGGCGCCGCCGGTCTGCGTGAACTGGCCGGTGATGAAGGGCACGTTCTCGCCGACCACGATCTTGGCCTCTTCGTTGTCCAGCGTGATCAGGTTGGGTGTGCTGACGATGTTGGTGTCGGTCTGCGACTGCAGCGCACGTGCGATCGCCGCCAACGAGGTGACGCCGTTGATGGTATTGAGCACGCCCAGGTTCAGGCCCGAACCCAGGTTGACGGAACCGGTCACCGCCGAGGTGTTGATGTCGATGATGCTGGGTCGCCCCGGCGCGCTGAAATTGGTGCCCCCCACCAGGCCGGCCTGGTCGCCGCTGCGGCCCAGCAGGCCCTGCCACTGGAAGCCGAAATCGGCCGCGTTGCCGCCCGAGACCTCGACGATCATGCTTTCGATGTAGACCTGGGCGCGGCGCGTGTCGAGCTGGTCTATCAGCGCGCGCACCTGCTTGTACAGCGGTTCGGGCGCGGTGATGATGAGCGAGTTGGTGGCCGGATCGGCCTGGATGAAGCCACCCGTCGAAGGCTGTGCCGTGGAGGTGAGCGTGCTGGTGCCGGACGACAGCCCGGTGTTGCCGGTGGTCGGGGCCGCTGCCGGCGTGGGCGCGGGTGCGGCAGGGGTGGGCGCGGCGCTGCCCCCGGCGGTGCCGAAGGCCGCCCGCACCACGGTGGCCAGGCGCGCCGCGTCGGCGTGCTTGAGGTGCACCACCCACATGCCGCCATTTGCCATGTGGCTGGGCCGGTCCAGCCGCGCGATGGTGGCGCGCGCCGCCGCCAGCTTGGCCGGGTTCGAAGCCCGCACCAGCAGCGTGTTGCTGCGCGAATCGGCCACCACCGTCAACGCCCCGCCGGGCTGCGCGCCCGGCACGGCGGCGGCCGAGCCGCCTTCGCTGAGGCGCTGCACCAGCGGCGCCAGGTCGGCCGCCACCGCGTGCTCCAGCGGCACCACCTCGACTTCGGTGCCGGTGGGGTTGTCGAGCGCGGCGATGATCTTGCCGATGCGCGTCAGGTTCTCGGCGTAGTCGGTGATGACCAGCGAATTGCTGCCCGGGTTGGCGTTGATGGTGTTGTTGGCGCTGATCAGCGGCCGCAGCACCGCCACCAGGTTGTTGGCGGACTCGTAGCGCAGCGTGAAGATCTGCGTGATGACCTGGTTGCCGCGCACGCCGACATCGCCCACCGACACCGTGCCGGCCTGCAGCTTGGCGTCGGCCTCGGGCACCACCTTGAGCAGGCCGCCGCTTTCGACCACCGCGAAGCCCAGCCCGCGCAGCGCCGACAGGTAGCTGGCGTAGGCCTCGCGCACGCTCTGCGGCTGCTCGCTGTAGACGGTGATCGTGCCCTTGACGCGCGGGTCGACGACGATGGCGCGGTCGATCATCGCGGCAAAGGCGCGCGTCACCGCTTCGACGTCGGCGTTGACGAAGTTCACCGTCACCGGTGCGCGCGAGCGCGCGGCACTGCCCTGGGCCTGTGCGCCTGGCAGCACCAGCAGGGCCGCGGCCACTGCGAGAAGGGCCCGGGCACCCCGGGCCCGGAACAGCGCTTGGATCATGGTCATCCGATCGAAATGACGGACAGCGCGCCCTGGCGCCGGCCGATGATGTTCAGCAGATTGTTGAGCGCCGCCTCGGCGCCCGGTGCGGCGCTGGCCTGGCCGTTGAAACGCAGCCGCGGCCCGGCCCACTGGCCGCTGCCCGACAGCTGCAGCGCGCCACTGAGCGTGCTGAGCTCCATGCGCGCGCCGCCCGCGCCGGCATCGCCCAGCAGGCGCACGCGGTAGCTGCCCAGCACGTCCAGCGTGGACACGCGCGAGGCCATGGCGCTGAGCTCCAGGTCGGCGCGGCCGCTGAAGATCCAGTGCCCCTGCACGGTCTCGAGCACCAGCCCCGGGCTGGACAGCTGCAGCGCGCCGCTGGGGCGCAAGGTGTTCCAGGGCGCGCCCAGGCCCACCAGCCAGGCCGCCGGCCACTGGCCGATGCTGCCCTGCGCGGCCGGCAATTCGATGCGAAGGCGGCCCAGGCCGGGGCGCAGCAGCATCAGCAGTTCGCCGTTCAGGCAGCAGGCGTGTTGCGCGCGCAAGGCCAGCGCCGCGCCCGCGGGCCGCAGCGTCCAGTGCAGCCGGCCCGGCAGGGCGCTGGCGTCGCGGCTGCCCTCGCCGCCGGTCAGCACCACCGTGGCGCTGCCCTGCCAGATGCTGCCGCGCGCGTCGGCCAGCACCAGGCGCTGGTCGCTGGCCACGGCCAGGGCGCCCGCCAGCCAGGCTGCCGGCGCAAACACCGGCAAGGCCACCAGCGCGCCCAGCAGGGCTCCGACCAGGGGCCAGCGCATCAGGTGCCGCCCCCCAGCGCCACCACCAGCGTACCGGTGTAGCCGCTGGCGCCGCGCGTGAGGTTGGCTTCGAGCGGGCGCGCACGCGCGCCCGAACGGGCCTCGGCCAGCCAGTCGCGCAACTGGCTGGTGCTGGCGCCGGCGAGCATCAAGGTAGCGCGGTCCGCCTGCAAGGTCAGGCGCGCCTTGTCACCCAGGCGCGCGGTGGCGGCCTTCAGAGCCTCTGCGGCTTGTTCCGCATTCACCGGCGCGGCGCCGCGCAGCTGCTGCGCCTCGGCCGCCAGGCGCTGCATGGTCTGCAGCTGGGCTTCGAGCGCGTCCAGTTCGGCCGGCGCGCGCGCGATGCTGCGCCAGGCCGGCAGCACGGCCAGGGCCAGCACGGCGTAGCCGACCAGCACCAGCGCGGCCAGCGTCAGGCCGCGGCGCTCGCGCGCGGCCAAGCCGCGCCACCAGGCGGCCAGAGGTGCCAGCCAGGGTTTCAGGCCGGTCGCTTCGGTCATGTGGCCCCCTTGGCCCTGCGGGCCGCCAGCCGCGAGACGCGGCTGTCCTTCGTGCCGTCCAAGTCCGCGCAGGCGGACTTGGAGCCGCGGCACTCAGTCCCCCCAAGGGGGAGCGACGAGCGCCTTCGGAACGGCCGTGCGGCGCTCATGTGGCCCCCCGGCCCGTGCCGCGCACGATGCTCACGCGGCCGTCGGCAAATTCGGCGCTGTAGCCGGCGCTGCGCAGGCGCTGGCGGAACTGCTGCACCTGCGGCTCGCCCCAGCCGGCGGCCGCCAGCGTCAGGCGGCCGGTCTCGAAGCGCAGGGTCTGAACCGGGCCCTGGGCATCGGGCCAGGCGGCGGCGGCGACGGACATCAGGGTTTCGAGATCGGTGTCGCCCGGGCGGCCGGCGGCGGCGCGCAGCCGGTCGGTCTCGCGTTCCATCTGCACCGGCGCGTCGAGCACCGCGCGCACGCCCGGGTGGGCGCTGCGCAGCAGGGCGGTCATGGCCTCGCGCTTGGTCGCGGCGGCCTGGCGCTGCTGCCAGGCGTGGACGTTCAGGCCCAGCAGCTGCACCGCCACCAGCGCCGCCAGGCCCCAGCGCACCGGGCGCCATTCGCGGCTGAGCAGGCGCCGACCGACCTCGGCCAGCTGGCGCGTACCGCGCGTCTGCGCCACCAGCCCGAACTGGCGCAGGTTGACGCCGGCCAGCGCGGCTTCGAGCGCGCGTTCGGCATCGCTTTGAAGCGGCACGGCGGCGCCTAGCCAGCGTTCGGCCGCAGCGGCCGCAGCCGGGGTGGCGGTCCAGCGCACGCCGGCGGCCGGTTCGGGCGGC